>DBFBGQ010000110.1:0-38817 GCA_048201975.1 Candidatus Egerieenecus sp. | reverse complement strand
GAGGAAGCAAATTCGGTCAACCAGAGGTCGCCCGAATTTGTAAGGAATTGATTTTGCAAGCAAAATCAACAACCCGCCCCGCCGGCAAAGCCGTCGGATACGAATAAAAGTCAGAGGGGCTGCGGCCCCTCCGACACCTCCCTGGGGTTTTTCGACAGTCTGAACGCCCGGCAGGCCAACCGGCCCGCCGGGCGTTGTTTGCATGATCCATGCACGAGAAAACCACATTGCACGACCATTGATGCACCTGCCATCATCCCCCCTTGCTGCCGCTCAGCAAACGGTGTAGGGAATCCGCTATCCAGGGATATGGGCAAATATGAATCAGCCTGAAGCAGCGGGAGAAATCCATCTCATTCCATCTGTGCAAGCTCGCCGGTGGCCAGGCGGCGGAACGCGCGAACGTAATGCCACCCAAGCGCCGCATCCATCGGGGCCACTTCGTGCCCCTTGTCATGCATGACCACATAATTATATAGGTTGCGGCCCTGTGGATCCAGGAACCGCTGCACCTCATACCAGTGCTCTGGATAGGCTGGACACGGGCGAAGTGTCTCCTGAATATCTCCAGGAACGCCGCAGGCGAATCCCTGGGCGTCCCCGGCCTCCGGGGTGGGCGCAACTGCAATGTGATTGTACATTTTCCAGAAATCATACTGATGCTGCTGGGTGCTCAGCCTTCGCACCGGATAAGAGGGTTCGCGGCTTCCATACGTATACCACACGGGCATCAAATAATCGAACTCGGATTTGCGCGCCATGCCCTGGGCAAAGGGTGTAACCGTGCGCCAGTCCACCTCCGCATAACCGCCCCGCCGGCCGGGCCAATTGGCGTCGATGGGAAAAATGCCGGCAATAAGCTCCGGGTGGCACAGCGCCAGGCTCATGGCCATTGCCGCTCCATTGGAGAAGCCGGAAAGATAAATGCGCTGGGGGTCCACGCAATACCGGCGGAGCATGGACTGAATCAGCGCGGCACAGTAGCCAACGTCATCCGCTTCATCCGCCTGCATGCCGCTGTTCCAGCTGCATCGGTTGGTGCTCCAGGGATACACCGTGATGAATCCCTCCTGTTGCCCCAGTTCATGCAGGCGCGCCATTTCCGCAGCTTCCGCCGGATTGTCCGAGCCTCCGTGGAAGAATACCACCAGCGGAAGCTTCTCCGTAGCGGCACGCTGGGCAGGCAGATGCTCAAACCAGGTGTGCGGCGTGCCATCCAGCCGGTCATCCTCCACATGGCAGGCAAACATCCTTCGCGGATCTTCCATGCGGCCCGCCAGATCTCCCGCCACCGAAGTATTGATGCGGCGGACCTGACGGAAAAGGCGGTTCCACACCTGGCGAAACGCGGAAGCGGTGCAGGCCAGGGGCGTGGTAATAACCTGCTGCAAAGGATTCCTGCGGCAGAACCGGACCTCGCCCGCTTCCGTGTCCGTCTGATTCGCGCGGCAGAACAGCTCCACAGCCATCGGGTCGCAGGCGCTCAGCCAGGCAGGGATGGGGCCGGCCCATGACGTTTCCGGAGCAAGCCTTCCTCCAAGGGCGCAGAGGCCGGCCCACCAGGCGGGCTTCTCCGCACCCAACCGAAGCGCATAGGAAGCCCCGGATCCCAGGCCGATCACGTAGCGCACATCCTGCATGGGATGCCAGAAGCTCAGCATGGACGAAAGGGTCGGGATGCCCTCCTTGGTAAAGGCAAAGGGCGTGTCCTCCGGGTTGGACAGTCCGTCGTAGAACACGCGCATATCCTCCGTGGCGGCCCTGTCCCAGCCGCCGCTGGGCGGTACCGGAATGCCCAGCACGATCTCCTCGTCCAGGCACAGCTGCGCAAGCCCGCATTGATCCAGCATGGCGGCTACCGTCCGCTCATTCACTTCGTCCATGAGCAGAAATAGGCCGCTGCGCTTGTACGGTGTGCGCCTTTGCGCGCCCGGATAGAAAATATACATGGCTCCGCCCTGATGAAATGTTTTATAGTACAGCATACAACGACCTCCCTTGCAAACGGTCAGGCGAATCCATCCGGCAATACGGGAAGATAGATCACGGAAGGGACGGAGCCGCCCGCAAACACCTGCTGGTGCGCCGGAACGCCATAGCAGCCCTCACCGATGGGGCTAACAGTATGCAGGTTTCGATCACAGGTAGGATACAGAAAGCTGCAGATCTGAATTTCCACACAGTGCCCGGGCTGAAATTCGTTGGCCAGATTCCCGGCATCAAACGCATAACGCTCCACACGGCCAGGCTGAAGCCACACCCGCTGAAAGCCGCCATGGCGCACGCTTGCTCGAAGCATGCCCACGCAGAGCGCCGTCTCCCGCCCCTGCGCATCCACGTCCAGCACGCGGCAGACGAAATCCGTATCCGGCACATCCGTCGCCGCATACAGAGAAACCTGCGCCGTGCCAGCCACGCGCAGCGGCCTTGTCAAGGGCGCGCTTCGGAAGCACAGCACATCCTGCCGGCGGCTGACCTGGGACCAGTCGGCATTTAGCGTGCGTCCAGCCGCATCCACAATGGCGGAGGGCGTGGGGTCAGCCGGATCCGCCGTGTAGGCAAGCCGCTGGACCGAATGATCCGGCTGGGGGCGCAAAGCTCCGTCCGCGCACAGATAGAACGGCTGCAGCACGGCCTGCTCCGGCGGCCATTCATCCGCGTCATGCCAGGTATTGCTCCCACGCATAAAGTACCGCACCCGCCGTGGAAAGGGCTCGGCCGGCTGATCCCGCAGGCAGCGGTCAAACCAACGGAGCATCATGCCCCGCACGTCCTGGCCTTCGCCTGAGGCCGCCGTGCCAAAGTCAACGCCGTCGATTTCATGCTTCAAGCGCTCGTCGTGCGCCCATGGGCCGATGAGAAGCCGCACAGGCGCCCGAGATTCCTTGCGAGCTGCCAGATAGCTTTCGATGGTCCATTCCCGGGCGGCATCCAGCCAGCCCGTGCCAAATAGCATGGCCGCCCGCACCTGACGAAAGTCTATGGGCATGTGCATCCTTTTCCAGTATGCTTCCTCGCCGATGCCTGCCAGCATCGAACGATACTCTCCCAGCAACGCCACCTCCGGATAGGCGGCCGCGGGACAGCTGCACAGCGGCAGCTCCAGCAGCAGCTGCGGCAAATGCCGGGCGTTTTCCTGCAAAGCAGGCAGCAACCTTGCGCGGACGGCGGGATCGGGCAAATACGTTTCAGGAAATGCCAGCAGCTGTCCATAGGCCCACATCAGGTGCTCCATGTGCAGCACCTGGGGCCTGTGCGCGCCAAAGGGATGCAGCGCAGGGCACATGAAGGGGCAGATGGCGCGCAGCGCTTCCGGCGCTTGGGCGGCTGCGGCGTTTTGCACAAATCCCGGAAAGGATAAACCAAACATGCCAATGCGTCCATTGCAGAAATCCTGCCGCGCCAGGTAGCGGATCACGTCCTCGCCGTCCTCAAACTCCCGATCCCCGCCCAGGCCCAGCTGGCCCTGGGAATCGCCGGTGCCGCGGACATCCTGCGCGCAAAGGGCGTAGCCCCCCTCCAGCCAATAGCCTACCGGGCCATACGGCGGATGATCGGGCAATTGCGCGCGGCCATAGGGCGTTCGGAACAAAATTAACGGCCATCGCCCGGATCTCTCCGGCAGGTAGAGATCGGACGCAAGGCATACGCCATCCCGCAGGGGAATCATCATAGCATGGCGGGTATACATCATCAACCTCCTTGGCGCAAGCGGCGCCTACGGTTCCACAGCGCAAAGGCGCCTGCGCTGAGGAAAAGCGGCAGGGTGTACCAGGCAAAGGCGGCGCCGTAATCCGTCCCGCCGGTCATATCCACAATTTTTCCCCCGATGATGGGAGAAGTGCCCTGGCCCACATCCGAGCCGATATAATAGGTGCTGGACGCGCTTCCACGGCGCTCCGGCGGCACCGCCTGAAGGCATGCCGCCTGAATGGCCGGACGCGCCAGCGCAATGCCCACGGTTTTGATCACCGACGCCGCCAGGAAAACGGCCAGGCTGCTTGCGCGCCACAGCAGCAAAAATCCTGCAATGATCAATGCCAAGCCGGGATAAAGGGCGAAAGCCACGCCCTTTCTGTCGGCCAGCTTGCCCAGGGCAAGCCGCGCGACGCACAGCACAACGGCGGAAACCGTAAAGTACCAGCCGATATTGGCGATCTGCTGCTGGGCGCCATAGAGCGAAATCAGGCTGGTTTCCAGCCCATTGGCAGAGGCGATGGCCACGTCGATCAGGGCGTAAAGGAAGCATTCCTTGGCGAAGATTTCGGACAGGCGGACGCTGCGTCCCTTCCCGGCGGGCAGGCTGGGCATGCGCGGCAGGGAAAGCGCAAAGAACACGCCCGCCAGCGCAATCGCGGCGGATAGGATGAAGTTCAGCTGATAGTTGCCATCGCCGATGACGGCAATGCCCACCGAGGGGCCCAAGGCGACGCCTATGGACTGAACAATCCCATAATAGCTCAACCCCTCGGTAATGCGGTTGCCGGGAACAAGGCTGGGGATCACCGCCATGTTCACGGTGCTGCTGAAGGCGAAGGCCGCGCCGTGCAACAGGCGCAGCGCCATGAACAGCGCCGGCGCATCCGTAAAGCCATAGCCCAGGGTGGCCAGCGCCATCACCGCGGTGGCCAGCATGAGCAGGCCGCGATGCTCGCTATGGTCATTGATGTAGCCGGTGAACGGTCGCGCCACCATGGAAGCGATGGAGAACGCGCCGGTTAACGATCCGGCCATGGTTACGGTCATGCCGATGCTCACCGCATATTTGGAGACCACCATGGCCACCATGGAATAACTGACGGATACCAGGAAATTCACGAAGACCAAGCACAGATAATGGGTGTTCCAAAGGTTTTTTTGCGTCTGTTGCATGACGTTACTCCTTCACAGAGCCAATCATTACGCCTTTGACGAAGAATTTCTGCATAAACGGATAAATGCACAGGATGGGCAGCGTGGCGATGATGGTGATGGTGTATTTGACCAGAATCTGCAGCGCCATGGCAGAGGCCTGCGCGCCGCTTTCCAGGCTCTTTTGCGAGTTGTTGATCAGGATCTCCCGCAGAAACATCTGAATGGGCCATTTGCTCCGATCCGTGATATAAATCGAGGCTGTAAACCAGGAGTTCCACAGCGCCACGGCAACGAACAGCGTGATGACCGCAATGGAGGCCTTGGAAAGCGGCATGACGATGTGCCACATGATGTGCAGGTCGTTGGCGCCATCCAGCCTTGCGGATTCCTCCAGGGATTCGGGCACGGCCAAAAAGGCATTCTTGAGAATCACCATGTTGAAGGCGTTGAAGGCGCTGGTCAGCAGCAGCGCCCAGCGGCTATCGATCAGCCCCAGATCCACCACCAGAAGATAATTGGGAATCATGCCCCCGTTGAACAGCATGGTAAAGGCGAAGATCATGGTGACGAAGCCCCGGGGCGCAAAGCGCTTGCGGGAGAGCACATAGGCGGCGCTAATGGTCAGCGCCAGGTTCAGCAGCACCCCGCCAAACACGTAAATCAAGGTGTTTCCATAGCCGATCAACACATTTTTGTAAGAGAGGACCGCCCGATAGCCCTCAAAGGAGAAGGGCGCCACCGGCCACAGGCGGAATCCGCCCTCCCGGGCAATCACCGTGGGATCCGAAAACGAGCAAAACAGCACATGAATCATCGGCGCCACGCAGGCAAACCCGATGAGGCAAAGCAGGGCGGTATTGATCCCCACGAAAACCTTCCGGGAGACGCTTTCCTTGATCTTTCCAGACATGCTTTCCACCTCCTTCAGAACATGCTCGTTTCGGTATAGACCTTGCTCAGTTTGTTTACGCCCAGCACCAGCAGGAGGCTAATGACCGAATTAAACAGGCCCACCGCTGTGCTGAAGCCCATCTTCTGCTTGATGATGCCCATGCGGTACACATAGGTGCTGATGATATCCGCGGTGGAATAGGTGGACGGAGAATACAGCAGCAGCACCTTTTCAAAGTTGACATTCATGATGGCGCCGCACCGCAAAATGAGCATGATGATTACCGTGGGCAGCAGCCCCGGGAGCGTGATATGGATCAGCTGGCGCACGCGCCCCGCGCCGTCAATCCTGGCAGCCTCATACAGGTCTTCGCTGATGCCGGAGAGCGCCGCCAGATAAACGATGCTGTTGAAGCCCACGGATTGCCAGATCTCCGAGACGGTAAAAATTGTGCGGAAATACTGAGGCTGGGAGATATAGCTCTGGGACTTTCCGCCCAACTGCACCGCCAAGGCGGAGATTACGCCGGAGGAGTCGCAAAATTCCTTGATCAGGCCCGCCGCCACCACCATGGAAATGAAGTGCGGCATATAGCTGACCGTCTGGATGGTCCGCTTGAAGCGCGTGGAGCGCACCTCATTGAGCATCAGCGCCAGCACAATGGCCGCCGGAAAATTAAACAAAAGATCCAGCCCGCTCAGCGCCAGCGTATTGCCCAGCGTGCGCCCGAAATACATGCCGGAAAAGAAATCGGTGAAGTTTTCAAAGCCAATCCATTCGCTGCCCCAGATTCCCCGGGCAAACGAATAGTCCTGAAAGGCAATGACGAGACCGCCCATGGGTACGTAGTTGAAAATCAGCACAAAAACAAGCGAAGGCAGGATAAGCCAATATAGAAGTTTGTTCTGCCGGTAATTGGTCCGCAACTGCTTTGCGCGCATAGCCTGCTTTCCTCCTTGGTATAGTGTCTGTGGATACCGCTCATCTTATCTCAGACTATACGAAGGAGCATGGTAAATGTAAATGCGCGTGTTTTATGGCGGAAGTAGCCGATTTTTAAGGACCGGTAGAAAGCATCACGTTTTTTTATCCTCGGCGCGGTACTTGCCGGGGGTTACACCTTCGTAGCGCTTGAAGATGCGGATGAGCGTCTGGCTGCTGGAATACCCCACCCGTTGAGCGATTTCGCTGATGGTTGCGCCGTCGTTTTGGGCAATCATCTCCTTGGCCTTGTTGACGCGGTACTTATTGATGTAATCCAGCACGCCCACGCCCTTGGCCCCCTTGAATTCCCGGGACAGGTAGGGCAGGGAGATCCCGAAGTGGTCAGCCACCTGCTGCACGTTCAGATTCGGGTCGAAATACTGCGCGGCGATGTAGTTCTCAATTTTTTGCAGGCGGTTTTTCATGGTATCATTGCGCTCGGCCTGCAGATGCTGCAATTCCTCGATCATGGAAAAGATGACGTCGGCCAATTCCTGCATGGTGCGGGCGGACAGCAGCTGATCAACCGGGTGGCTGGACTCGCTGAACACATCGTTCAGGTCGGGCTCGATGTTGCGCAGGGTGTTCAGCATCATGTTCATCACGCCAAACATGTGGCAGCGAAGGACGTTCATGGGCAGTCCGTCATAGCTTCGGTAATAGGCAATGATTTCGTGGATCAGCACGTTGCCGGCAGCATAGTCGCCGGCAACCATCCGGCTGGTGAATTGCCGCTCGGCATCCACAATGTCATACTCCTTCCAGGAGATCTTGCCGGAATCCATGGTTTGATCATACAGCGCAATGGTCTTTTCGTTTTTGTAGACAAAGTCAGTGTACTCCTGGGCTTTTCTCGCGTGCAGGTAGGACTGATAAATGCCCTCCAGCCCGGCCAGGCAGTCGCCAATGTACGCGGTCATGTCGGTAAAATGGTTTTCAGCGGTAAGCACCTGCTTGGAAATGGTGCGGGCAGTGATCTGCGCTTCATACTGGTCGGTGCTGCGGGGAAAGGCAAGCAGAATCGTTACCATGCCGCCATGGAACAGCGCTTCACACTGGCAATGGCCCGCGCTGGCTTCGACATAGAGCTTTCCCAGCGTCTGCAACAGCTGGCCGCTGTCCCGGGGCTGCTCGTCGCTTCCCTGCAGGATCAACGCCACAAACATCTTGCCACCCATGCTTTCCAGCAGGGCCTTCTGCTTTTCCTGGGGGATGTGGCGCAAATCGCCGCTGAGAACGCTGCTGATGAGCTGCCGCTTTTCCTGCGACGCCAAACGATTCACCTCGCCGGCCAGCCGTTCGCAATTTTCCTGCATCTCCAGGAAGCGGTTCCCCATGGCTTGGAATTCATCCCCGCCGGGCTTGACGGGCACGGCGGAAACCGTCTGCCGCAGCTGGTGCACCGGGCGGTAATTGTACCGGTTCAGGCTATACGCAACGCCTACGCTGGCAATCACTGTAACGATCAGCATATACAAAAAGACGCTGGTTTGGTCGTACAGGTCGTTCAGCAAAACATCCCGGGGCACGCGCATTTCAAAAACGGCGTCAAAGGACCGGGCATGCACGCGGCAAACGACGTCATCGCCAATCTGGGAGGCGCTGGTCGTCTGATCCATTTGTAGCGCCACGGGGAGCGCTGCAGCGACCGGGTCGCCCAGGAAGCACTCCGCAGGAAGCTGCAGCTCCATCTCCGCCTGGAAGGCATCCGCCGTTTCCGCCAAACCTGCTGCGAAGGTAGCATGGTTGAGCACCATGATCAGCGTCAGGGTGGGCGAACCATCCTCCAGGGAGCTGCTGATGGTCTTCAGCAGCAGGATGCGCTCCCCGTCAGCGGTTACATACAGATCATATTGATGATAAGCGGAGGTCAGCTGGTCAAAGGTCTTCTGGGAAAGGTGCAGATTCTTTTGCAAAATGCTGTCATACTGATTCTGTTTGGTATAGATATGATCAAAATTGACCAGGCAATTCAGCTGGGGACAGTGAATATAGATCTGCTGGATCAGGGGTTTATGGACGATGTAGCTCTCCAGGGTATAGCAAATTTGATGTATGGTATAGTATTTGCTGGCATCAAAAGGCAGGGAATAGCGCCGCAGGGAGCGGATGTCAGGAGAAATGCTGATGGCGTCGCTAATTTCAAAAATCGTGTTGACCCGCTCGTCGGCAAGATCCGTCAGCTGCTGCACGGCGGAAAGCGCGCTGGTCTGCAGCTTCTCCGTGAGGATGCTCGCGGAATGGTTGAAGGTGACCGCGCAAAAGCTCAAGGGCAGCAGGAGAACCAGTAAGTAGCAGATCAGCCATGTTCTGAATACGCGCGACTTCCAGAAATGACAATGCATTTGCTGCCCCCTCCCGCTGGCGGCTCATGAAAGTTTTTTGAAAAAAGCGGCCTTTCATGAACCCCTTGTCGATTTTTGACGTTTTGTGGCTGCTATTGTACCATATGCCGCGGGCGATTGACAATGAAGCGGGGTACCGGCAAAAGCGCGCCATATCAGGCGCTGCGGCAAACAACAAAAAATATTCATGGGCATTTTCGATTTTCTTCATTGCCTCTGCGGCGAAAAACAGGGATAAACGGTTGACGGTGGGCAACCGCTATTTTTGTGCGCGCGCGCAACAAAACTTGTTTATTGACGCTGGAAAGTCCCCCCTGTTACACTGGCCGCAACAGAAGGCTGCGCCTGCGCCGTCCCTTGGACCGCGCGCAAGGCGGCGCGCGCAAAAGAAAAAAAGGCGACGGCCCCCATGGCCGGCACAACGAAGGGAGTGTATATCTCATGGCCAATGCTCTTTTGCATATCAACTTCCGTTCGGAGATTCTTCTGCTCCAGGACGCGATGAATGTGATCCTTCCGGACGATCGGACGGAAGCGCCCTGGAAGGTGCTTTACCTGCTCCATGGCGGCGGAGGCAACGAAAACGACTGGCTTCATTATACCCGGATCCGCGCGTACGCCGACCGCCATCAGCTGGCCGTGGTAATGCCGCACGCAGGATACAGCCGCTACTGCAACATGTACTGGGGCGCCGATTACTTCGACTTTCTCACCCAGGAGCTGCCGCGGATCGTTCACACGCAATTCCCCTGCATCAGCCAGCGGCGGGAGGATACGCTGATCGCCGGCTTTTCGCTGGGAGGCAGCGGAGCCCTTTCCCTGGGCATGCGCCGCCCGGATCTGTATGGAACCATTGGGGTGATATCCGCCAGCAGCATCATTCCCCTGGAGCATCTGCGCCCGCGGTCCGCAGGCGGACCTTCGGCTCCCGGCGGCCCGGGCAGAATGAGCGTGAACATGGTAAACTTCGGCGTGGAGGACACGGGCGACCTGGCCGGAAACCCCGAGCACGACGTGCTGCTGAACGCCCGGAACATCCTTGCCGAGGGGGAACCCGTCCCCCGCGTGTTCCACGCCGTTGGCAGCGAAGATCACGCATACCCCGTGGGGCTGGGCCTCAAGGCCTTTTTTGAGGAATTCCCAGGGAACCCCTTCCAGTACGAATTCCATACGGAACCGGGAGGACACAGCGACGATTTCCGCGACAAGTGGATCCGCATTTTCCTTGATACGGTGCTGCAATAAGAAAGGGGGTTGACTCGTATGGCGCTTATCTGCATGGATATCCATTCCGAATGTCTCACCCGCATGGCTGCGGTTCAGGTGATTCTGCCGGAAATTTCGGACCAGCGCAGGCTGGACAACGGCCTGCTGCCCGTGCTGTGGCTTCTGCACGGCGCAACGGACGATCAATCCATGTGGCAACGCTTCACCAGCCTGGAGCGTTACGCCCAGAACAGGGGCATTGCCGTGGTCCTGCCCGCGGTGGAAACCAGCTTTTATACCAACACGGATGGCGGCAGATACTTTGACTACGTAACGGAAGAATTGCCGCGCAAGCTGTGCAAATACTTCCCGCTCTCGCCGCTGCGGGAGGACAACTTCATCGCCGGCATGTCCATGGGCGGCCACGGAACCATGAAATTGGGCTTTTCCAAGCCGGAAAAGTACGCCATGATGGGGATTTTCTCCTGCGCCAACTTTATCGACATGATTGGCCCCATGATCCCCGGCGGCAAGCGTCATCCGCTGAACTTCATCCGCTGGCAGGTGTTTGGCGTGCAGGATGAGGTGGGCGACCTGTCCGTATGCCACGACAGCGAAAACGACAACCGCTACCTGGCCCGCAAGGCCTCCGAAAGCGGGAAGCCGCTGCCCAAGATTTTCGCCTGCTGCGGCCGGCAGGATGGCTGCCACGATGACGAAATGGAGGATCTGGCGCTGTTCCGCTCCTTCCCCAATCCCTTTGACGTGACCTTCTATGACTGCGACGGCGTTCACAACTTCGAATTCTGGGACAAGTGGCTGCAGGTGTTCCTGCAGCAGTTGCCCATCCGGCAGCGCTCCCATGAGGTGCTGTCCTGATGTGCGGCTATGATATGATCTGTTCCTTCGACCATGGCATCGCCATGCGGGATGGCGTCATGCTGCGGGGCAACCTGTTCCGCCCGGGAGACCGGGCGAAGCACCCCGTCCTGCTGCTGCGCACGGTGTTCCGCAAGGACTGGATGAGCCGCGGCTATGGGCAGTACGATCCAGCCTTCTGGGTGCGGCACGGCTATGCGGTGTATATCCAGGATGTGCGCGGCCTGGGCGCCTCCCAGGGAGAGTTTGACCGCTTCACTTCCGACGGTCCCGACGGCTACGACACCATCGAAGCTCTGGCGGCCTGCGACTGGTGCGATGGACAGGTCGGCATGATGGGCAGCTACTTTGCGGGATATGCCCAGCTGATGGCGGCCGCGGAAAATCCGCCCCATCTGAAAGCCATCTGCCCCATGCAGACCAGCGTCAGCATCAACCGTGACTGCGACAACCGGGGTTTCCTGTTTGCATCCCACATCGGGTGGTGCACCAGCCGCCTCATTAGCCGGCTACGGGATGGACGCTACCCCGAAGAGGTGACCCGCGCCTACCTGCCCAGGATGCTGGATGTGCTGCACACCTACCTGGACTCCCAGCTGCGCGCCGTACCGCTTCAAAGCATGCCCGTCCTGCAGGATTCCCCCTTCCTGATCCATCGCGACTATTGCCGCCACCTGCTGGACGGCTATGACGATTTTCATCTGCTCCACAAGGAGGGCCGCGACATGGACGTGCGCCGGATCGCCACGCCTGCGCTGTATGTCAGCGGTTGGTACGATTCCTCCCGCACACCGTTGATTGACCACTGCGCGGCCCAGCGCTCCCAGGGCGTTCCCAGCAAGGCGCTGATCATCCCCTGGAAGCCCGGCGAATCCCCCGCCCGGGTGGACAGCCCACTGGAGGACGGGGAAATGACGGTGGACCTGCAAGCCGAGATGCTCGCCTGGTTCGATCACCTCCTCCGAGGCGTCGGGGAGAATCCCTCGCCCCCCATCCGCTATTACGACATCGTGACCCAGACGTGCGAGAGCATGTCCGCCTGGCCGCCGGAAAACACGGTTTCGCAGACGCTCTGGTTCAGCGCTGGCGGAACCCTGCAGGCGCAGGAACCCCGCCTTGCCGGGCAGGATGCGTACCAGCATGACCCTGCCAATCCCCTGCCCTATCAGCCCTTTGGCCGCTGCCATCCCCGTCAGGGCCCCAGCGTGGCGCGCTACGCCGCGTCGCCCGTGGAGCAGGCGCAGCGCCTATTGGGCGACATACGGGGAACCGTCTACATTTCCTGCACCGCAGCAGACACGGACGTGATGCTCAGCTTGCTTGACGTCGCCCCGGATGGGGAGTGCTTCGTCATCTGCGACGGGGCTACCCGCGCCCGGTATCGGCTCGACTGGACGCCCAGGCCGTTGCAGCCCGGGGAGATCTACGCCATACCTGTTGAGATGGGGCGCGTGTGCTACACCCTGCGCCCCGGCCATCGCCTCGTGGTAGAAATCACAGGCAGCGCCTTCCCCAAATATGACGTAAACCACGGCACGGGAGCGCGTCCACTGCATGACGCAGCCATGGTCGCCTCCACCACCTGGGTGCATTACGGGCCGTCCCATCCCTCCTGCCTGACCCTTTCCGTTAAACGTCAGCACTGAAAAGAACCCATTGATCTTTTTCCTGTTTCCCATGGCTCCTGCGCAGGGAAGCCAAATCAATAGAAAAGGGGTATCTGTATGAAACGAATCGTTGCGTTGATCCTTACCGCGATGCTTTTGCTGACCAGCATGACCGCCCTGGGCGAGCAGGTCGGCCCGACCATTGCCGAGCACGTGACAGGCGGCTCGAAGATCGAACGCCTGACGGACGAGCCCGTGACCCTGACCATGTGGATTGACATGACATCCCACGACGTAACCGACGTGGTGGGCGAATTCCAGAACATGGACATTTTCAAAATTCTTGAGGAAAAAACCGGCGTGCGGATCGAGCCCATCGTTCCCCCCGTGGGCGAGGCCGCCACGAACTTCTCCCTGATGCTGACCAACAGGAAATATCCTGACATTATCATCGGCTTTGATAATATGTACAGCAACGGCGGAGATGCGGCCATCGACGAGGGAATCATCATCGACCTGAAGGACCTGGTGGAAACGTATATGCCGAACTATCAGGCAGCGCGCACCGCCAGCGAATACCGTATCCTGAACACCATCACGGACGAGGGCACCATGCCGTACATCTGCGGGCTATCCTATCAGGATCAAACCAGCATTACCTACGGCGGCCCGATCATCCGCCAGGATGTGCTGGATAAGCTGGGCCTGGACATGCCCGTAACCTTTGACGACTGGCACGAATACCTGACCCGCGCCAAGGACGAGCTGGGCATGACCCGCGGACTGGGGTTGGCCAACACAGGCATCAGCAAATACAACGCCTTCAACGCGGCCTTTGACTTTGGCATGAGCGATCCTGCCCAGGGCGGGGTGTTCTTTGTCAAGGACGACACCGTGCAGTACGGCCCGCTCACCCAGGGATACAAGGATTACGTCAGCCTGATGGCGCAATGGTACAGCGAGGGGCTGATTGACCCGGATTTCACCTCCACCATCACCTTTGACGACGGCGTAGCCATGATGAGCGGAAATCTGTGCAGCGCCACCAGCGAGCACAGCGGCGTATTGGATTATGTGAACAGCCTGGGAACCGCCATTGATCCGGACTTCTGCTTTGTCGCCGCGCCCACCCCCGTGCTCAACGAAGGCGACCAACTGCACTATGGCTACATCCATGGAGGCGCGCCGATCATCAAGGCTGCCGCCATTTCCACCAGCTGTGAAGATCCGGTGCTGGCCGCGCGCCTGCTGGACCAGCTGTTCACCGACGAGGGCTTCCTGCTGTGCAACTATGGCACCGAAGGCAAAACCTATGAAATCGTGGATGGCGAACCCGTCTTTACGGATCTGATTACCCACAACGAAAAGGGCACGCCCACCCACATGATGATTGCCTATGCCGCGCCCATCTCCTGGCCCTTTGTGTCCGTATACGGTCGCGAGGACACCGATGCCCTGGCGGTGTACAGCGAGATCTGGGATTCCAACAACGACTACAGCTACAGCTTCCCCGGCGGCGTAACCCTGAACGCTGAGGAGAAGGAGATCTACGCGGACTACTACGGCGACATCGAAAGTTACGTGCAGGAGATGACGGTGAAATTCATCATGGGTCTGGAATCCATTGACCAGTACGACAACTTCGTACAGGTGCTGAAGGATCAGGGCATTGAGGAAGTCATCGCCGCCTATCAGTCCGCCTACGACCGTTACATGAGCCGTTAAGATCGTCGCCTCTCCCTCATGGCCTATGGCACGGCTCCCCATCGCGGGAGCCGTGCCGGGAACGCTTTCCCCGCAACGCGCATCAGACCGGTAGCAAGCCCGATTGCTCGAGCCTTGATACCGGTCTGCTTTCTTGCAAGGGTGGTTTGAAACGGTTCATCAAAGGTTGCGCCTTCCCAGAATGCAGGCGTTGCGCCTGCAAGCCGCGCTGGCTCTGTCAAGGCTCGGACGTTCCGGCAGCACGGCCCTCCGCCGCATCGTCCTGCCCCTGTCTGCCCGGAGGCTGGGAAAACATGCGGCTCACATGCTCCCGGATCAGGTCCTGGTCGCTCATGCCCTGCAGGCGCTGCCTGCGCATCCCTTCGGCAATGCGGCGCTCCTGGGCAAACATGCGCTGGCGATACGGCCCCTCCGGCGTCATGGCGCATATTCCCAGTGCGTCGAACCCTGCGCGGCGGCAGTCGTCCAGCGCGCGCGCCATGTGATAATCGCTGGTCACCAGCGCCACACGCTTGCCCTCGCCCAACAATGCGCAAGCGTTGCGCACATTTTCAAGGGTGATGTGGGAGCGATCCTCCAGGCGTATCAGGTTCTCCGGCACTCCACGGGCAATCAGCAATTCGCGCATGACCTCTGCCTCCGTCCTTGTTGGCACGGTAAAGGAATTCCTGCTGTGAATCACTTCTTTTTTGTTGCACATAGATTGTATATATTTAAGAACAAAAAAGCCGACGGTTCCCAGCGGAAACATCCGGCTTTTTACTCATCTATATCAAAAGAATATTCATTTAGTTCCTCAAAATTCAGGAATTCCGCTAATGTCATGTTGAAGGCCAACGCAATCTTGTGCAATGTTTTTACCCTGGGATTCTTTGTTAAGCCACGCACAATATTATCCAGCGTGGATTGCTTCACGCCACTCATGTTCGCGAGTTTGTTGATCGCTATACCGCGCTCTTTGCATAAACTGCGTATCCGGTTCACATAAAGCTCTGAATAATCCATCGCAGTCCCTCGCTACCATCTCATGCAAACTTAGGAATTTTGATGATGATAACAGCAAAAATCCGGCGCATTACCCGTATACGGGTTGAATTTTGAAATATCAAAGTCGTACAATCAGTATGCCCGTTTTCGGGTTTATTCAATGCGGAGGTGACTGCATGCCAGCCTGCACATTTTTGGGACATCATGATTGTCCGGAATCCGTAAAACCTCTCTTGCGAAAGACGCTGGTGAATCTCATTGAACATCATGACGTCCAACAATTCTATATCGGGCAGCAGGGAAGTGACCCGCCAAAGAGCTGCATGGCCTGCGCTATGCCCGCATGCTCGGAATCCGCAGCATGTACGAACAGTCCTTCCTCACCGCCGCCGTGCAGAACATGAAACGCATCGCCAGGGCGTTTCGTTCTCTTTTTTCCGTCTTGCCTTATGCGTTTAGGGCGTGCCGCAGAAGTTGCTTTCTGCAACACGCCCATAGCGCCAGGCGTAGGCAATCAGTTCCCCGGTTTCCTGATCAAATTCCGCAGGGAAAACACGGGCATACGCTGAAGCGTCCCGAGCGCTCAGGGTAAAATGCATCCGGCTTTGCACCGCCCACTGCCGCCGGCTCTGGGCATCCGTCAGCTGAGGAAGATAGCTGCCATGGGACATCTGGCAGCCGTCCAGGCACAGGGGCGCGCCCATCTGGCGCCACAGCTGCCGGGCCTGCGCCTCAAAGGGGGGCATAATCCGCGTCGTCAGCGGTCGCGCCCATGGCGAAGAGCTGGAGAGCCAACTCCTCATCGGTGAGGCTGCGGTACGGCCTGAGAAGGAAAACGCTCCGGCCGCAAAAATATCGGCTGTCCAGCTGAATCACCAGGTTTTGACTTTCCGCACCGACCAGGGACGCCTGGGTCAGCACGCCTCTCCGGATCTGGTCCGACAGATCCTCCTGACGTAGGCTTTCCTCCTAAGCCAGGAATCGGCAGGCTTCCACGCCGCCGTCCCGGGCGCAGTTGCGGTAATTCAACGCCACCGGGTCAAGGATCATGCCCAGCTGATGAAAAGCGTTGATGATTGCCAGCAGTTCCTGATCGCTCAGGCAGCCGCCGAGCAACAGCAAGTAAACGGTTTCCCCGTCAAAATTTCAGGATCCAGGGAATAAACCCCTACGGTCACATCCGTCCGGGCCCAGAGCACGGAAGCGCCGTCACCGCTGGCTTCCCCCCTGGCATAGCATTCAACAGCCTTTGCGCCCAGGCAGTCTCACCGGGGGTCAGCGCCGGCATCTGGCAGGCGTCAGCGTAGATCTGGCCATCCGCCTCCAGCGCGGGCGGAGTATAAGTTTCGCTGTCGGCCCACGCAGGCAGAAGACGTTTGTTTCCCGCATAGGCGCTAGCATCGGGCAAATAGCGCGCAGCGCCCTCCTCCAGGGTCAGCTCCAGGCTAACATCAGGTGCTTCCTCCTCCTGTCCTTCGCTTACCGCCAGGGCGGAAAGGGGCATACACATCGCTGCAGCCAACGCCAAGGTGATCCATGGATGATTGCGCATTTGTTCCACTCCTTTTCCATTGCGTTTTTTCCGAGGCTGCGGCGGCCGTTCGCCCCCGGACCACGCCCCCAGTATAGCCCTTGAAGCTTCATCAAGTACGCACAAAAAAATCAACAACCGCTCACATTTTCGCCCATGCGGTAGCGCACGCAGGTGCCCTCCCCCAGGTGACTTCCCAGTGTCAGAGTTTCTCCATGGGCCCGGGCGATCTCCCGGCAAAGCGTCAACCCCAGCCCAGCGCCCCCCGCCGCCCGGCTCCGGGCGGGGTCCGCCTTAAAAAAGGGCTCAAAGGCCTGGGATACCTGCTGAGGCGTCATGCCGCAGCCATGGTCCCGCACGGTGAATCCGTCCGGTGCAAGGCGCATCTCCACCGGCGCTTCCCCACCGAAGCGCAGAGCGTTCACCACCAAGTTGCGCAGCAGCTCCATCATCAGCTCCCGTTTCCGCACAGGGAGACATCCTCTCCCTGAAGCGACACCTCCGGAAAGATGCTCAACGCCTCCCGACACATCTTCCCAAGGGAGAAGGGGCGCATCTCGATGGGCTCCTGCCGCAGCCGGATAAGGGCCATCAGCCGCTGATCCATGCCGGAAAGCCGCCGGGCCTCCTTTCTTCCTGCGCCGGAGAGACCCCGGCGGAGCTTGCTATGCTTATCATAGCATAGTATTTCTCCGCCGGTTCTCAACAAGTTGTAAATAGCGGCACCGGGCAATGCAACCACGAACAAATTTTTAGCTTTTTTTGAAAAAGTATGGCTTTTTAGGAAATTTATGTTATACTTCTCCTTGTTCTTTCGCCGCGCCGGCGCGGTAAAAATGTATTGGAGGAATCATCCGTGACACAGCAGAAGAAAGTGAGCGGTCTGGACAAGTTCTTTGGCGTGACCGCCGCCGGATCGTCCATGAAGGTGGAAATCATGGCGGGTTTGACGACCTTCTTCGCCATGGCCTACATCATCTTTGTGAACCCCACCATCCTCAATCAGTTTTATGTAATTACCGAACAAACGGAAATGGCGGCTGCGGTGGCAAGCAGTGTGTTTGTGGCCACCTGCCTGAGCGCCTTTGTGGGCACGCTGCTCATGGCGGTGTATGCCAAGCTACCCTTCGCCCAGGCATCGGGCATGGGTCTGAACGCCTTTTTCGCCTACACGGTGATGCTGGGCAGCGGCTATTCCTTTAATCAGGCCCTGGCGATTGTGTTCATCTCCGGCCTGCTGTTCATCGTGATTACGGCTTTCGGCCTGCGGGAGGCCATTTATCATGCCATCCCCAAGAATGTTCGCATTGCCATTAGCGCCGGCATCGGGCTGTTCATTACCCTGATTGGCCTGCTGAACGCCAAGGTCATCCAGGGCAGCGACTCCACCACCGTGGCGCTGCATTCCTTCAATGTGTGGAGCCCGGATACCGCCGCGGCGCTGCTGTGCCTCATCGGCCTGGTGATCACCGGCGTGCTGATGAAGCTGAAGGTGAAGGGTGCGATCCTGATCTCCATCATCCTCAGCACCATCATCGGCATCCCCATGGGCGTCACCAACGTGAGCAACTTCAGCTGGAGCCTGCCGGACTTTGGCAGCTGGGTGAATTACGGCCTGTTCAAGCTGGACTTCTCCGGGCTGGTGGATACCAGCAGCGGCCTTATGGGCGGCATCTTCTCCATCATCATGATCGTGTTGAGCTTCTCCCTGGTGGATATGTTTGACACCATCGGCACCCTGGTGGGTACCGCCAACAAGGCGGGCATGATTGACAAAAACGGCAACATGCCCCGTATGCGCGAGGCCATGATGTGCGACGCCATCGGCACGGCGGTGGGCGCGCTGATGGGCACCTCCACCGTCACCACCTATGTGGAGTCCTCCACGGGTATCAGCGAGGGTGGCCGCACGGGCCTGACCTCCCTGGTGACAGCGGTGCTGTTTCTGGTGGCGCTGTTCCTGGCGCCCCTGGTGGGTATCGTGCCCTCTGCAGCCACCGCGCCTGCGTTCATCATCGTGGGTGTGATGATGCTTTCCTCCGTCAAGTCCCTGGAGCTGGACGACATGACCGAAGCCATCCCCGCCTTCCTGACCATCGTCATGATGCCCTTCGCCTACTCCATTGCCACGGGTATCGCCTTTGGCCTGATCTCCTACACCCTGCTGAAGCTCTGCACCGGCAAGGTGAAGCAGGTCAGCCCCCTCACGGCGATTCTGGCGATCATTTTCATCATTCGTTTCGCCTGCATGGCAGCCTAAACAAAGGAGGCCATTCCTGGGAAAGCCTCGGCGCACGGGAACGCCGCGGGCTTGGGGCAGGCGGCGCCTGCAAGGGCGCTGAGCGCAGGCGGATGATAATCCTTGCGATAGAACCACGGGCCGCTGCGGATTGGAAGCATTCCGCAGCGGCCTTTTTCCGCGCAAAGGAGCGGCGTGGAGCGGTTAGGCCAGCATCGGTTTTGCGCCTTCTCCAATGGCACGAACCGCAATTTTGAGACAATGCACCGCAACTGTTCCGGTGGCGCTCCCAGGGGCGCCGTGCTATAATGCTGCCATGAGGATAAGCCCGCCCGCCGGGGCGGGGGAAGGGAGGCGAGGGGATGCGGCCCCTGGAACAGCGGGTGCTTTCAGCGTCGGAATATTATAACTTTTCGCCCAGCGCCCTGGCGCGGGAATATCTGCTGCACGTGGTATGCGTGGGGGATTTCCGCTACGCGCCGGGATACGACCTGCAGCGGGATTCCTTCGACAGCTTTCTGGTGGAGGTCATCACCGAGGGTCAGGTGCAGATTGAGACAGAGGGCGAACTGCTCACCGCCTGCGCCGGGCAGGTGGCGCTCCTGGACTGCAACAAGCCCCACCGATATTCTTCCCAGGTAGGTTGGCATGCCCTGTGGGCGCACCTGGATGGCCCGGCCGCCCGGGGATACTTCAACCTGATCGTGCGGCAAAACGGCCGGGTGTTCGCCACCCATCGCTGGCAGGAAATCTGCGGGGCGCTGAACGCCATTTACGAAATGTTCCATCTCCACCGCCCCTTGAGCGAAACGCAGATGGCCCTGTACCTCACCCAGGCGCTCACCGCCATGGCTGAGCCCGCCCAACCCCAGGCGGGCAACGACCGGGCCCGGCTGATGGACCGGGCGGTGGCCTGCATCAACCGGCAGGTGGGCAAGGAACCGGCGGTGTCGGAGCTGGCGCGGATGACCGGCCTGAGCGAGTACCACTTCATCCGCGTGTTTCGGGAGATCATGGGCGTCACGCCCAAGCAGTACATCATCGCCAACCGCATGAATCACGCCAAATACCTGCTGAAAACCACCGGCCTGCCGGTGGGAGAAATCGGCGGCATGGTGGGCTACGCTTCCGAGAGCATGTTCACCGCCGCCTTCCGCCGCACCCAGGGCATGGCCCCGGGCAAGTACCGCAGCGGACAACGCGACTGACGCAACGACGAATTCGGAGGAGGAAACCATCATGGCTGGCACCGCAAGCGTTCGCGTAGAAACCGTAACCATCCCCACCTACGGCATCGGCCCGGCGGACAAGAACCCCATGTTCCTGGAGAAGCGGGTCTATCAGGGCTCCAGCGGCAAGGTGTACCCCTTGCCCGTGGTGGACAAGATCCTGGATGAAAAGACCGATCAGCCCTACACCGCCGTGTTTCTGGAAAACGACTACATCCGCGTGATGGTGCTGCCCCAGCTGGGCGGCCGCATCCAGCGGGCCTACGACAAAACCAACGGGTATGATTTCGTCTACTACAACCAGGTGATCAAGCCCGCCCTGGTGGGGCTGACGGGGCCGTGGATCTCCGGGGGCATCGAGTTCAACTGGCCCCAGCATCACCGCCCCACCACCTTCGCACCGGTGGATTGGCGCGTGCGGGAAAACCCGGATGGCAGCAAATCCGTGGAGCTCTCCGAGGTGGACCAGATGTATGGCACCAAGGGCAAGATGACCTTTACCGTATACCCGGACAAAGCCTACATCGAAATCCGGGGCCAGCTCTACAACCGCACCCCCCTGCCCCAGACCTTCCTGTGGTGGGCCAACCCCGCCGTGGCTGTGAACGAGCACACCCAATCCGTCTTTCCGCCGGATGTGACCGCCGTGTACGACCACGGCAAGCGGGACGTGAGCGCTTTCCCCATTGCCACCGGGGTATATTACAAGCACGATTACTCCGCGGGGGTGGACATCAGCCGGTACAAGAACATCCCTGTGCCCACCTCCTACATGTGCGCCGGGAGCGACTATGACTTTGTGGGCGGGTACGACTACGGGGTGGAGGCGGGCATCCTCCATGTGGCGGATCATCACGTGAGCCCGGGCAAAAAGCAATGGACCTGGGGCTGCGGGGACTTCGGCCAGGCCTGGGACCGGAACCTCACCGACGCCGACGGCCCCTACATTGAGCTGATGACCGGCATGTATTGCGACAACCAGCCGGACTTCACCTGGCTCAAGCCCTACGAGGAGAAGACATTCACCCAGTATTTCATGCCCTACAAAAAGTGCGGCTATGTGAAAAACGCCAGCCGGGAGTGCGTCCTGGGGCTGGAGACGGCCGGGGGCAAGGCTGAGGCGAAGGTGTACGTTACCCAGCCCTTCGCCCAGGCGCGGGTGACGCTGACCGCGGCGGGGCGGCCGGTCTACGACCATGTGCAGGACCTGAGCCCCCTGGCGGCGCTGGAGTTCAGCGTGCCCGTGGACGTGCCGGAGACGGAACTGGAGCTGGCCGTGTACGCCGCCTCCGGCCGCAGGCTCCTGGCCTATGCCCCCAAGGCCAAGGAAATCGCCTCCATCCCCGATCCCATGCCCCCGGCCAAGGAGCCCCGGGACATCATGACCGTGGAGGAGCTCTACCTTACCGGGCTGCACCTGGAGCAGTACCGCCACGCCACCTACCTGCCCGATCCCTACTATGAGGAAGCCCTGCGCCGGGATCCCGGCGACAGCCGGGCCAACAACGCTTACGGCCTGCTGCTCCTGCGGCGGGGCCGCTTCGACCTGGCGGAGGCGTATTTCCGCGCCGCCATCCAGCGCCTTACCGGCCGCAATCCCAATCCCTACTGCTCCGAGGCGTACATGAACCTGGGGCTGTGCCTGCGCTACCTGGGCCGGGAGGACGAGGCCTACGACGCCTTCTTCAAGGCCGCCTGGACCGCCGGGGAGCAGGAGACCAGCTACTACCACATCGCCTGCATCGACTGCAAGCGCGGGGAATACGCCCTGGCACTGGAGCATGTGGAGCGCAGCCTGGTGCGCAACAGCCACAACCTGAAGGCCCGCGCCCTGCGGGGAATGATTCTGGACAGCCTGGGCCGCCCGGAGGAGGCCGCCGCCTGGTTTGAGGAAAACCTGAAGCTGGACGCCTTCGACTACGTTTCCCGGCTGGAATCCGGGGATGTGGACGGCGCGCTGGCGCTGATGAACGGCCGGGTGAGCAGCTTTATTGAATGCGCCATCGACTACGCTGAGGCGGGCTACTATGCCGACGCCGCCGACATCCTGGACCGCTGCCCCGTGGAGCATCCCATGGCGTACTATCACAAGGCGCTGTATACCGGCGACCGGGAGGCGCTGAAAAAGGCGGCCGCCTGTTCCAGCCTGTATTGCTTCCCCAACCGGCTGGAGGATATCGCCGCCCTGCGCTACGCCATGGAACATGCGCCCCAGGACGCCAAGGCCCCCTATTACCTGGGCTGCCTGTGGTATGACAAGCGGCAGTACGATGACGCCATCGCCTGCTGGGAGCGCAGCGCGGAGCTGGACGGCGGCTTCCCCACCGTATGGCGGAACCTGGCCCTGGCGTATTTCAACAAGCGCGGGGACAAGGAGCGGGCGCGCCAATGCCTGGAGCGGGCCTACGCCCTGGACGAAGGCGACGCCCGGGTGCTGCTGGAATTGGACCAGCTCTACCGCAAGCTGGGAATGCCCGTGGCGGAGCGTTTCGCTTTCCTGGACAGCCACCGGGAAACCGCCTTCCGGCGGGATGATCTCTGCGTGGAATACTGCACGCTTTTGAACCTGCAGGGCCGGTATGAGGATGCGCTGGAGGTGATCCTGGCCCGCCGTTTCCACCCCTGGGAGGGGGGCGAGGGCAAGGTGACCACCCAGTATGCCCTGGCGCTGACGCAGCTGGGCCGCCAGGCGCTGGATGCTGGGGATGGCGCGCGGGCCAAGGCGCTGCTGGAGCGGGCCCTGGTCTTCCCCCACAACCTGGGAGAGGGCAAGCTGGAGGGCGCCAAGGACAACCACATTCACTACTACCTGGGCCTGGCGGAGCGGATGCTGGGCCGGGAGGAGGCCGCTCGGGAGCACCTGGAGCTGGCCGCCGCCGGGGATCAGGAACCCGCCGGCGCCATGTATTACAACGATCAGCCGGCGGACATGATTCTCTACCAGGGGCTGGCCAACCGCGCCCTGGGCCGGGAGGAACGCGCCCGCAGCCGCTTCCACGCGCTCATCGCCTACGGGGAAAAGCACTACTATGATCAGGTGAAAATCGACTATTTCGCCGTGTCCCTGCCGGATCTGCAGCTCTTTGACGAGGACCTGACCCTGCGCAACCGCGCCCATTGCGAATATCTCATTGCTCTGGGCAGCTATGGCCTGGGGGACGAGGAGCGAGCGAAAAAGTGCTACGACGCGGCGCTGGCCATCGACTGCGCCCATCAGGGCGCGATCCTGCACAGGCAGCTATTGTGAGAAAGGGAGGGAGCACCATGAACTGCATCGATCTAAGCGGCGTATGGCAATGCGCCATTCCCGGCATGGAAAAGCCCATGACCGTCCCCGGCACGCTGGATCAGAGCGGCATCGGATTTCCGGATGTGGGGGGCAAGAAGTGGCACCCGGACACGGATACCAACCTGGCCCTGTACCAGGTGGACCAGGGAATCCAGACCCGGCTCACCCGGGTGGTAACCTACGAGGGCCCGGCGCGGATCTCCCGCGCACTGAGCTGGACACCCCCCGCCCATGGGCGGGTTTTCCTGGAGGTGGAGCGCAGCCGTCACCTGACCCTGTACTGGAACGGCCAGGAGATTTCGCCCCTGGAGGAAGGCTCGGTGAGCGCGCCCTACGTGTTTGAGGTCACCGGCCTTGCCTCCGGCAACGACCGTCTGGAGCTGGTGGCGGACAACAGCTATCCCGGTTGGCCCCATGACGCCATTGTGTTTTCCTCCGCGGCCACCGACGAGACGCAGACCAATTGGAACGGCCTGCTGGGCTATGTGCGCCTTCGCCTGGAGCCGGAGACCTACCTGCGGGGGGTGCGGGCGTATCCCCACGTGGATGCCCTGGATGTATGCGCGGAGGCGGACGCCCTGGCCCCCGGGGAGTGGCGGCTGGAGCTGAGCAGTGCCGCCCTGGCTGCCCCGGCGTCCCGGACGGTGCGCCTGGAAGCCGGCTGCCAGGAGATCTGGCTGCGGAATTTGCCCCTGGCGGCGGATGTCCGACGCTGGGACGAGGAGGAGGGCAATCTGTATGCCCTGACCGCCGTCCTGGGGGAGAGCGCCTGCACGGTGCGCTTTGGGGTGCGGGATTTCCGGGCGGAGAAGGGCTTCCTGACCCTCAACGGCCGGCGCGTCTTCCTGCGCAGCGAAGCCAACTGCGCGGTTTTCCCCGAGGAGGGCCATCCGCCCATGACCGTGGAGCGCTGGCGGGAGGTGCTGGCTACTTACCGCAGCTACGGTGTCAACTGCATGCGCTTCCATAGCCATACGCCCCCGGAGGCGGCGTTCACCGCCGCGGACGAAATGGGTATGCTCATGCAGCCCGAGCTCAGCCACTGGAATCCTGAAACGGCCTTCGAATCCCCGGAGAGCATGGCCTACTATACCGGGGAACTGCGGCGCACGCTCCGCTGCCTGGCCAATCATCCCTCCTTTGTGATGCTGGCCCTGGGCAATGAGCTGGCCAGCGGCGAGCTGGGCCACCGGCGCATGGAGGAGCTGCTGGTCCTGGCCCACGGCATGGACGAAACCCGGCTGTACGCCTGCGGCTCCAATACCCATTATGGCCGCTACGGCTACCAGGGGGCCAGCGACTTCTATACCTCTTCCAACTTTCGGGAGCATCAGCTCCGCGCTACCTACGCCAACATGGAGGGCTACCTGAACCACCGCTACCCCAATGCCCGCAACGATTATGCCCAGGCCATGGCCGAGCTGCGCAAGGACTGCGGCAAGCCGGTCTGCTCCTTCGAGGTGGGGCAGTTCGAGGTGCTGCCGGACTTTGGGGAGATCGACGAATTCCGCGGCGTCACCCGGGCGGTGAACTATGCGCTGATCCGCCAGAAGGTGGAGCGCAGCGGCGCGCTGGCGGACTGGCCGCGGCAGGTGGAAGCCACCGGAGAGCTTTCCAACCTGTGCTACCGGGAGGAGGTGGAGGCCGCTCTGCGCACGGAGAGCCTCAGCGGCATCTCCCTGCTGGGCTTGCAGGATTTCCCCGGCCAGGGAACGGCGCTGGTGGGCATGCTCAACGCCCATTTGCATCCCAAGCCCTACGCTTTCGCCCAGCCGGAGCGCTTCCGAGCTTTCTTCCGTAGCGTGCTCCCCCTGGTGCTGCTGGAAAAGTATACCTATGAATGCGCGGAGACGCTGACCGCTCGGGTCAAACTGGCCAACTATGGCAAGGAGACGCTGTCCGGTCATCCCCGGTGGAGCCTTTCCGGCGCCGGCTGCACCCTGGAGGGCGAGCTGCCGGAGGTCACCGCGCCGGCGGGCGGCCTGACGGAGCTGGGCGAGCTGCGCATTCCGCTGGCGGGCTTCCGGGAAGCGGCGCGGCTGACGCTGACGGTATCCCTGGCGGGGGCGGAGAACGCCTATCCCCTATGGGTATACCCTGTGCTGCGGCCCGTATGTCCGCCGCAGGTGCATGAATGCCGCCGCCTGGACCAGGCGGCCCTGGACGCGCTGGCGGCGGGTGGGACGGTCTACCTGGCCCCGGACAGCACCGCGGAAGCGCTGCCGCACTCCATCCAGGCGCAGTTCTCCACGGACTTCTGGTCGGTGGGCACCTTCGCGGGGCAGGAGGGCGGCATGGGTCAGCTGATAGACGCGGCGCATCCGCTGTTTGAACGCTTCCCCACGGAGGCACACAGCAACTGGCAGTGGTGGCCCATGGCCAATCAGCGGGCCATGATCCTCCCCCGGCGGATGCAGGCCATCGTGGCGGAAATGGACAGCTACGCCTACCTCCGGCCCATGGCCAAGCTGCTGGAATGCCGCTGCCACGGGGGACGGCTGATGCTCTCCTCCATGGGCCTGCACCAGCTGCAGCAGTATCCCGAGGCCCGTGCCCTGCAGCAGGCCATCTATGATTACCTGGCCCAGCCCTGTCCCGCGCCGGATCAGGAGCTCGCCCCGGCGGAGGTATCCGCCCTGGTGCGGTAATGGAAAACAGCACTGCGCCCGGCGCGGCCGCAAGGCCGTGCCGGGCTTCATGCATTCCCCTGCCTGCGCATACAATGCCCTGAAATTTGCATGGGAGGGGATGCGCATGATGGGGTTATTGGCGCTGCTCATTCAGGAGTGCCTTTTTTTTCTGGGTTACGTTACCGGTTCGCAGCAGTATCCCAAGCCGCTTACCCGCAAAGAGGAAGCAAAATTGCTGGCGGAAATGGCGGAAGGCAGCGAGGAGGCCCGGCGGGAGCTGATCCTGCACAACCTGCGCCTGGTGGCGCATATCGCTCGCAAATACACCGTGCCCGGCCACAGCGCCGAGGATCTGACCTCCATCGGCGTGGTGGGACTCATCAAGGCGGTGGGCAGCTATCGCCCGGGAGGCGGCACCTCCCTGGGCACCTATGCGGCGCGATGCATTGAAAATGAGATCCTCATGACGTTGCGCGCCTCGCGCAAGCGCCGGGGAGAGGTGTCCCTTTCCGACCCTGTGGGCACGGATGGGGAGGGAAACGACATCACCTTCCTGGACATTCTGGGCACGGATCAGGAGGAGTTGGAGGAGGAGGTCATCCGCCGGGTTACCCTGCAGCGGGTCCGCCGCCTGCTGGGCAAGCTGCCTTCCCGGGAACGACTGGTGCTGGAGATGCGCTACGGCCTCCTGGATGGCCGAGTCTATCCTCAGCATGAGGTAGCTCAGCGGCTGGGCATCTCCCGCAGCTATGTTTCCCGGGTGGAGAAGCACGGCCTGGAAATGCTGCGCGAAGCGCTGGAGCGGGGGGAGGAGTAGCGCGGCGCGCTTGCGCCACGCTGAAACGCTGGGAGGATCCTTTGCTTGTTCTCTTGAGGCGACCTTGGCGCGTTGACAAAGGGATTTGCCGCATCATTTTGGCAAGCTATCCATTGCACTATTGCAATCCGCGCCGGAATCATCCGTTCCGTGCCGCTTTTTGGGAGCGGTGTGCCGGATTTTTGCATTTTCAACTCCCCCTTCCATAGCAGAAACCTGGCGCCGTTGCGATGCCAAGCGGCCGGCAGAGGATATTCCGGCATCAAGGCGTGCTGGATTGTCGCAGCTTGATGACGGAAATTCACCAATGCCGGCCGGACATATCACGGTATAATCCAAAGAAAAGCACAAAAGGAGTGGAACCCATGAAAAAAGCATGCGCGTGGTTCCTGCTCGTTTTGGTTTTGCTGATCCCTGTGATGGGCATGGGCGAGGACGGAAATGCGGGGGAGGACGCCGCTAAGGATGTGGCCATGTGGGTCAACGGGGAAGCGGTTTACCAGTGGCAGCTCGACAACGTGGCGGCCAACGTGGCGCAGAGCGTAGAACAGCTTGGCGTGGATACGTCGGGGGAGGAGATGATCTCCGCCATTGCCAGCGTGGCGCGCCAGCAGGTGATCGAGGACTGGCTGCTGACCCAGGACATGACGGCCCAGGGCATGTATGAACTGACGCCCGAGGATGAAACCGCCGTGGCGGACGCCGCAAAGGAAACCATGGCGGAGATGCTAGCGGAGTATACGGCGTATTATGCCAGCCTTGACCAGGATCAGGCGGAAGCGGAAACTACCGCAGACCAGCAGGCGCAGGCCGCCATGGACGCAGCCGGATATACGGAGGACTTTTTCCTCAACTACTACCGCAACGTATTGGCGTCCGAGCGGTATGAGGCGTGGCTTGTGCGCGACGATGGAGAGATCTCGGACGAAACGGTTGAAACGGCTTACCAGCAGCGTATCGCCCAGGGGGAGGAGCTCTACGCGCAGGACGTTGCAGCCTTTGAAACAGCGCTGGCCGCAGGCCAGGAAGTTTGGTACCGCCCCGCCGGATACCGCGCCATGCTGCAAATTATGCTGACCGCTCAGGGAGAAAGCGATGCAGAAAAACTGGAATCCGTCCGTGAGAAGACGGAGGCCATCTATGCCCGGCTGGAAGCGGGAGAGACATTCGAAAGCCTGATTGCCGAGTATGGCGAGGATCCTGCCTTCGACGATCCGACCTTTTTGCAGACGGGGTATCAGGTGCATCCGGACTCTATCCTGTGGGAGGAAGCCTTTGTAGAGGCGGCGTTTGCGCAGGAGCTCGCGGCGCCGGGCGACGTGAGCCAGCCCTGCGTATTCGGGGACAACGTCTGCATCCTGTATTATTTGAAGGATGTGGAAGGCGGCGCGGCGGAACTGACCGACAATCTGCGAGAAGCGCTGCGCTCCGACCTTTATGCCCAGCAGGTAGATGTCCGACTTGCGGAGCGGCTGGATTCGCTGGAAGCAGCGGCCGAAATTGTTCTTTCCCAGGAGGAATAAGCCTTCGGGAGACCTGAAAGGATCGCGGCGCAGCCGGACTTTGCGCATTGACTGCTGTTTGATCCTTTGCCGCGCTTTATGGCAAAAAAAACGGCGAAAAAGAAACTCGAAACAGGCACATAAAAAGGCGAGGCTCGGATACCCTTTCGGGTTCCTTGCCTCGTCTTTTTTTCATAGGGCGCACCGGCCATCTATTCCCCCATGCCCCGCAAAAGCGGGCTGTCCAGCGCGCAGATATCCCCCAGGGGAATTTGTTGCCCATCCTCCAGCACAAGCATCCCCGCCGCGCCGTCGATGCGCCTCATCTTGCCGGTAACGGTGAGATAAGCGCCGCCTGCCTTGCGGGCATCCTGGCGGAAATACGTCACCGTCACCTCCGGGCGCGGGTCCGGGCATGCGTCCAGCAGCCGTTGCCTCTGGTCCAGCAGTGCCAGGGCGTCTTCGCTGAGCATGCGCCTGTCCTCCGTGAGCCGGCCGGTCTCCGCCAGCACGGCGCCGTAGCCCACCAGCGCCGCAAAAGGCGCAAATTGCGCCGCCCGGTCTCCCCGGGGCATGCGGGGGCGGGTGCGGGGAGCGGGGCAGGGAAGGTTCAGCATATCCGCATAGCGGTCTTGCGGGCGCATGAGGCACCCTCCTTTCAGGCAGGGGAAGCAAGCTCCTTGATAAAGCAAATGATCCGTCCGGCCTCGGCGAAGCCCACGGACATGTGAAAGCGGTAGCTTTCCTCGTTGGTAAGCGGGCAGTCGCTGGCAAATTCCCGGCAGCCCTGCCGGAGGGCCCATGCCTGGCAGGCCTCCAGCAGCGCCCGGGCGTAGCCCCGCCGGCGGCAATCCTCCCGGACGAAAATTCCCTCCAGGTAACCCACGGGGCTGCTGCCGGCCCCCTGCACGTAATCCCGCCGCAGCTGGCACTGGGCAAAGCCCACGGCTTCCTCCTCACGGCATGCTAGGAAAAAACACGCCTCGGGCTGGGCCATCAGGGCCGCAAGCTCCTCCCGCAGCGCCTGGGGCGCGTGCGTGGGCCAGAGCAGCAGGGCCAGGCGCGTCAGGGTATCCAGGTCTTTGGTTTCCGCTTTGCGTATCATGGGGGGCCGCCTCCTTTGGTTCATGCCTTGTGTCCGCCAATCTGGCCGTTGCGCTCCCTGGCGGTTGCGCCTTCCTCCAGGCTCATGCCCAGAACCACGGCGTTGTTGCCGTATTTCTTCTTGATGGCCAATAGCGTCTCCTGCACCTTTTTCTCCCGGGCCAGGTTTTTCTCCTCCGCCTCCCGGGCGGCGTAATCCGTGAACAGATCCAGCTGCTCAAAGGCCGCGGCGGGCGCTTCCGCCGGACCGGTCTGGCAGGCGGCGATATTCAACCGGCGCACCAGCAGCCTGGGGTCCGCCACGCGCTCGAAAAGCGCGGTGGCCGCGGCGACAATCCGTCTTGCGGAGGCGGTGGGCCGCTCCAGGCGCACAGAACCATGGGCGTGCTGGGGCACCGCCCGGCCGTAGCGGTCTGTGGATACCGTTTCCCCAGCATCCGCCTCCAGAAAAAGCAGGTTTTCCGCATCGTAGCCCACATCCAGCGCCAACTGGCTGGCAGCAAGCCCGCGCTCCACCAGGCTGAGAGCCAGGGCATCCGCCATCTCCCGCAGCACCAGCCGGGCCTTGCCAAAGGGGTAAGGCCGGGGAAGCACCTGCCCGGAGCCCAGGCTGCTGGCGCTGGGACGGTATGCCTTGATATCCGCCATGGTGCAGGGCTCCCAGCCCCAGGCATGATCGATAAGCAGCTCCGCGTTGACGCCAAATAGCCGATAAAGCAGCGCCTCATTGTGGTACTCCCCCGGCCGCCCCAGGGAACAGCGGGCCACGTCGCCCATGGTGTACATGCCGTGAGCCTCCAGCTTCTGGGCGTACCCCCGACCCACCCGCCAGAAATCCGTCAGGGGGCGATGGCTCCACAGCGCCCGGCGGTAGCTCAGCTCGTCCAGCTCCGCAATGCGCACGCCGTTGCTGTCCGCCGGCATGTGCTTGGCCTCGATATCCATGGCCACCTTGCTCAGGTACAGATTGCTGCCAATGCCCGCGGTGGCCGTGATGCCGGTGGTTTGCCACACATCCCGAATCATGCGCATAGCCAGCTCCCTGGCGGTGACCCCGTAGGTTTCCAGATAGGGGGTCGCGTCGATGAATACCTCGTCGATGGAATACACATGGATATCTTCCGGAGCCACATGCTTCAGGTAGACGCTGTAAATCTGCGCGCTGACCTCCATATAACGGGCCATTTGCGGCGGCGCCACCAGGTAATCCACCGCCAGGGCCGGGGAGCGCCGCAGCGCCAGGTCGTCCCAGGAGGCGCCGCTCAGCCGTCCCCCAGGCGCAAGCCGCGCCCGCCGGGCATTGACTTCACGAATCTTTTCCACCACCTGAAACAGCCGGGGCCGGCCTGGCAGGCCATAGGCTTTCAGCGAGGGGGACACCGCCAGGCAGATGGTTTTCTCCGTGCGCGCGGCATCCGCCACCACCAGGTTGACGGTCAAGGGATCCAACCCCCGATCCCTGCACGCCACGGAGGCGTAAAAGGATTTCAGATCGATGGCGATATACCTGGGTTCCCGCATGGCGCGTCACTTCCTTGCTTTTTCGGCCTTTTGCCAAATATACGAAAATGTGTTCGCTAATACAGTTTAGCACGCTGCAAAGGCGCCTGTCAAGGAATATGGGAAAATATGTTCGCAATTTCTCTGGTAAAAGAGCCGGCTCCCGGCAAGGCTGGGAACCGGCTCAGGCTGCTGAAAAAAGCATGTTTTTTACACAAGCACGAAAAAATGAAATTTGCTATTTCCTAACTTGCAAAAGATGCAACACGTATGGGACCCGAAGGTTTCCAAAGAGCGTCAAGAAAGCCCATTGGTCGCCTCCGCAGCGGTGAAGCCCTCCAGGTTCCCGATTAGTGGCGGGCCGGAGGATGGACGAACACCTGTGGTTCCCGGGCCAGGGGGAAGCAGGAGAGCTCCCCGCTCTCCAGATCCTCCCCGAACAGATGCACCGCGCTGATCTGGCAGTTCTCATAGGTCTTGTAGTAGTAGATTCCCCGGGCCGCGTCCACGCAGCAAGCGTAGGTGGTCATATCCAGTTTGCCCTCCGGGGTGACGACGCTGCCCCGCACCATGGCCACGGCCTCCAGAATATGGAAGAACTGGGTCACGTCGCTGAGCGCCTGACCGGTGAAATGGGCGTTGCCCCGCAGGAAAGCCGCGCGCACGAAGCGGGACATGGGGGAGGCGTCCCCGGGCAGGCCCAGCGCGCCCATGCCCTGGCCATAGGGCGCCAGCGGCAAACCGGGGGCGAAGCGATTCTCCGGGGGACGGGGGGAAAGGTGCTGGTAATTGGCCAGGTTTTGCAGCTGAAAGGGAAAGGGCGGGTTGTTGGTCATCACCCCCGCCGGGTCCTCGTACAGCTTCAGGCCGTCGGCCATGGGCTCGGCCACCAGGAAGCCGGTGGCGTCGGCCAGGTGCCAGTGCAGGGGCGCCAGGGGATATCCCGGCCCAAAGGGAATGGCCGCCAGGGCGATCCGCTCCAGCACCTTCCGCGCCTGGGTCAGGTTTTCGCACTGCCCCAGCACCAGGGGGATCAGTTCGTAGGGCGCTACCATTTCCTTTTGCGGGACGTCCTGGTCAAAATAGTGAGCGTTGCCGGGGAAGTTCAGCCCGGCCATGTACAGGCCCTTTTCATTAACAGCCTCGGCGTACAGCGCCGTTCCCTCCGCCACCGTGGCCATGCCGATCAAGGCCAGATGCCGGGACATCTCCGGCAGGCGGTGGAAGCGGAAGGGACGGTTGCGGGGCGTAACCGCCACCTGCTCCCCAAAGGCGTATTCCAGATCCAGGTTGCGCCCGAACAGCGCGGGCTTGGCAAAGGCGATGCTGGTGCACATGGGCGGTCCTCCTTTGTTGATTGCTTTCGGCTTTCAGTATACCACGCCATGGGGGAAAAAACGCTGCCGGCGGGGAAATTTCCCCTGGGCCAGGGCAACTCGCCGCCCGGCGGCAGGGATTTGCCGGGAAAACGCGAAAGAATTACCATTCCCCTGTGGGCCGGAAGCGCCACGGCGTCTTCCGGTCTCAGGTTTACGCACGCTTTTTTCACGCACTTTGGAAGGAGGCAACGCCATGAAGCTCCGCTGGTTGGCCGGGCTGATGTGTTTCCTGTGCCTGGCCGCGCTCCCTGCCCTGGCGGCCCCCGACCTGGGCACGCTGCGCTATACGGCTCCCGCCGCGCCCCAGCAGGAGGCGGCTCAGCGCGCGGAGGATGGCGATCGGGTGATTCCCCTGGACCTGTGGATGGACGCAACCCCCAACGCAGGCGGAATCAACCTGATTCCCGACACGCTGTATCCCACCGGGGACAGCGCGAAATATTACCGGGGCGGCTTCCATTACCTGTGGCAGGAGAGCCGCCGGGAGTTCCACGGCTGGTACCTGGACCTGCTGTCCGCCCTGCCGGAGCTGCTGGGCCCCCAGCGCAGCCAGGTGCGGGTGCTCCGCTACGACGACGGGCTGTTTTCCCCGGAGCTGTTGGCCCGGCACGGCCTGGAGGCGGACACCGCGGAGGACTTCGCCTCCCTGCAGCGGGATCTGCGTACCTGGGCCACCCAGGCCCAGGCTTCGACCTTCACCGAGATGGTGCTGCCCTCGCCGGAAAATTTCTACGCTCCCGGCTCGTCCTCCGCCGCCCGGGCGGATCAGGTGGCGCTGGAAAATCCCGACCTGGAGGCGGCGCTGCTGGCCGCGCAGCAGGAAGGGCTGGCCCTGCAGCAGGCGGGGGACGCCTCCGCCCTGGTCTGCCGGGAGGAGGGCGGCTCCCACCTGCTCACCGCCCTGCGGTACCTGGACCCCACCCACCTGAATTTGATCACCCTGGACACCTGGAGCCTGGGCAGCCTGAACGCCGTAGAAGACGGCCGGCTGACCGACCCCTACGCCGCGGTGCTGGCGGAGCGGGGCATCTTTGCGGGGGGAGACACGGCGCTGACCGTGTTCGCCCTGCGGCTGGACTATGTGGGGGCGATCACCTCCTTCGCCTGGGAGGAGCCCGCCGAAGCGCTGCAATGGGGGCGCATCTCCCGGGACAGCAGCGAGAAATGGCAGGAGTGCGCCATGCCCCGCTGCATGCTGCTGCTCCTGCTGGGCCCGCGAAGCGAGGTGGAGGAGACCGCTCAGCGGCTGGAGGAGCTCTTCGCCGGGGAAACCTTCGCCCAGGTGCGGGGCTACCAATCCAGCGACCGGCCTGCCACGGGCGTGAACTATTTTTATCAGGATGAGAAAATCATGCGCTCCACCTGCACCTTTGCCTATGTGCGGGAGGATTTCCCCACGGTACAATCGCAGGCCGTGCAGACCGCCGCCGCATCCACCGCGCGCAACGGACAGGCCGCGGACCTGACCCAAACCCTGACCCTGGCCATGGAAAACGGACGGTATGCCGACCAGACGCTCACCTGGCGCTTCCCCGTGTCCCAATCCCTGGCGCTGGACGGAACCGCCCTGGCACGGGGCGCGTCCCTGGAATTGGCCGGAAGCCTGACCCTGCAGGAAACGCTGCCCAACACCGCCGGGCAGAGGGCGGCGCTGGAGCAGGCCGGGGTGCAGTATACCCTCTACCGGGATACCCTCTATGCCTTCGCGCCCCTGACCTCCCTGGAGGGCGCCTCCCTGGAGGCCACCTGGGACGAGGCCGCCGGAGAGGCGGTGCTGACCCTGCGCCTGGACGGCGGGTCGCTGACCCCCGGCTGGCGCACCCTGCGCCTGACGCTGAGCATCCCCGCCGGGGCCTGGGAGGCGCCTGCGGGGCTGAGCTGGCTGGCGGACAACGGCCCGGAGGGGGATGCGTCGGCGGGCAAGTGGGACTATGACTATGGCGAGCGCATCCCGGAGGAATGGTTGGCGCTGCCGCAAGCCCTGCACGACGCCGGAGCGCAGACCCGGCGGGAGCTTGCGGGGTCGCTGCGCCACGCCTGGTGCGACGGCAACAACAACAAGACCCTGGGCATGACGCCCAACATTCCGCCGGTATTCCGCCTGCTGGAGGCCGGGGAGCTGCTGGGCCGCCTGCGCCAGGGCGCATTGCAGGTGGAAACGCCCCTGGCCCAGGTGGATGTGACCATCTTCTGCGACATGGAATCGACCGGGGAGGTATCGCCATGACCATGGAACGCAAGCCTCTGCCCCGCGCCCGGGCCCGCCGGGCCTGGAAGGTGGCGCTGATGGACCTGTGCTGCCTGGGGCTGTTGGCCGCTTGGCTGCTGTTTGCCCTGGGGGAGATCTATCCCCGCTACCTGGCCCGGACCGCGCCCCCGGAGGCGCTGCCCTATATCGCCACCGCCCAGGAGCAGGAGGAAGCCGCCCTGACCGGGGAGATGACCCCTGAGGCCCGGACGCGCGCCTATGACCTGCGGGACAACCTGTGGCGGCGGGCGCTGCTGGCCGCCCAGGCCGCCGGCATTCTGGGGATGTATGTGCTGGTGCTGTGCTGGCGGCTTCACCTGAAGCGGCATGCACTGCCCTACGGGCGTCAGGCCCGGCGGGCGCTGCACACCTGCCGGATCACCGGGCTTTTGGTGCTGCTGGCGGAGGCGGGGCTGGCCTGGCTGTGTTGGCGCTACGGGCTGCAATATGTGGTGGGGCGCACCCGCTGGGATTACCTGTGCGCCCTGGGGTGCTATCCCCTGGCATGGCTGGCGAGCATTCCCCTGCGCCGCCTGGGCGCGCCCGCGGCATACTGTGCCCGCCGGGGCGCGTTCCGCCGGCTGTAAGGAAGGAGGGGCCGAGATGAAGCAATACCTGCTGGCCGTGGGCGGCACGGGCAACAAGATCCTGGAGGGGGTGGTATGGGCCGCCGCGGCCGGAGCGCTGGACGCCTCCGAAGAGCTGCGCATGCTCAGCGTGGACGTGGACGCCTCCTGCGGCAACACCACCCGGGCCATGCAGGCCTGCGCCCACTACGAGGCGACCCGGCAGCTGTTGTCCTCCCTGCCCTATGCTTACCGCGGCTTCCGCACGCCCCTGCGGCTACGGCAGTGGAACATGGACATGAGCCGCCGCAGCCAATCCGTGCGCAGCCAGACCGAAAGCCTGCGCCAGGGCCGGCTGCTGGCCCGGACGCTGTTTACCTCCGCCGAGGCCGCGTTGCAATACAGCGAAGGATTCCGCGGGCACCCGGACCTGGGCGTGCTCTTCTTCTCCGACCTGGTGGCCCGCCTGGAGGAAAACGCCGCCCAGGGCAAGGCGGACGAGCTCATGGAGCTGCTTGAGGAGATCCGCGCAGCCCTTGAAAGCGGGGAGCGGGTGAAGGTGCTGCTGTGCGGCTCCATCTTCGGCGGCACGGGGGCGGCGGGCATACCGGTGCTCTCCCGAACCCTGCGGGAGCGCTTCGCCCCCTGGCGGGACCAGCTGGAAATGGGCGCGGCGCTGATGCTGCCCTACTACCACGTGCCCCCCGCGGAAGCCGGGGAGGAAGAGATCACCGTGACCTCGGACCAGTTCCTGGTCAAGGCCAAGACCGCCCTGAGCTACTACGGCATGGAGGGACTGATCCGTCAGGGGCTGTCGGACAAGAGGGGGCTGTACGACGCGGTATTCCTGCTGGGCATGCCGCAGTCGCATTTTGTCACCGCGGGCAACTACTCCACCGGCTCCCAGAGCCAGCGCAACGACGCCCACCTGCTGGAGTGGCTGGCCGCGCGCTGCATCCAGCGCTTTCTGGATACCGACTACCGGGAGAAGGAAGGCGCCCACATCAACTGCTATTACTATCAAACCGCCTCCGCCCGCCTGAGCTGGGAGAGCTTTGACAGCCAGGGCGCGGCCTACCGCCGGGCCTACGGCGGGCTGATGAAAACCGCCCTGGTCTGGCGAGCGGAGCTGTACCCCGAGCTGCGCCGCCGCCTGACCAGACGCCGCCGCCTGGGCTGCCGGGTCCCGGGCTGGTATGCGGCCAATTTCCGCCGCCTGGGCCGCATGCCCCAGGAGGAGCTGGAGCGCATGGCCCGCCAGGCGGAGGAGGTGGACGCCTGCCTGCAGGGCTTCGTCCGCTGGATGGGTGAAACCGCCGCCAACCTGCCCCCCCAGCTGCGCCACGGCCGCGCCCTGGAGCAGGCCGCCCTGGACAGCCAGGAAAACCTCCGCGCCCAGATGGAGGAGGCCGCCCGGCACGCCCTGGCCGCTCAGCTCACCGAGCAGAAGGTGCGGGAAAGCCGGGTCAGCCGCACCCAGGACCAGGAGGGCGACGAGGCCCTCCGCCGCCCCCTGCGAGAGCAGGAGGAGAAGCTCCGCGCCCTGGCCGCCCGGCAGGAGGGGCTGGACAAGCGCACCGGCGGCGCCTTCCGCCTGCAGACCCTGGAGCAGCTGCGGGCGGACGCCCGCCGGGGGCAGGAGCGGGCCCGGGCCTCCGCCAGGACCCTCCAGGCTTCCCTGGAGGAGCTGGAGCGCGCCCCCGCCGGAAAAAAGGACGCCCAGGCCCTGGCCCGCGCCCGGGAGCTGCTGTGGAAGGAGAACCGCCGGGCGGACATTTATGCCGCGCGGGAGGCCTGGCTGGAGAGCAACCTGACCCCCGAGGCCCGGGAGCGCTACGCCGCGCTGGCCCCCTCCTATGACGCGGACGCCGGACTACCCCTGAACGAGCTGTTCGACCCCGCCGCCCTGCAGCGCCTTACGGCGCTGTACGCCGGGGATACGCCCCCTAATGCGCGGGAGCTCAAGGCGCTGGAGAAGTCCTTCCCCGCGCTGGTAAGCCTTCCGGCCCCCGATCCCGTCACCCTGCCCCGCCTGATGGCCCGGTTGGGCAGCGGCGCGGGCTGGAACAAACGCCTCTCGCCCCTGGCGCTGCTGCTGGCCCAGACCATCGAAAACGCACTGCAGGAGGGAAAAGCATGAGCGACAAGGATTCCCGGGAGACCAAGCGCCTGGCGGACGCCCGGACCCCCTACCTCACCTTTCTGCCCCGGCAGGCCGAGGGCTTCGATCCCGGACTGCACACCCAGGCGGGCATCGTCACCGACGGGGGCGCGCAGCCCCAGCGGTGGCTGGAGGACTTCGCCCTGCATCTGGACGCCCTGGGGGAAACGGAGGTGGCCTTCGCCATCCCTGACGTACTGGCCGCCGAGCAGATGACCCGCCGGCTGCTGCGCCTGCCCCCGGAGGCGGACGCCTCCGCCCTGGATGCATGGCGCGGCGTGCTGGCCCTGCTGCTGCTCTGGGACGGCTGGGAGAAGAACGACTCCTGGCCCACGCTGTCCCTGGAGGACCTGACGGAGGCGCAGGACGCCTTCACCGCTTCGGTGCGCAACGCGCTGAGCCCCCAGCGGCGGGAGGAAGGCCTGCGGCTTTTCGCCCTGCGCGCCCCCGGCGAGGAGGAAATGCATCCCCTGGCGCTGGTTTCCCGGGGCGCGCTGATCACCCCCGCCGCCGATCCCGGCGATCTCACCGGCGTGCTGCCCGCCCCCGTCCGCTGGTACGACCTTCACCGCGGCGGCTTCCTGGACTCCTGCGATTGCCTCCCCGCCACGGAGCGGGCGCGCCTGGCCGCGCAGCTGCGGCTGCTCATCCGCCTGAACGAGACGGAAGGCAGCGGCCTGTACGACCCCCAGGCGCGGCTGGTGGCTCCCCTGCGGCGCTTCCTGGAGGATCTGCGCCTGGGCCACCGGGAGAGCTGCCAGGCCGTGGCCGCGGAGGATCCTGCGGCCCTGCGGGCGCTGGAAACGCGGGTGAAGGCCGTGTACGCCCTGCGCCATGAAATTGACTTCCCCGGCATTGCCTGCCGGGAGGAAAAGCTGGAGGAGGAAGCCCTGGAGAGCAACCCGCTGATCCGCTGCTTCCTGCCCCAGGGCGCGCCCCTGCCCCCCGCCGGGGACGCCGCCCGGCAAACCCTATGGTGCTGGCAGGGGACGCCCTTCGCCCGGGAGGATGGAGAACTGCTGCTCAGCGCCACCGGCGATCCGGCGGAGGAGGAGGCCCTGGCTGCTCTGGGCGAAAACCTGCGCCTGCTGGAAAGCTGCTCCCCGGGTTTCCGCGCCCGCCTGGCCCAGCGCCTGACGGAGG
>DBFBGQ010000109.1:0-4027 GCA_048201975.1 Candidatus Egerieenecus sp. | reverse complement strand
GCGCCTCGCCCTTCTGGGCCAGCGTCATGGTGATGGCGGCGGTCAGCGTGGTCTTGCCGTGGTCAACGTGTCCGATGGTGCCGATGTTGACATGCGGCTTTGTTCTTTCAAATTTTTCCTTAGCCATGGGAATTACCTCCTCAACGTGTGACCGCCGGCGGGCGTCCGCTCGTCCGTCCGCCGGGGTCCAGCGGAATTAGTTGTTCTTTTCCCGGGCGCCGATGATCTTCTCTGCCACGGACTTGGGCACTTCCTCGTAGTGGTCGAACTGCATGGTGAACATGCCGCGGCCCTGGGTACGGGAGCGCAGGTCGGTGGTGTAGCCGAACATCTCGCTCAGGGGCACATAGGCGTGAATGATCTGGTCGCTGCCACGGGCTTCCATGCCGTCCACACGGCCGCGGCGGCTGGACACATTGCCCATCACGTCGCCCATGTACTGCTCGGGCACGATGATTTCCACCTTCATCATGGGCTCCATCAGGCAGGGATCAGCCTTCTTCACGGCCTCCTTGAAAGCCATGGAAGCGGCGATCTTGTACGCCATTTCAGAGGAGTCCACATCGTGGTAGGAGCCATCCACCACGGCGGCCTTGAAGTTCACCACTTCAAACCCGCCCAGCACGCCGGACTTGGCGGCTTCCTGGATGCCCGCGTCAATGGGCGCGATGAATTCCTTGGGAATCACGCCGCCCACAATGCGGCTCTCGAATTCGTAGCCCTTGCCGGGTTCCTGGGGATCCAGCTCGATCCAGCAGTGACCGTACTGGCCGTGGCCGCCGGTCTGGCGGACATAGCGGCCCTCGGCCTTGGCATGCTTGCGGATGGTCTCCTTGTAGGTAACCTGGGGCTTGCCCACGGTGGCCTCCACCTTGAACTCGCGGAGCAGACGGTCGACGATAATCTCCAGATGGAGCTCGCCCATGCCGGCAATGATGGTCTGACCGGTCTCGGAGTTGGTGTAGGTCTTGAAGGTGGGGTCCTCCTCCGCTAGTCGGAGCAGCGCCATGGTCATCTTGTCCTGGCCGGCCTTGGTCTTGGGCTCGATGGCCACCTCGATCACGGGATCGGGGAAGACCATGGACTCCAGAATGACCTGGTTGTTCTCGTCGCAGAGGGTATCGCCGGTGGTGGTGTCCTTCAGGCCCACCGCGCCGGCAATCTCGCCGGTATAGATATCCTGCACCTCTTCGCGATGGTTGGCATGCATCATCATGATGCGGCTCATGCGCTCGCGCTTCTGCTTGGTGGAGTTCATCACATAGCTGCCCGCGGACAGGTGTCCGGAGTACACCCGGAAGAACGCCAGCTTGCCCACGAAGGGATCCACCATGATCTTAAAGGCCAGGGCGGAGAAGGGCTCGTCATCGGAGGGATGGCGCTCCATTTCCTTCTCGGGGTCGGCGGGATCCGTGCCCTTGATGGCAGGGATATCCAGGGGAGAGGGCATGTAATAGATGATGTTGTCCAGCAGCGGCTGAACGCCCTTGTTGCGGTAGGAAGTGCCGCACATCACGGGGGTCATCTTGCAGGCGATGGTGCTCTTGCGAATGGCGTCCCGGATTTCCTCCACGGTGAGTTCCTCGCCGTTGAAGTACTTCTCCATCAGCGCCTCGTCGGTCTCGGCCACGCACTCGATCAGCGCGGCGCGATACTCCTCGGCCTGCTCCTTCATGTTGGCGGGGATCTCTTCGTCGCGCACGTCGGTGCCGTCGTCGTTATAGTAGACTTCGGCGCGCATGGTGATCAGGTCGACGATGCCGCGGAAGTCCGCCTCAGCGCCGATGGGCAGCTGCACGGGCACGGCGTTGGCATGCAGCCGGTCCTTCATCATGTCCACCACGCGGAAGAAGTTGGCGCCCGTGATGTCCATCTTGTTCACATAGGCCATGCGGGGAACCTTGTAGGTTTCCGCCTGCTTCCATACGGTTTCGGACTGGGGCTCCACGCCGCCCTTGGCGCAGAAAACCGCCACGGCGCCGTCCAGCACGCGCAGGGAGCGCTCCACTTCCACCGTGAAGTCCACGTGACCGGGGGTGTCGATGATGTTGATCCGGTAGGTCTTGTTCTTGTTCTCGGGATCCTGCGGATCGTGCCAGATGCAGGTCGTGGCCGCGGAGGTGATGGTAATGCCGCGCTCCTGCTCCTGAACCATCCAGTCCATGGTGGCGGTGCCTTCGTGGGTTTCGCCAATACGGTGGGTGCGGCCGGTATAATACAGAATACGCTCGGTAGTAGTGGTCTTACCGGCGTCGATATGCGCCATGATGCCGATGTTGCGCAGCCGCTCAAGCGGATGGCTTCTAGGCATGGTGGATCGCTCTCCTTTCTACGGTGGCTGGTTTGGGGGTAAATCCTGAAACGCTCATTACCACCGATAGTGGGCAAACGCCTTGTTGGCCTCGGCCATACGGTGCATTTCTTCTTTACGCTTCACGGCGGCGCCAGTGTTGTTGGAGGCGTCCAGCAGCTCGGCGGCCAGGCGCTCGGCCATGGTCTTCTCGCCGCGCTTGCGGGAAAATTCGACAATCCAGCGCAGCGCCAGGGTCTGACGGCGCTCGGGACGAATCTCGATAGGCACCTGATAGGTGGCGCCGCCCACGCGGCGGGCCTTGACCTCCAGCTGGGGCGCCACGTTGTTCAGCGCAGCCTGGAAAACCTCGGTGGCTTCCTTGCCGGTCTTTTCCTTCACCGTCTCAAAAGCCGTATAGCAGACGTTCTGCGCAATGCCGCGCTTACCGTCCTCCATGATCTGATTGATGAGCTTGGTGACCACCGTGGTCCCATAGACAGGATCCGGCAGCACCTCCCGCTTGGGGATAAATCCGCGACGGGGCATGTGATTCCCTCCTTGAAAGATGTAAGGTGATGATGGTTTGCGTCCTCTCCCGCAGGCAGCGTGTCAGCATCACGCCGCCCCGCTCCGTTTCTGAGCGGACGGAAAGGCCGAGGGTCTGCGCGCCGCTTGCCTCCTCCTGTTCCCCGGAGGGGGAAGCCTGCGCCAGCGGGCTTATGTTCCGCTTTGGACAGCGTCGGACGCAGCTAGCTTACTTCTTCGGGCGCTTGGCGCCGTACAGGGAACGGCCCTGCATCCGCTTGGCCACACCGGCGGTATCCAGCGCGCCGCGGATGATGTGGTAACGGACGCCAGGAAGGTCGCGCACACGGCCGCCGCGAATCAGCACAACGCTATGCTCCTGCAGGTTGTGACCGATACCGGGGATGTAGCAGGTACCTTCGATGGAGTTCGTCAGACGGATTCTGGCAATCTTACGAAGGGCGGAATTCGGCTTCTTGGGCGTGGTCGTCTTCACGCTCAGGCACACGCCGCGCTTTTGCGGGCAGCCCTGCAGAATAGGCGAATTGGAATGCTCAACAACCTTTTCCCGTCCCTTACGGATCAACTGATTGATCGTGGGCATGGAAGCACCTCCTGGAAAATTATCCATAAATTTCCGCAACCCTCGGAAACTTACAGGCAGTAAAGGAAAGCGGTCACCGGGCGATACCGGCGGCGGCGGACGCAACCTCCACCCCGCACAGAAGCCCCAGCTCCTTCATGGTAGGAACCCGCACCACCGGCACCCCGGCGCTTTCCGCCGCGGTGACGATTCGCTGGTACAAAAAGGTGTCCGCGTCGTTGGCCACATAGACCCTGGCAAGGGTGCCGGACTTCAGGCCGCGAAGCACCTGCTTGGTGCCCACCACGCGATTGACGCTGTTTTTCAAAGCCTCCATGATGTCCTGCGCCTCCTTCTGCGCGCCCGTTTTTCCCCTTGCGGAGGCGGTTTGGGCGCACTTGTCTAAGGTATGCCGTCAACTTTTTAATCATAGCATTCTTTTTCGTCGCTGTCAACAAATTTACGGCCTTGAACGACGAAATTTTTAAGAGTGTCAAACATAGGTTACACCCAAAGCGCAGCGAGGAAGTCAAGGGAAGGGTGGAGATTTGCGAAGCAAATACGACCCGACCTTGACTGAATAAGACAGAAGTATCATGAGCGTATGGCAGTCCGGCACAGTGGGC
>DBFBGQ010000108.1:0-9795 GCA_048201975.1 Candidatus Egerieenecus sp. | reverse complement strand
AAAAACGCTTGACAGGAAAGGAAACTTCTGCTATACTTTGATCTCGTCAGCGAGGCAATGCGGCTGGATCAATGCCGGCCCGGCAGCGCAAAGCCCTGGATGGGCCCTGATATGCGGCTTGCGCCTGTAGCTCAGTTGGATAGAGCAACGGCCTTCTAAGCCGTGGGTCAGGGGTTCGAATCCCTTCAGGCGCGCCATCTTATGGTGGGTATAGTTCAGCGGTAGAGCGCCAGATTGTGGCTCTGGATGCCGTGGGTTCGAATCCCACTACTCACCCCATTTTTCCCCATTTTTCAACTTGCCGCTGCGGCGGCGGACACACAACCTGCGTTGGGGTGTAGCCAAGTGGTAAGGCACGGGACTTTGACTCCCGCATTCGCAGGTTCGAGCCCTGCCACCCCAGCCAAGCATGACCCATTAGCTCAGTTGGCAGAGCACTTGACTTTTAATCAAGGTGTCTGGAGTTCGAATCTCCAATGGGTCACCATCTGCCTTCTGACGGCTGGACGTGCGGGCATGGCGGAATGGCAGACGCGCCAGACTTAGGATCTGGTGCCTTCGGGCGTAAGAGTTCAAGTCTCTTTGTCCGCACGGTCTTCTGGTTCTCACCCGGCCTTTGTGGTGGAACATGCGGTAGTAGCTCAGTGGTAGAGTGCCACCTTGCCAAGGTGGATGTCGCGGGTCCGAATCCCGTCTACCGCTCCACTTGCGGGTGTAGCTCAATGGCAGAGCTCCAGCCTTCCAAGCTGGTCACGTGGGTTCGATTCCCATCACCCGCTCCAGCAAAAGGCCATGTGCCATATTTCAAAGAAGGAGTTGCCTTTTGGCAGCTCCTTCTTTGACATCAAGCGCGCAGATGCGTCAATTTTTACGAAGCAGCCGTTTACAAAGATGTATTCTGTGCTATACTAAAGTGTAACCCTTCGAACGGTCCCATGGACCGAAAAGGTGGAAACGATCAAGAACCGTGCCGTCTATTTCCCGGGACGGCGGAAAGGTAAAGGGATACGGATGAATAACGGACGGCCAAACTATCAGCAGCCCGTGAGCGGCCAGCAGCCTGGACAGGGAATGCCAGCCCAGGGTCAGCGGATGCCCACGCCCCAGGGCGGTTATCCTGGGCAGGTCCCTCAGGGATATTATCCCAACCAGGGCTATGCCACCCAAGGACAGGCGCCTCAGGGCTATGCGCCCCAGGGCCGCGTTCCCCAGGGCCAAATGCCTCAGGGCCAGATGCCTCAAGGACAAATGCCCCAAGGTCAGGCGCCCTATGGCTATCCCCAGGGCGGCTACTATGGGACGAATGCCGGGTACCAGGGCCAGGGCGGTTACTATGCGCCCCAGGGCGCGCCCGTTCAGGGGAGGCCCATGCCTCCGCAGGGATATGCCCAGCAGCCCTATCCGCCCCAGCAGGGGTATGGGCAGGGATATCCTGGTCAGCCTTATCCGGGCCCCTACGGACAGCCGGCGCAGCCCAAGGCTCCCGCGAAGCCTTTCCCAGTGGAGCTGGTAAGCAAAATTGTCCTTTTCGGGGTTTTGCCGCTCCTGTTCCTGGCGGGCATGGTCTTCTCCCTCGCCGTGCTGAAATGGATCTTCATCGTGCTGGCGGTGGCGGGCGTGGCGTTTTTGTGGATCAAGCCGATGTTTTTCTCCAACACACGGCTGACGCTTTCGGCTGTCTATGCGGCGGCGGCGGTGGTGGCGCTGGTGAGCGCCTTGATGACCGCCCCCGTGGACGCGCAGAACAACCCGGCCAATAGCGACCCGAACAGCCAGGCGGCCATCGACGAAACCCTTAGCAATATGATGAGCCAGACCGGCGATACCCCGGAGCCCGGCATGGCGCTGCAGGAGGTTACGCCCTCGCCCACCCCTGCGCTGAACAATGAAGAAGCCGTTTCACAGCTGAAATCCTTCTTCTATTTCTGGAGCGTGAACAAGACCAGCGAAATGGTATCCCTGTGCGCGCCGTCCTGGCAGAGCAGCGTGGACGATCCCACCAAGGAGCTGTTTGTTATCCTGGCCAATCGGGTTCCCAAGGAGTACGAGGTGGAGAAGATCACCGGGTCCGCCAGCGACTCCAGCTGCACGGCCACCGTGGTGGCCACCATTGATAAGCTGTATGGCGGCGATCCTTCCAAATACCGCTTCTCCGTCATCATGCTCAAGGAAAATGACGTGTGGTATGTGGATCCCAAATCCCTGAGCACCAATGAGGAGCTGGATACGCCCACCCCCTCGCCCACGGCTTCGCCTTCGCCTACGCCGGCGGTGGATGCCAGCACCCTGCTGTACTACAACGAGGACGGCGGCCAGTACTATCATTTGGACCCCAACTGCTCAAGCCTTGCGGATAAATACAAGCCACTGAAATCTTCCTTTACATATGCGCAGCTCAACGCCGGGGGAGCATTCCGATCTCCGGCCGTGCAACTACTGCGGCGCGCCCTTCGCGGCGGAATAAGGGCGTTTCAGCGGAAGGACATGCGATGAATCCGGGGAGCGGGGTAACGCCGGCTCCCCTTTTTCTATCCTGGCGGGAGGCGATGAACCATGACCCTGGAATACCTTTGCCAGGAGGTTTCCCGGCAAATGCGCCCGCTGGCGGGTCAGGGGGTACTCATTGCCCTGTCCGGAGGCGCGGATTCCGTGGCGCTGGCGTGGGCGCTGTGCCGCCTGCGGCAGCAGGAGGGCTGGCGGCTGTGTGCCGCGCATGTGAACCATGGCCTGCGGGGGGAGGAGAGCGACGGGGATCAAGCCTTTGTGGAGTCGCTGTGCCGTCGCCTGGAGCTGCCGTGCGCCTGCCTTCGCCTGTCCCCGCCGGCACAGGCAGGGGAAACCTGGGCCCGGGAGGCGCGCTATCAGGCGCTGGCGGCCATGGCCAGGGAGCAGAATTGCTCGGTGATCGCGCTGGCGCATCACCGGGACGATCAGGCGGAGACCCTGCTGGAGCATCTGCTGCGGGGCTGCGGTCCGGTGGGTATGGCGGGCATGCGGCCGCTGCGGCAAAGCGAAGGCCTGACCCTGGTCCGGCCGCTGCTGAATGTGGGGCGGGCATCCCTTCGGGAGGCGCTTGCCCAGGCTGGGGAATCCTGGCGGGAGGACAGCACCAACGCCGCGCCCATGTGTCTGCGCAACCGCCTGCGGCTGGAGGTCATGCCTGCGCTGGAGGCCCTGGCGCCGGGGGCAGCGGCCCGAATGGCGGAGGCGGCCCGGCTCCAGGCGCAGGAACAGTCCATGCTGGAGGAAATGGCCGGGCAGTTTTTGCAGCGGCAGGATCGGGGCTGGCGTGCGCTGCCGCTGGCAGGGCTGACGGCGCTGCATCCGGCCATGCAGGCGAGGGTGCTGCGGCGGTGGTGGCGCAGCCTGGCGCCGGGAGAGGCGGGGCTGAACGCGGAGCAGACCGCCGCGTGGATGCGGGTGTTGACGGGTCCGCAGGGGGGAAGATGCAACCTGCCCGGCGGCTGGCATGGCGAGCGGGGGTACCGCTTTGCGCACGCTACGCCTCCCGAGCCTCCGCGGTGGGCCGAGATCCCTCTGCGGGCGGAGGAGGGGCGCTATGCCCTGGGCCTGGTGGAATTGCGCGTGCTTCCCTGGCGGCGGGGGGACGGCACGGGGGATGGCAAGCGGATGCAGGCCGTGCCGGAGGAAGCGCTGCGGGGGTGCGTGCTGCGTTTTCGGCGCACAGGGGATTGGCTGCGACCTTTTGGGGGCGGCGGCGCAAAGCGGGTGCAGGATGTGCTGATCGACCGCAAGGTGGACGCGGCCTTCCGGGACCGGGTGCCCATGGTGTGCCGCGGCGGGGAGGCGCTGCTGATCGCGGGGGTAACGGCAGGAAATTTGCCGCCCCTTGACGAAAACAAACATTTATGGATGCTGCGCTGGGACGGATATCTGCCCTGGCTGGACGGCTGACATGGGGAGAGGAGCAACGACATGGAACGGGACGCGAAAATGTATCAGGACTTGGTGAAGGTACTGGTGACCCGGGAGGAGATTCAGGCGGCGGTGAAGGCCCTGGGGGCGCGGATTACCGCGGATTATGCGGGCAAGGAGCCGGTGCTCATCGGCATTCTGAAAGGCGCGGTGGTGTTCTACAGCGACCTGATCCGTGAAATTGACCTGCCGCTGACCACGGAATTCATGGCGATTTCCAGCTATGGCAGCGCCACGAAGACATCGGGCGTGGTGCAGGTGCTCAAGGACCTGAACCGGGACATCACGGGCAAGGACGTGATGATTGTGGAGGACATCGTGGACTCCGGCATGACACTGAATTACCTCAAGCAATACCTGAAGGACCGGGGAGCGGCGTCCATCCGCATCGTGACGCTGCTGGACAAGCCGGCCCGCCGCCGGGTGGAGCTGAAAGCGGATTACTTTTGCTTTACCATTCCGGACGAGTTTGTGGTGGGCTATGGCCTGGACTATGATGAGAAGTACCGGAATCTGCCGGATATCGGCGTGCTGCAGCCCCGCATTTACGGGGGCGAGTAAGGGCGAAGCGGAGCCGGGGGCAGACGGCGCTTGCCGCTGCCTGGGCCAGGGCGCGCCGCCAGAAAAGTTTACACGTTTTTTGACCCGGGAAGCGCCGAAACAGGCGTTTCCCGGTTTGCATTTCATGGGGCCGGTGTGTTATAATGGCACTTGAATTGACGATTTAAGGAGGCTCCGATTTTGAAGAAGTCATCCAGGGGCTTTATGGGTTATGCCACCGTGCTGGTGGTGCTGATCCTGTTGGCCTTGATGCTGAACGGCGGCATGATGTCCAATGTCAGCAGGCGCATAGAATATTCGACGCTGCTGGAGATGATCGCCAACGATCAGGTGGCGCAGGTGGCCATACGGGATAACGAGCTGGTGGGCCTGGTGAAGGATTCCAGCATTCCAGCCTCCCAATTCCCGGACCAGCGTTATGACTTTGAGACCACCATTGGCGACGATTTCCTGTTGACCGTCCGGCAGATGCAGGCGGCAAAGGAAGGGAAAAGCCTGGACGAGGTCTCGGTGAGCGACCTGAGCTTCACCATTTCCTATCTGCCGCCGGTGGAAACGCCCTGGTGGCTGAGTTTCCTGCCCTTTATTGTGACCACGCTGCTGTTTGTCGGGCTGTGGTATTTGCTGATGCGTTCCCAGACCGGCGGGAACAGCAAGGTGATGAACTTTGGCAAAAGCCGGGCGCGCATGTCCGAGCCCGGACGCAACAAGGTTACCTTTGCCGATGTGGCGGGCGCCGACGAGGAAAAGGAAGAGCTCCAGGAAATGGTGGACTTCCTGCGCAATCCGAAAAACTACCTGGCCATGGGCGCGCGCATTCCCAAGGGTGTGTTGCTGGTGGGACCTCCCGGCACGGGGAAAACCCTGCTGGCCAAGGCCGTGGCCGGGGAGGCCAACGTGCCTTTCTTCTCCATTTCCGGCTCCGACTTTGTGGAAATGTTTGTGGGCGTGGGCGCCAGCCGCGTGCGGGACATGTTTGACCAGGCGAAGAAAGCGGCGCCCTCCATCGTGTTCATCGACGAGATCGACGCGGTGGGCCGGCATCGTGGCGCGGGCCTGGGCGGCGGCCATGACGAGCGGGAGCAGACGCTGAATCAGCTGCTGGTGGAAATGGACGGCTTCGACATCAACGAGGGCGTCATTGTCATGGCGGCCACCAACCGCCGGGATATCCTGGACCCCGCGTTGCTGCGCCCCGGCCGCTTCGACCGGCAGGTGACGGTGAACTACCCCGATCAGGCGGGCCGGGTGGCCATCCTGAAGGTGCATAGCAAGGGCAAGAAGCTGGCCGCGGACGTGGACCTGGACAACGTGGCCAAGCGCATGCCCTTCTCCACCGGCGCGGAGCTGGAGAATGTGATGAACGAGGCGGCGATCCTTGCGGCGCGGGGACGCAAGCCGGAGATTACCCAGCAGTTGCTGGTGGACGCCATCGCCCGGGTGCAGATGGGCCCGGAGAAGCGCAGCCACAAGGTCAGCGAGAAGGACAAGCGGCTGGTGGCCTGCCACGAGGGCGGGCATGCCATTGTGGGGCATCTGCTCCCCGGCTGCGACGAAGTGCATCTGATCACCATCGTGCCCCGGGGGCAGGCGGCGGGTCACACGCTGTCCCTGCCGGGAGAGGAGCACGACAACATGAGCCGCAGCCAGATGCTGGACCAGGTCTGCATGTGCCTGGGCGGCCATGCGGCGGAAAAGGTGGGGCTGGGAGAAATCTATACCGGCTCCTCCTCCGACCTGAAGCGCGCCACCGAGCTTTGCCGGCGCATGGTGACCATGTACGGCATGAGCGAGGAAATCGGCACGGTGTACCTGGCCAACGACCAGGAGGTCTTTGTGGGCATGGAGTTCGGCCAGTCCCGGGCCTATAGCGAGGAAGTGGCTGCGCAGATTGACCGAGAGGTGAAGCGTCTGCTGGCCCGGTGCTATGACCGGGCGGTCAAGCTCCTGGAGGATCACCGCAAGGAGCTGGACACGCTGGTGGACGCCCTGCTGCAGCGGGAGACGCTGAACCGGCGGGAGTTTGTGGCCCTGATGTCCGGCCAGGAGCTCCCTCCGGCGGAGGAGGCGGCCAAGGAGAAACCTCAGCCTGCCCCCACGATTCCTCCCCAGGAGAAAAAAACGGTGATTCCGCCGGAAAAGCCGGAGATACCTGACGGCATTTTCCTGGGCGGCTCCGGCGGCGATCAGGTGTGAAGGCGGATCTCCACATCCACACCACCTTCAGCGATGGGGTCTGGACGCCACGGGAGGTGGCGGAGGCTGCGGCGGAGCGAGGGCTGGAAGTGATCGCCATCACCGATCATGATGCGCTGGGCGGCGCGGAGGCGCTGTCGGGGTTGCAGCTCCCCCTGCGGGTGCTCCCCGGCGTGGAGCTGAGCCTGCGGGATATGCCCAGCCTGCATCTGCTGGGCTATGGCGCTGGACGGCGGGCGGAGCCCCTGCGGGTCCGCCTGGCGGAGCTGGCGCAGGCGCGGGAAAAGCGCGCCGGGCAGATTTGCCGCCGGCTGGAGGCGCTGGGGTATCCTCTGACGCCGGCTTCCCTGCAGCGGCAGGGCACCGTAGGCCGGGCGCACATCGCCCGCGCCATGGTGGAGCGCGGCTGGGTTGCCACGGTGCAGGAGGCCTTTGACCGTTTCCTGGCCGAAGGCGCGCCCGCCTATGTGCCGGGGGAACGCCTTGGCATGCGGGAGGCGCTGGAACTTATGAACCGTTGCGGCGTAACGCCGGTGCTGGCGCATCCGGCGCTTTTGCCGGTGGAGGAAACGGCGGTGCCCGTGCTGCTGCGCCGGTGGCGGGACCAGGGGCTGCAAGGGGTGGAGGTGTTCCATCCCGCGCAGGCGGCCCGTGGTTACGCGGCGCTGGAGCGGCAGACGCGGAGCCTGGGACTGCTGGTGACGGGAGGAAGCGACTTCCACACCCCCCGGCCCGACCGCCACGGACAGTTGGGCGCAATGGTCCCGCTGTGGCGCCGGGCGGAGGAAGATGTTCACGCGCTACTGGCGCGCATGGATACGGACGAATAAATACGGGCGTCACCGCCCTTGACAAGAAAAGCTGGAAAGGAGGATGGGCGTGTATCAAAACGGCTATGTGCCGCCCCGCAATGGGGACGGCGAGCGCAAGCGCCGGGCGCAGCGGGTGCCCGCGGTGCCTTCCCGCGTGATGGACGCGGCGGCGATGGCGTATCAGCAGCGCCAGGATACAACGGCTTCTTCATATGGACCGGCCGCGGCTGGCCCGGGAAACAATGGCATGGAGCGGGGCAGCTTTGGCGGGCCGGACCCGCGCTATGGCTATCAGGGGGGAGTGCAACCCGCCTACGATGGGCGGTTCCGCCGCCCGGAGGCCTCCGCCCAGCAGGGAAATTTGTATGCGTCCGGGGAGGGAAACGGCGCGCAGCCGGCCCGGGACATGTATGGCAATCCGCTGGGCTACCCCGCGCAGGGGTATTACCAGCAGACTCCGCCCGAGCCAGCCAAGGAGGCAGGCAACCGGGGGACAGGCAACCGGGGAGCAGGCAACCGGCCGCCCCGGCGGCACGGCCCGAGGCGCTGGCTGGCCATGCTGGTGGCGGTGGCGCTGCTGGCCGGCCTGGGGTATGGCGGGTATGTCTATTTGCAGTACTCCGCGGTGGCCAACGCGGTGCAGGCGTACGATAATGTCTTCTGCCAGGGCGTGTATGTGGACGGCATTCACCTGGGCGGTATGACCGCGGAAGAGGCCATTTCCGCCGTGCAGACCCAGGCCCAGGCCCGCAACAGCGCCTGGAAGGTGCGGCTATATTTCAGCGGCCAGCTGGTAACGGAGATCACCGCGGATCAGCTGGGCATGACCACGGATATCACCGAGGCCATGAACGCGGCCTGGAGCCAAGGGCATACCGGGGACATCTATCAGCGCAAGGAGGCCATGGAGGCGCTGGAGGAAACGCCCTTCGAAGCCTATACCGCCACGCCCAGCGGAGATACCAGCATCATTGACAGCATCCTGCAGGATATTGAGTACAACGTGTACCGGGCGCCCCAGGATGCGCAGCTGCTGACCTTTGACCCCAGCCTGTCCTATCCTTTCACCTTCCAGCAGGAGGTAAAGGGGCGCTACCTGGATACGGAGCCGCTGAAGGAACAGCTTTACCGCATGGTGTCCACCATGGAGAGCGGGGACGTGGAGATTGTTCCCCAGGCCATTGAACCTTCCGTTACCGTGGAGGACCTGAAGGTCAACCTGACGCTGCGCGCCACAGCGCAGACGCCCATTGATTACAAGAGCACCGAGAACCGGAACAACAACATCCGCCGCGCTTTCCAACAGATCAGCGGCACCATCCTCAAGCCCGGGGAGAAGTTCTCCTTCAACAACATCGTGGGCGAGCGCACGGTGAAAAACGGCTTCTATGAGGCGGTCGAGTACGCTTACGGGGAGAGCCGCATGGGCATAGGCGGCGGCGTGTGCCAGGCCAGCACCACGGTTTATCAGGCGGCGGTGACCGCCGGGATGGAGATCGTGGAGCGGGAGCCGCATTCCGACGCGGTGGGCTACGCCTCCTATGGCGAGGACGCCACCGTTTATTGGAGCGGCGGACGGAAAATTGACCTGGTGTTCAAGAACAATACGGATCATGACATTTACATTACCGCCGCTGTGGAGAGCGACGCAAGCAACAGCAAGCGCCTGGTGGCCACGGTGTCCATCTATGGGCAAGACCTGGGGAACATCCGCTACGAGCTGGAGAGCGAAACGGTGGAGGTGATCCCCGCGCCCACGGAGGCCAAGTACATCGAGGACAAGGATCAGACCTACGTGACCTACACCGACGAAGAGCAGCAGGTCAGCAAGGCGCGGGAGGGCTACGTGGTGGAAAGCTACCGGCTCACCTATGAAAATAACGTGCTGATCTCCCGGGAGCTGCTTTATACGGACACCTACAAGGCGAAACAGGCGCAAATTTACGTTGGCGTTACGCCACGCGAGGAAGAGGTCCCCTGATGACATCGGCGGCGAAGGCCGGAGCATACCGTCTTTCGCCGCCTTTTCCGATTACCCCCATGCAGAGAACGGAGGAATGCTCATGATGATGAAACGCTGCCTGCTGTGGATGCTTTGCGCGGTGATGCTGCTTGGCTGCGCCGCGGCTGCGGAGGAGACCGCCGCATCCACCACCGACGCGCCCCTGCCGGAGCTGGGGCTGACCTTTCACCTGGATGCCCAGCGCCTGGATGCGCTGCAAAGCGGCGCATATGGCCTGCTGCCCGTGCTGGGCGGCGAGGACGACAGCTATTTTGGGCGGGTGTACGC
>DBFBGQ010000107.1:0-29519 GCA_048201975.1 Candidatus Egerieenecus sp. | reverse complement strand
GCGCCTCGCCCTTCTGGGCCAGCGTCATGGTGATGGCGGCGGTCAGCGTGGTCTTGCCGTGGTCAACGTGTCCGATGGTGCCGATGTTGACATGCGGCTTTGTTCTTTCAAATTTTTCCTTAGCCATGGGAATTACCTCCTTGCTATACGCGATACTGCGGGGGCTTCCCCGCTGTACTCAGGCGATTGATGCGGTGTTGGAGCGGGTGATGGGAATCGAACCCACGTAGCCAGCTTGGGAAGCTGGAACTCTACCATTGAGTTACACCCGCATGTCCGCATCAAGCCCTTGTAGACTTGCCAGACAATGGTTATTGTAGTCAATTTTCCTTCCATTGTCAAGGGGTGCGCGAGGGTTTTTTGCATTTTCGCGGCCGGGTCGGGCAAATTCGCTTCCCCTTCCTTTTTTATACTTCCGCCCAGGAGAAAAATCATGCGCGGGGCGCGTTTTTCCCTTCCGCGCATCCCTTGCAAGGGCGCCTGGAGCCGTGGTATACTACCTGCTGTGAATATTGTATACGCGCAGGAGGTATCCATCCTTTATGAAGCTGTGGGGCGGAAGGTTCAGCAAAGCCACCGACGGCCTGGTGGACGATTTTCATTCCAGCATTTCCTTTGATCAGCGCCTGGCGGAGCAGGACATCGCCGGCTCCATCGCCCATGCCACCATGCTGGGCGAGCAGGGGATCATCCCCCAGGACGACGCCGAGCGCATCGTTGCCGGGCTGCGGGACATCCTGGCGGACGTCAAGGCCGGCAAAATCGCCTGGCACGTGGACGCGGAGGACATCCACATGAACGTGGAAACCCTGCTGACCCAGCGCATTGGCGAGGCGGGGAAGCGGCTGCACACCGGCCGTAGCCGCAACGACCAGGTGGCCCTGGATGTGCGCATGTACGCCAAGCTGGCCTGCCAGGAGACCCAGCACATGCTCACCGACCTGATGGAGGCGCTGCTGGACATCGCCCAGGACAACCTCCACACCATCATGCCTGGCTACACCCACCTGCAAAAGGCCCAGCCCATCACCCTGGCCCATCACATGATGGCCTATTTCCAAATGTTCCTGCGGGACCGCGCCCGATTTGCGGCGGCGTACCGTTCCGCGGACGTGATGCCCCTGGGCTCCGGCGCGCTGGCTGGCACCACCTATCCGCTGAACCGGGAGCGTGTGGCGGAGATGCTTGGTTTCTCCCAGATCACCCAGAACAGCCTGGACGGCGTATCCGACCGGGACTTTCTGCTGGAATACCTTGCCGCCGCATCCATTTGCATGATGCACCTGAGCCGCTTTTGCGAGGAGCTGATTCTGTGGAGCAGCGGCGAGTTCCACTTTGTGGAAATGGACGATGCCTTCGCCACCGGCTCCTCCATCATGCCCCAGAAGAAGAACCCCGACGTGGCCGAGCTGATCCGCGGCAAGACGGGCCGGGTTTACGGCGACCTGATGGCTCTGCTCACGGTGATGAAGGGCCTGCCCCTGGCCTATAACAAGGACATGCAGGAGGACAAGGAAGCCTTTTTCGACGCCCGGGATACCCTTGTGAAGGGGCTGACGGTGTTCACCGCCATGCTGCGCGCCGTCACCTTCCGCAAGGATGTCATGGCGCAGGGCGCTTCCGGCGGCTTCACCAACGCCACCGATTGCGCTGATTATCTGGTGCGCAAGGGCGTGGCCTTCCGTGACGCCCACAAGGTGGTGGGCGAGCTGGTGGCCCACTGTCTCCAGGAGAACAAGGCCCTGCTGGACCTCACCCTGGAGGAGCTGCGCAGCTTTCATCCCGCTTTTGACGCGGACGTGTTCGACGACCTGAGCATGCTGGCCTGCGTGGAGCGCCGCCGCATTCCCGGCGCGCCCGCCCCGGACATGGTGCAGCAATCCATCGACCAGGGCCGCGCCGCCCTGTAAGCGCCCGGAGGTGATGCCCGTGCTCCAGTGGAAGGAAGCCAGCCTGGCGGAAATGCCTTTCCGTCAGGCGATGCTCAGCGACCCGGCAACCATGGCCTACAACGCCCCCTGGGCCCCGCCCGACGGTTGCATCGCCTTTCCGCCGGAGCGCTGGGCCGCCTGGCTGGAGCGCTGGACTGGCCGCGCCCCGGAGCGCTTCTGCGCTTATCTTTTGACCCCGCAGGGACAACCCGTGGGCGAAATCAGCTGGCACGGCTTCGGCGCGGAAATCGGCGTCGTCATTCACAGCGCTCACCGTGGCAAAGGCTACGGTCTCATGGGCTTGCAGCTGCTGGCCAGCCTGGCCTTCCAGCATCCGGAAATCAATTGTCTCTGGAACTGCTTCGAGGCGTCGCGCGCCCCCGCCCTAGCCATTCACCAAAAAGCAGGCTTTCAGCCCACAGGAGAATCCGGCAGCCTGCTGAAACTGTGTCTCACCCGGGAAAACTGGCAAAAACAATGCCCGCGCACCCACGGCGCATAAGAGGAGGATCATCATGGAGCATCGCAACGGCACCTGCTGGCTGGATGTGGACGGCAACCCGATTCAGGCCCACGGCGGCATGATCGCCCGCTTTGGCGATACCTGGTATTGGTACGGGGAAAACAAGGACGCCGAGAACTGTCAACGCAACGGCCTACCCCTTTCCCGGGTGGATGTGGTAGGGGTATCCTGCTACTCCAGCCCGGATTTGCTGCACTGGAAGCACGAGGGCGTGGTGTTGCCCGCCGTGCCGGGGGATCCGTCCCATCCCCTGCACCCTGGCCGGGTGCTGGAGCGGCCCAAGGTGTTTTTCAACGCGCATACCGGCAAGTATGTTCTGTGGTTCCACGCGGACAGCGCAGACTACACCTTCGCCCAGGCGGGTTGCGCGGTGGCGGACAGCCCCGTGGGACCGTTCCGCTTCGTGCGCACGGCGCCCCCCAACCGCAGGGACTGCCGCGACATGACCCTCTACCACGATCCGGTGAGCGGCGGCGAATTCCTGGTGCACAGCGGCGATTGGAACAAGACGCTGTATTTCTCCGAGCTCACCCCGGACGGCCTGGACTTCACCGGCCGCTGCTTCGCGCAGATGATCAACCAGGAGCGGGAGGCTCCGGCGCTGTGCTACCACGGCGGACTCCACTACTGCGTCACCTCCGGCTGCACAGGCTGGCAGCCCAACAGCGCGTTGTACGCCACCTGCCGGGAGCTGTGCATGGACATGAAGCTCATCGACAACCCCTGCGAGGGGCCCGGCTACCGCCAGACCTTTGGCGGCCAGAGCACCTGGATTCTCCAGGACGGCGACCGCTACTGGCTGATGCTGGACCATTGGAAGCCCCTCGAGCTGCGCCACTCCGGCTACAGCCTGCTGCCCATGACCTTTGACGGCGACAGGCTCACCGTGCGCTGGCAGGATACATTTACCGGCATAGGCTGAGCCCGCGAAACCCATCGGCACACTGCAATTTGACGCCCGTGATTCTTTCGGTCACGGGCGTTATGCTTTGTGTTGGACCAACGCGCCGTAGGTGTCCGGCCGGCGGTCATGCATGCGCAGGGCATGCAGCTCCTCCATGGCGGCCAGGTCCAGCTCCGCTGTCAGCTGCTGGGCCGCGGCCCCATCCGCACAGGCCAGCACCGTCCCATCCGGGGCCACGGCCTCGCTGGGGGTGCGTATTCCCGCAATGCCTCCCCGATATGGCACGGACATGGCCCCCGCCACAAAGATGCCGTTCTCATAGGCGCGGGCATGGGCATAGATGCTTTCCCAGCCCCAGGTGGGACAGATCACCAGCCTCGCCCCTGCCAGGGCGTAATGGCGGCACACCTCTGGGAACTGCATATCCCAGCAGATGCACAGGCCCATGCGCCCGAAATCCGTCTCCACCACGCAATAGCTGTCCCCGGCGGTCAAAGAGCGCTGCTCCTCCCCCGCCAGATGCACCTTGTCGTAGCTGCCAACGATTTCCCCCTGGCGGTCAAACACCGTCAAACGGTTCCGAACGCCGCCGTCCACCGCATAATGCGCGGCCGCCACATAGCAGCGCCGCGCCCTTGCAAAGGCCGCAAAGCGTTCCAGCAGCGGTCCCTGCTCGATCAGCTGCGGATAAAGCACGGGGAGCTGCTTTTCCAGGCCAGGAAAATTCACCGCCTCCGATGTGACCACCAGATCCGTGGCCGGGGCTTGCTCCATCAGCGCAAAGGTCTGTTCCACCATCTCCGCTGCGCCCCGGCGCGCCTGTTCCGCCGTGAATCTTCTTTCCGGATGGGAAAAATCGTAGAGTTCATTTTGCCTGGGCTGAATCAGCGTAAGCCGCATATGCCGTATTCCCTCCCGCTTTCCGCCGGCGGCCCCCTTTCGCGGGAGAACCGGCGAACGCCCCCTGAAAACAAAAATCCGCGGGCATTGCCCACGGACAGAAGAAGTGGCTCCGATAGGATTCGAACCTATGACACTCCGGGTATGAACCGAATGCTCTAGCCAACTGAGCTACGGAGCCGAATGGTTGCGGGGGTAGGACTCGAACCTACGACCTTCGGGTTATGAGCCCGACGAGCTACCAAACTGCTCCACCCCGCGTCAAGACCGTTTCCGATCTGCGCATCGCTTGCGGCGACAAGAAATATAATACACGAAAACGGTCCGATTGTCAAGGGATTTTTTACAGCAATTGCATTTTTTCTTTTTCCTCCGGTTCGGCCTGGCGCCGTACGGAGGTTCAGGCCGTGCGGTCCGTTTCCGCCTTTCTGAAAAGCTCCGTCAGCGCCTGGGCGATGTGCGCGTGCTCCCGGGAAATGGTGCACACATGGGGCACGTCCTCCAGGTACATCACTCCCCGGCGCTCGCTGCTCACGCCGTTGACGATGATCTCCGCGCTATCCGCGGAAACGGTCTCATCCTTGTGGGACTGCACCGCCAGCAGCGGGCAGGTCACGGCATAGAGATTGCGGCGCGCCAGGCGCATCAAATGCAGCAGATCCGCAGCGGACTTGGTGGGAAAGCCCGCATAGCCATAATCATAGCGCTGGTCCAGCAGCTTTTCCCGCTCCGGGTCCCGCTGCCAGTAGGTGGTTTTCATCACCAGCGCGCCCAGGCGGGCGAAGGGCAGCAAGCGGTTCTGCACCCCCATGGGCGCGGAAATCGGGGCCGCCGCCGTGATCTCCATCTGTTCCGCAATGAGCAGCGTCAGCACGCCCCCCATGGACAAGCCCGCCACGCTCACGTAGCGGCATTGCTCCTGCATCTGCGCCACCGCCAGCTTGGCGGATTGCAGCCAATCCTTCCAGGTGTAGCGGGCCATATCCTCCAGGCGCGTGCCATGCCCGGGCAGATTGATTCCCCGGACGGTGAATCCCGCCCCGCGAAGGTGCTCGCCCAGCAGGCGCATGTGCCCGCTGCTGCCGGTAAAACCATGGATCAGCACCACACCATGCTCCCCGCCGGGGAAAAAGAAGGGCTGGGCCATGGGATCCGTCATATCGCGCTCCACCACATGTTCCATAGGCGTCCTCACTTTTCGTTGATCTTGTCAATGGCTTTCTGCGTGCCGAGCACCAGCAACACGTCCCCGGAGCGAAGCATCGCATCCGCCCCCGGGGACACCAGAAATTGCTTTCCCCGATGAATGGCGATGATGCTCACGCCCCAGTTGCGGCGAATGTTCAACGCCAGCAGGGACTGGTCCCACCAATCCTCGGGGCAGCGGACCTCCACCAGCGCGTATTCATTATCCAGCTCGATCAGCTCCAGGAAGTTGGGCGACACCAGGGACTTGGCCACCCGCAGACCCATGTCCCGCTCCGGGTACACCACCCGGTCCACCCCCACCTTCCGCAGCACCTTGGCGTGAAGCTCGTCCACCGCCTTGGCCACCACGCAGGGTACGCCCGCCTCCTTGCACAACACGCTGACCAGAATGGAGTCCCGGACGTTGCCAATGGCCACGATGGCCGCATCAAAGTTACGGATGCCCAGCGCCTCCAGCGCGGCTTCCTCCGTGGCGTCCGCCTGGACCGCCTGGGTCACGTAAGGGGCCAGGGCCTCCACCAGCTCGGTATCCTTGTCCACCGCCAGCACCTCATGGCCCAGCTTGCACAGATTCCGCGCCAGGCTGTCGCCGAAGCGTCCCAATCCCAGCACAAGATATTGTTTGCGAATGCTTTTCATGCCTGCCTCCATCAACCGATCATAATCTTTTCTTCCGGGTAGCGCAGATGCTTGGGCGCAGCGCCGCTCCTGTGGGCCAGCGCCAGCGCCAGGGTCAACGGTCCCACGCGGCCCAGGTACATCATGGGAATCAGCGTCGCCTTGCTCACCGGGCTCAGGCCGGGAGTTCCGGCGGAGGACACGCCCACCGTGGCAAAGGCGCTCATGCCCTCAAACAGAAGGTCAAGGAAATCCTTTTCCTCGTTTTCCGCCACGGTCAGCACCATGGTGCCCACCAGCACCACCGCCAGGCTGATGACCAGAATCACCAGCGCCCGGCGCATCAGATCCACCGGCAGGCGCCGCTTCATCACGTTGACCTCCTCCTGGCCGCGGACCACGCTGAGCACCAGCAGAATCAGCAAGCTCACCGTGGTAGTCTTCACGCCGCCGCCCGTGGAGGCCGGCGAAGCGCCAATGAACATCAGGATCACGGACATCAGCTTGGATGCCTCCCGCATCCCGGCCAGATCCACCGTGTTGAACCCCGCCGTGCGCATGGTCACCGACTGGAAGAAGGCGTTCATCACCTTGCCGCCCACGCCCATGCCTTCCGCGCCCAGGGTGGCCGGGTTGCTCCACTCCAGCGCCAGATAAAACACCGTGCCCAGCACCAGCAGCAGCGCCGTCATGCCCAGCACCAAGCGGGTATGCAAGGACAGTCTATGCGGATTACCCACGCACCGTATCGCCTCGAACAGCACGGAAAAACCCAGGCCGCCCAGAATGATCAACGCGGCAATGGTAAGCACCACCAACGGGTCCTGGGCAAAGCCCGTAAGGCTGGCATAATTGCCGAACAGATCAAAGCCCGCGTTGCAAAAGGCGCTGATGGCATGGAATACCCCATAGTATACGCCCTTTCCCCAGCCGTACAAAGGTATGAAGCGGATGCTTAGCAGCGCCGCGCCAATCATCTCAATGCCAAGCGCCAGTCCCCCATACCACAGCGTCAGACGGATCAGGCCGGACAGGGTAGCGGCATTCATGGATTCGCGAATCATCATCCGGTCCCGCAGCGTCACCCGCCGCCCCAGCGCCAGCATCACCAGCGTGGCAAAGATCATGAATCCCAGGCCGCCGGTCTGAATCAGCCCCATGAGCACGCATTGGCCGAACAACGAAAAAGTCAGCCCCGTGTCCACCACCACCAGCCCCGTAACGCACACGGCCGAGGTAGCGGTGAACAGGCCGTTGAACAGGCCGATGCTCTGCCGGCTCACCGTGGCGATGGGCAGCGCCAGCAGCAGCCCGCCGGCCACAATCAGCGCCAGAAAGCCCGCCGCCATCGCTCGCTCCGGCCGAATGGCCTTCTGCTTCCACCCTTGGCCGCTATTTCCCTGCGCGGACTCCAATCAGTTCATCTCCTTTAATTCAAAACTTGTCCACTATTATACAGCGTCCCCCCGTAAATGTAAAGCATTCCCAGTGAAGTTTCCCACGGACCTCCACGCCCAGTCATGCAATGAAAAAGCCGCCCCAGCACTGGCCGGCGGCGGCAAATGGAATGGCAAACATCATTCGCATATGGTTCCTCCTTGGCATTGAAGCGAGCTGCCTATCCGGCTCTCGCAGGCAGTTCACGCGCTGCCGGCGCTGGAATCCGCATCCTGCGGATGTTTCTTCTCCTTTTCCCGGTGCGCCACCCGGATCACCGCGCAGCTGGCGTCGTCGTGCATTTTTTCCCCGGCGGCGTCCAGGGCGCACTGGAGCAGCGCGGCGGCGGCGTCCTCCGCGGTGGGCTCTCCGGCGGAGCGCAGGCAGGCCGCCCGCAAGCCGTCCTCTTCCATCAGATCGGTAATGCCGTCGCTCATCAGGAAGAGCTGCTGCCCTTCCTCCAGCTGGAAACTGGCGCTAAGCGGTTCCACCTCCTCCAGAATGCCCAAGGGCAGCGCGGCGCCCTCCAGCAGCGTATCCTTTCCGCCGCAGACCAGCACGCTGCAGCAGGCGCCCAGCTTGTGCAGCTCCGCCCGGCCCAGCCAGGTGTCCAGCACAAGCAGGTCCACCGTGGCGTATTCCTCCCCCTGGTTGGCGCTGAGCATCATGCCGTTCACCGCCGTGAGCGTCTGCGCCACGGTGTAGCCCGCCTGCAGGCACAGCCGCAGCAGCTCCAGGGTGCGTGTGCTCTCCATGTGGGCGTGAAGGCCGTGGCCCATACCGTCGGACAGCGCCCCCAGAAAGCGCCCGTCCGGCAGCCTGGCCATGAGCACCGCGTCCCCGTTGCCCATCATGTCCATATCCTCCTCCAGGGCTTTGGCGGCCCAGCCCGCCTCCACCCGCCAGGGCGCCAGCTCGTCAAACACCAGCACGCCCTCCTCCCGGCGCGCCGGCTCCAGCTGCAGCCCCACCTCTTCCTCCATCAGCTGGCGAAGCTGCTCTTCCACCCGGCCCAGGGGTAGCGTGGCCACCTCCCGAAAGCCCAGGCAGGCGCGGCCCCGAAGCCGCCGGGCAAACAGCAGCTCCGCCGGAAAGGAGCGCTCCCCCAGGGCGCTCTGCACCCGGCGAATCATCATCGCCTCCCACCAGTCCTCGCCGGTGGAGATTTCCGCCAGCGCCTTGGCCGCGCCGGAGGCGGCTAGCAGATGGGTGCGCACCATTTCCCGCTCATAGGCGGCCCGGTGCAGCGCCGCCTGGCGCAGCGCATCCTCCCGGCGCAGCGCCGCCATGCGTTCCCGCATCAGGTACAGCCGGGCGCAGCCCATCCCCCGCAGCCCCTCCATGGCCTCCAGGAAGCTCTGCTCATCCTCTCCGCGCCGGGCCCATACCTCCTCCGTCTTGGCCAGGGAGCGGGCGTCCTCCAGGCAGCGGCATTCGCTTTCCAGGGGGCAACCGGCGCACAACCGTCCCCGCCACCAGGCGGTATCGTGGGGGGGCCTGTCCACCCAAGGCATGGGCACCTGCGCCGCCATCTCCTCAATGGTATGCTCCCAGCGGGTGAGCCACAGGGCGGCGTATTGGTCCTCCGCCAGGCGGCGCACATTGCCGAACCGCCGGAAAGCGTCGCTCAGCCACTGCCGCCCCACCGGCGGATACAGCGCCAGGGCGGCTGCGCCCAGCAGCCCGCCGGTGACCCAACCCGGCCGAAGCCGCCCGGAAAACAGCAGCACCACCCCGCACCCCACCGCAAAGGCGAAGGCGCTTAGGGGTGGGCTTTCCCGCCGCCGGGTGAGGCCGGCCAGGAAACCTCCCGCGCTCAGCCCCACCGCCAGATCCAGGGGATAGCCCTGCGCCGCCATGCTCACGCCGCCCAGCATCCCCATCAGCGTGCCCGCGCCGCTCCCCAGGTAATATCCCGCGCCCACCGTCAGGAAGGCCGCTCCCACCATGCCCGCCTGCAGCCCGAACAGCGAAAGCCGGCTGCCGCCGCCCAGCAGCATGGCCAGCAAAAAGCACAGGCTAACGGTATCCTCGGTCTGCGCCACCACGCCGGTGGCATGCCAGGCGATCAATGCCCGCAGAAACACCGGCGCGCTGAAAACGCCCATGAGCACCGACGCGCCCCCCAGCAGGATCTCCCCCGGGTGGCCGCCGATCACCGCCGCCACAAAGCCGGGAAGCAGCGCCGCACCCGTGTACAGCATCAGCCGCTCCACCCGCTTGCGAAACAGCACCCGCGGGCTCCAGAGCATCGCCGCCCAGCTGATCAGCGACGTCCAGGGCGTGGTCAGCCCCCACAACAGCCGCATGCCCAGGGACAGCAGGCAACCGCAAAGGGGCCACAGCAGGCTCTCCCCACGCACCGCCATGGCGCCCAGGTACGCCGCCTGCAACCCCGAGGGCACGCCCATAACCTCCGAAAATCCCAAAAGAAAAGGCGCGATCATCTCCGCAGCGATCCGCCTTATCTCCCGCAATGCTTCCGGCCGTATGCCGCGCCGGGGCTTGGCCTCCCACCGAGCCTGCTTTTGTTTCTTCCCCCGCGCCACGGGCACGGACTGCTGATCCATACGCCTCACCTCCAGCGATTGGCTCCAGCATACCGCGATATGCGTGCTTTCACCGTCGAAGCGGGGCGCAAATTATGGCAAAGGCTGGCAGGAGCGGCCACGCGCTCAGCCGCGGCCAGCTTGCGCGAACGGTTCCCGGATCATGCGGCAGCCCAAAGCCTCCGCCTGTCCGGGATCATGGGTGACCAGGATCAGCAGCCGCTCCCCCCGGCTCCGGGCAACCAGCTCCAGCATGCGCTGGCAGGTGGCGGCATCCAGCTCCCGCAGAGGTTCGTCCAGCACCAGCACATCGCTGGGGAAGCCCAGAGCGCGGGCAAGGGATACCCGTCGGCGCATGCCCCCGGACAGTTCCCCGGGGTAGAGCGCTCCGGCATCCTCCAGGCCCGTGCGCTCCAGCCACCGCCGCGCCTCCTCCCGGCTGCCCAGCGCCAGGCGCAGGTTTTCCTCCGCGGTGTACCAGGGAAGCAGGCGATCCTCCTGAAAATGGCAGGCGAAGCGCAGGCCCGCCGGACGAAGGATCCTGCCCGCGTCCGGCTTTTCCAGGCCGCAAATCAGCCGGGTCAGGGTGGTTTTACCGCAGCCCGAGGGACCGAAGAAGCACACCGCCCCCCGCTCCGGCAGGGTCAGGTTCACATTGCGCAGCACCTGCCGCTCCCCAAAGGCCTTGCTTACCCCTTCAAGCGTGATGGACATGCCGCCGCCCCCTTTCCAAGGCTTCCCGAAGCAGCTTTTCCGTCAGCATGCTCAGCAGGATCACCACCACCGTCCAGGCCATCAGCGCGTCGGTTTGCAGATAGATTTTCGCATGGTAAAGCTGCGTGCCCAGGGCGTTGCGCGGCACGCCGATCACCTCCGCGGCAATGGTGGCCTTGAAGCACATGCCCACGCAGGCCTCGCAGGCGGCCAGAAACGGCGGCAGCGCGGAGGGCAGCAAGATGCGCCGCCATACCTTCACGCGCTTCCAGCCGAACATTCGCGCCATCTCCATCAGCTGCGGATCCGCCGAGGCGATGCCCTGGGTCACGTTGGCATACACCACCGGCGCCACCATCAGCACCCCCGCCAGAATGGGCACGCTCCCCGAGGATAGCCACACCAGCGCCAGAATAATGAAGGACGCCACCGGCGTGGCCCGCACCACCGCCAGCGCCGGGCGAAGAAGATCCCCCAGCAGCGGCAGGGCATGGCAGAGTATCGCCAGGGCCACGCCCAGCAGCACGCCCAGGGCATAGGCCGCCCCCGTGCGCGCCAGGGTCATGCCCACGCAGCTCCAGAAGGTTGCGTCCATGCCCCCCGCCAGATAGGCCGCTACCTGCCCCGGTGAAGCCAACAGCAGGTCCTGCCCCACCGCCAGGTAGCTCAGTTCCCATACTGCCAGCCAGAACGCTGCCGGAAGCAGCGCCCGCCGCGCCACACGCTTCACCATGACCTCGCCCTCCTGCTTGATGGAGCCGCCGCAAACAGCTCCGGTAAAGTGTTTTTTCGCAAGCAGCATGCCGCGCCTGCGCAAGGAGTCTCCTGCCCTGCGTCTCTCCCGAGCGCAGGACGATCTCGTTGAAAAAGCGCCGGAGAGGCCCGAGCCCCTCCGGCGCTCCCCGGCAGGAATCCCCCACCGGGGGCAGGAAAAATCTCGGATTTACTCCGCTATGTAGTAGAAGTCCGCATCCGGCAGCGCGCCGCCCACGGAAGCGGGGTTGGCGTCATAGAGCACCTGGAAGAAGGGCTCAATCTGCGCCTTCATTTCCTCGCCCGCCACAAAGACGATGTGGCAGTTGGGAATGGCCTTGGCGGCCACCGCCGCTTTGGGCATGATGCCCTGGGCCTCCACCATCTGGCTGGCGGCCTCCACGTCGCTGTTGACAAACGCCACGCTGGCCGCGTAGGCTTCCATAAAGGCCTCCACCTGCTCCGGATGGGCCTGGGCAAAATCCTTGCGCACGACGACGCCGCCCATGGACATCACCGCATTCTCCTGGCCCTTAAGCGCGGCGGCCTGGTTGAACAGCTCCGTCACATCCAGGGCAATGCGGAACTGATCGTTTTGCATGAGCACGCTGGTTACGTTGGGCTCGGGAAGCATGGCGATATCCACCTGGCCCGCGGCGGCCAGGGTAGCCAGTTCCGCGTGCTCCGCCTTGTACTCCACGGTCACGCTGTCCGTCAGCCCATAAGCGTCGAGAATGTACGCAAGCACATATTCAGGCGTGGAACCCTGACCGGTGGCATAAACAGTCCTGCCCGCCAGATCCTCCACGGACTGGATGCTCTCGTCGCTAGTGAGGATGGACAGCACCCCCAGGGTGTTCAGGGCCAATAGCTGCACGTTGCCGCTGGTCTTCTGGTACAGGGTGGCGGCCAGGTTGGTGGGCACGGCGGCGATATCCGCATTGCCGCTGGCCACGGCGGCCACCACCTCATCCGGCGCGCCGGAGAGGGTAAAGGCATAGGTTCCATCGTTCTGATCCATCATCTGCACCATGCCGATGCCCGTGGGGCCCATCAGGGCGTACACCCGCACGGCGTCGTCCTCCGCCACGGCGCAGGCGCTCATGGTAAGCGTCAGGCACAGCGCCAGAAGGGCCGAAAAAAATCTTTTCATGGTTGATTCTCCTCACTTTTCCGTTTTTGTTTTCTGGCTGATCAGGGCGCTTTTCACCGTAACGCCGGGCAGGTTGCCCAGCCGGCCGGTCATCGCCCCCAACTGATCGTTGTTTCCTTCCACAATCAGGCTGATCACGCCCCGTCCCGTTTGCGGGTCAGGCAAGCCCATGCGGCCGCGGATCATGTGTCCGAAGGCCGAGAGCACCTCGTTGACCTTCCCGGCCACGGCCCGCTCCTCGATTACGATGCCCACGAAACCCAATCGCATGCCTTCCATGATTCATGCCTCCATCTGCCGGTTCCGGAAAAAGGCGTCCCCCCGCATCTTGCTAGGGGACGCCTATCATACGCCGCATCGCTTTTGTCCCCCTTTCCCATCTTGCGCCTGGGTCCGCCCCGGGCGCTCAATCAGGAGTCTGTACGCATTGTCCGCCTCCGCCGCACGTCGCCGCTTGGGTTTGCCGGACGGGAACAGTATACCCGTTTTCCATCGGGTTGAAAAGTGTTTTTTACAAAATTTGTTGATTTTCTGTCAATGGTTCCTCCCACCGGCGCAGCATCTCCTGCAGCCACCCCAGCACGTCCATGCCGTAGACGGCGGCCAGGCGTTCACGGGTCAGCGCCGCGGAAATTTCCCCGGCGGCCGCCGTCATGCCACGATCCAGCAGCAGCGCGTGGGTACCATACCGCCGTGCCAGGTTCAGGTCATGCACCACGGCCATTACCGCCCGGCCCGGGGACTGCCGCCAACAGTCGATCAGGTCGAAAATCTGCCGCTGATAGGTCACGTCCAGGTGATTGGCAGGCTCGTCCAGCACCAGCAGCTCCGGATCCTGGGCGAACACCTGCGCCAGAAACGCCCGCTGGGCCTCGCCCCCGGACAGCTCGCTCAGCCGTTGGCCGCGCTTATCCTCCAGGCCCACGGCAGCCAGCGCCCGGCGGATATGCTCCTCGCCCTCCGGATCCTGCGGGCGCAGGAAGCCCCGCCGGTGCGCGTAGCGGCCCAGCGCCGCCACCTGCTCCACCGTAAAGTCATACGCCACCCGCGCCTGCTGGGAAAGCACCGCCACCCGGCGGGCCAGCGCCGCAGGCTTCATGCCCCGCAGATCCTGGCCGCAAAGCGTCACCGCCCCCTGAAAGGGAAGCGCGCCCGTGACCGCCTTCACCAGGGTGGACTTTCCCGCGCCGTTGGGGCCGCAGATCATCAGCCATTGTCCTTCCTCCAGGGTAAAGGAAACCGACCGCACCGCCGCCTGCTCCCCATACCCGGCGGTGAGCTCCCGAACCTTCAGCATATGCTTCCCCGCTTTCTGGACCGGTAAAAGATTCCCAGGAAGGCCACCGCGCCCACCAGGGAGGTCACCACGCCAATGGGCAGTTCCATGGGGCTGAGCAGCGTCCGCCCCACCAGGTCCGCCAGCAGCAGGAACACCGCGCCCCCCAGCAGGGACGCAGGCAGCAGCCGGCGGTGGTCCGGCCCCAGCACCAGGCGCGTCATGTGCGGGATCACCAGTCCCACAAAGCCGATGGCGCCGCCGATGGATACGCATACCCCCAGCAGCACCGACACCGCCGCCATCACCGTCAGCTTCACCCGCTTCACGGCGACCCCCAGGTGCTGCGCCTGCTCCTCCCCCAGGGCGAAAGCGTTCAGCGCGCCGCCCTGGGCCAGCAGCACGCCGCCGCAAAGCGCCAGCGCCACCAGCAGCGTCAGGGCGTTGACATAGGTGCTTCCAGCCAGGGAACCCAAGGTCCAGAAGGTGATGGATTTCACCTTATCTCCGGCGAAGGTGATCAGCAGGTTGATCAGGCTGGAAACAAACATCGAGAATACCACGCCGATGAGTATAATGGTTCCCGTGGACAGGCTGCGGTCCAGGGCGTAGGCCAGGGCCAGAATCAGCGCCAGGGAACCGAAGGCGAAGAGCATGGCCAGAATCATCGTGCCCGCAAAGGGCAGGCCGGGGAACTGCACCCCCAGCACAATGGCCACAATTGCTCCCAGGGAGGCTCCCGAGGATACCCCCAGGGTGGAGCCGTCCGCCAGCGGATTGCGCAGCAACCCCTGCATGGCCGCCCCGCACAGGGAAAGGGAGGCACCTGTCAGCGCCACGCAGAGCACCCTGGGCAGCCGCACCCGCAAAATGATCGCCTCCCCGGAGCCACCGGCCTCCGTCCCTGTAAGCCCCCGCCAGAGGATCCGCAGCGTCTCCTCCGGGAACATGGGCACGCTGCCCGCGCACACGCACAGCAGCATGGTGGCCAGCAGCGCCAGCGGCAGGCCCCACCAGAGCAGTTTCCGGGCCATGGAACATTCCTCCCAGCCTATTAGCGCTCCGCTCCGCGGAGCCAGCATCAAAAAAAGCGCGCGGGGCCAGGGCGTTGCCACGCCTTAACCCCCGCGCCTGTCCTCACTCCTCCGCCGCGGCCTCGCCGTAAACAAAGGCGTACAGCTCCTGCGCCGCCTGCACCAGGCGCGGGCCGGGACGGGAAACCATGTCGCTGTCCGCGTTGTAGATGGCGCCTTCCCGCACCGCCGTTACGTCCTCCCAGCCCGCCCGGGAGGCGATCTCCTCCGCCGGGGTGAGGCCTTCGCCGCTGTACACGGTGTTGGTGACGATGTAGTCGGGGTTCCGCTCCAGCACCTGCTCCTGGGAGATCTCCGCCCAGCCCTCCACGTCCGCAAAGGCGTTGGTCAGCCCGCAAAGGGAAGCCAGCTCGTCCATGAAGGTGTTCTTGCCCGCGGTCCACAGCCCCCACTCCAGGGGAGACACCTCAAAATACACGGTTTTTCCCGCATCCTTGGCCCGGCTGGCAATGGCCTGGAAGGCGGACTGCATCTCCGCTGTCAGCGCCGCCGCCTCTTCCTCCTTGCCGCACAGCGCGCCGATGAGCGCAATGGCATCATAGGTGCCCGCGATGTCCTGGGCGTTGGAAACGACCACCTTCACCCCGGCGTTCTCCAGGGCTTCCACCTGCTCGGTGGTCTGGGCCATGGCGGCCATGATCAGCACGTCGGGCTCCAGGGCAAGGATCTGCTCCAGGTTGGTCTCCGCGCCGGAATCCACCGCGGGGATGTCCAGCACCTCCTGGGGATAGTTGCAGTAGGCGCCGCGGCCCACCAGCAGGTCCCCCGCGCCCAGGGCGTAGATGATTTCACAGTCTGCGGCGGTGAGCGCCACCACCCGCTGGGCCGGCTCCTCCAGGACGATCTCCCGGCCCATCATGTCGGTCACGGTCAGGGCGGCGTCCTCGCCGTTGGCCACCAGGGGCAGCGCCAGGCACAGCGCGAGCGCCAGCAACAGGGAAAGGAAACGACGGATCATACAATCCCTCCGAAAAATAAGATCAGACGGGCGGCGCACGGCCCTTCCCGCACGAAAAAAGCCGTCCCTCCGCAAAGCAAGGCACAGCTGAACCGCCGCCCGCGTTTTTCCCGCGCGCAGCTAGCCGACCCCCATCCCCAGGAGGATTGTTGGTGCTTGGATGCGGCCAGGTCTCCCGACTTGGCATCATTCGCCGGGGCGCCTTCCCATTCCAACTGGAACAGTGGCTATGCCCCCTTGTCCGCTTCACGGTTACTGGGATAGTCCGGAGATCGCATCCGGTTCCCTTGACGCGCGCCCACCCGGCGGCGCGTCGTACCAACGGTACGGCCGCATCTGCTTATTCGTCTGTCAAAAGGTATTATAGCACAGCGGCGGGGGATGTCAATGCGCCCTGCGGCGACTGTATCCCCCGCCGGTGGAAAAAAGCCTTCGCTTACGCGGTCTCGATGGCGTTATCCGCCTGGAGATGCAGCATCTCCACGGCCTGCTCGCGCATCTTGTATTTCAGGATCTTCCCCGCCGCGTTCATGGGGAAGGAATCCACAAAGGTCACGTACCGCGGGGTCTTGTGCTTGGCCATGTGGGTGGCCACAAATTCGCGGATCTCCTCCACGGTGGCGCTCTCCCCGGGCTTGAGGATGACGCAGGCCATGATCTCCTCGCCATACTGCTTGTCGGGCACGCCGATGACCTGCACGTCCTGAACCTTGGGATGGGTATAGATGAAATCCTCAATCTCCTTGGGGTAGATGTTTTCGCCGCCGCGGATGATCATGTCCTTGATGCGCCCGGTAATCTTGTAGTAGCCGTTTTCGTCCCGGCGGGCCAGGTCGCCGGTGTGGAGCCAGCCGTCCTTGTCAATGGCCACGGCGGTGGCTTCCGGCATCTTGTAGTAGCCCTTCATGATGTTGTAGCCCCGGGCCACGAATTCGCCGTCCACGTTATCCGGCAGGTCGGCGCCGGTTTCCGGATCCACAATCTTGCATTCCACGCCAAACATGGCCGCGCCCACGGTGTTCACCCGCGCCTCGATGGAGTCGGTGGTCTTGGACATGGTGCAGCCGGGGCTGGCCTCGGTCTGCCCGTAGGTGATGACGATCTCGGGCATGTGCATCTTCTCCACCACTTCCTGCATCACCTTGATGGGGCAGGGGCTGCCGGCCATGATGCCCGTGCGCATGTGGCTGAAATCCGTCTTGGCAAAGTTCGGGTGGCCCAGCATGGCAATGAACATGGTGGGCACCCCGTGGAAGCAGGTGATCTGCTCCCGGTTGATGCAGTCCAGGCCTTTGCTGGGGCTGAAGGCGGGGATGGGGCACATGGTAGTGCCGTGGGTCATGGAGGCGGTCATGGCCAGCACCATGCCGAAGCAGTGGAACATGGGCACCTGGATCATCATCTTATCGGCTGTGGACAAATCCATGCAGTCGCCGATGGCCTTGCCGTTGTTCACCACGTTGTAGTGGGTGAGCATCACGCCCTTGGGGAAGCCCGTGGTGCCGGAGGTATACTGCATGTTGCACACATCGTGCTTGCTCACCGCGGCAGCCCTGCGCCACACTTCCTCCACGCCCACCTTCTGCGCCTGGGCGATGGCTTCCTCCCAGGTCCAGCAGCCGGGCTGGTCGCTGTCGATGGTGATGATGTTGCGCAGGAAGGGAAAGCGGCGGGTATGCAGCGGCCGGCCCTTGGGGTGGTTTTTCAGCTCGGGGCACAGCTCGTGGATGATCTCCACATAGTTGCTGTCCTTGTAGCCGTCGATCATCACCAGGGTATGGGTGTCGCTCTGGCGCAGCAGATACTCGGCCTCGTGAACCTTGTAGGCGGTATTCACCGTCACCAGCACCGCGCCGATTTTCGTGGTCGCCCAGAAGGTGATGTACCACTGGGGCACGTTGGTGGCCCAGATGGCCACATGATCCCCAGGCTTGACGCCCATGGCGATGAGGCTGCGGGCGAAGGTATCCACATCGTCCCGGAACTGGGCGTAGGTGCGGGTATAATCAAGGGTGGTGTAGCGGAAGGCGTACTGCTCGGGGAATTCGTCCACCATCCGGTCCAGCACCTGGGGGAAGGTCATGTCGATAAGGGTCTCCTTGGGCCAGACGTACTTGCCGGTTTTGCGCAGGTTATCCTGAAGGCGGTGGCTGCCGCCGCTCTGGGCCAGGTACTGAGCCATGAAGTTGGCGAAGTGCGGGAACACGATGCCCGCGTTGCGCAGGTCGGGCATATACTTCTTGACCCACTCCAGGGACACGAAGCCCTCGTAATTGATGGAGCGCAGGGCGCGCATCATGGCGTCCACAGGCAGGTCGCCCTCGCCCATCAGGCGGTAGGACACCTTGCCGTTTTCCATGACGGAGTCCTTGATGTGGATATACTTGATATACACGCCCAGGTTCTGCACGGTGAGCTCGGGGCTTTCCCCGGCAAAGCGGTAGGGATGATGCAAATCCCACAATGCGCCCACGCTGTCGCTCTCGGCGCGCACCAGCAGATCCCGCAGGCGGGCGGTATCCGCATACACGCCGTTGGTCTCCAGCAGGAGCATCACGCCCTTTTCCTCCGCCAGGGGCAGCACCTCCTTGAGGTGGGCCAGCACCACCTCGTCGTCCACCTCGCCCTCCTTGTCGGCGTTGCGGTCGGCCAGCAGGCGGATGTAGCTGGAGCCCAGCCGGGCGGCCAGGCGGATGTATTCCCCTATCTCCGCCCGGGTATCGGGCCAGTTCTGCGTATCCTTGAGCACGCAGCCCGAGGACAGGCAGGGAATGGTCAGGTGCATACGCGCCAGCAGCGCAATGGTCTTGTCGATCTGGTCCGGGCGGAAGGGCTTGGCGTTCACGGCGAACAGGTCGTCCCCCAGTCCGCGCATTTCAATGCCGTCAAAGCCCAGGTCCTTGGCCATGGAATAGATATCCGGCCAGTCGAAATCGGGACAGCCCAGGGTGGAAAATGCAAGTTTCATCGTCTTCAGCCTCCTTGTCGCTTCGGGGAGACAAAGAAAAACGCCTTCGTCTCCGCTACCCAAATGGTTTTGCAAGAGACGAAAGCGTATAGTTTGCTTCCGCGGTACCACTCTTGTTGACGGCCAGGGCCGCCCCCCTCGTCGGCATCGAACAATGCCTACCCCGCTCACGGTGGGCTTCCGTCCGGCTTTACCAGGCAGGGCGGAAATTTCCCGCTCGCCGTTGAGCCGACCGCTCGGGGGCCAGTATCAGGCATTGCTCCCATCCGCTTGCACCAACCGCGGACTCTCTGAAGGGAAACCGCCGCCCGTTTTTCCCCGTCATGGCGTTTCTCCGGACTATCATACCAGCCCCCGGGGAAATTGTCAACCGCTCTTTCCTGGCGAAAAATGTTTTTCCTTTGTTTTCCTCACAGCTCCAGGTAGGCCAGACCCTCCAGCACCGTCTCCTCCGGGTTTTGCGGGTGCACAGGTTTTTCCGCTTCGGGCTTGCGCAGGCTGAAATGCCCCTGGTTGATGGCCACCGGCAACAGCGCCGCCTGCTGCTCCGCGTTCAGCTGGACCTGGCCGCAGTTGTACATTAGCCGCACCTTCTCCCGCAGCGTCTGCGACGCAAGGTCCTCCCGCAGTTTCAGCTGGCCCTGCACCATCAGGGTCACGCCCTGGTCATAGACCGCCAGCTCCTTCTCACCCAGCTCCATCTGGTTTTCCGCCACCAGGAGCTTGCCCTCATAGGGCACCAGTTCCGGCTCGTTCTCCAAATGGGGCAGCACCGTATCCATCAACGCCTCCGGGAGCGTCAATGTGCCGGTCACCCACAGCCGGCCCAGCCCGGCCAGATGCGCGGGCGCAACGGTGTCCATCAGCGTCAGGTCGGCCACATACCGGTCCCCACGCAGCTTCAGGGCCGCGTCCGCGCCCCGCAGGATCAAGTCCTCGGTGATATAGCGCACGCCCGGCTCCAGCAGGGTGATTTCTCCCTGGCCCTGCCACAGGGCGTAGAAATCCTCCGCGTCCTCCTGAGGGACCACAGCGCCCGCCGTACCGGTGAGCTTCACGTCCCGCTGCCGCAGCGTTTTCGCCGCGCCAGGCTCCAGGATGGTCTTGCCCGTGCGCATCCAGCCCCCCGTCATGCCCGCCGCCTCCTGGGCGGTGATGGGCGCGCCGCTCTCCCGCAGGCGGAAGCCCTCGGGGATTACGGTGTTTTTCCCGTTCACCTGCACGCCGCAGTGCAACAGCGCCGCCTGCTGCTTCTCCCCGGCGATGAGCTCTCCGTTGACCATGCCGCCCGTCACCATGGACGCGATAAGCTCCGGCGTCATGGATTCATCCAGCCGGAGCCGGCCATTGACCACCAGGTAGCAGGGCTGCGCCAGTTGATCCGCCGTCAGCAGCAATTCTCCGTTGAACATCAGCGTGCGCACGTCGTCCGGCACTTCCCTGACCGCAGCTACGTCCCGCATCTCCACATGCTGCATCAGCGGCAGCACCCGCGGGGTTACCAGCACCACCGCCACGCCCTCGATCAGGGCGATATCCGCCAGGCTTTCCGCTGTTGCGCCGCACAGATTCAGCGCCACTACATCCCGAATGATCTTTTTCATCATTTTTCTCCATCCTTCCATTGCTTTTTGAGTAAAATTGCCGCCGCCCGCAAACGGGTGCGAACCGTTGCCGCGGGTATCCCCAGTTCCTGGCTGATCTCCGCGCTGCTCATGCCCGCGAAGTGCCGCATCTGCACCGCCTGGCGCAGCTTGGGCGGCAGGCTGCCGAGCATCTGCTCCGTCTCCACCCGGGAGAAGTCCGCTTCGTAGCCCTGCTCCTCCATGTCCTCCATGGGGAAGGCGCGCTTCTCCCGGCGGCGAATGTCGATCAGCGCGTTGTTCATCACGCGGATCAGCCAGGGCTCCATCCGCTCCGGCGGGAAGCGCTCCACCTGCTCCCGGTGCTCCAGCGCCCTGAGCCAGGTCTGCTGATACAGATCCGCGGCTTCGTGGCTGTTCCGGGCCAGGGAACGGGCACAGCGCATCAGCGCCGGTCCGTGACGGCTCAGCGCCTCCGCCACGTCCATGTCCGCCACCTCCTGTCCGAAGGCCTCTCCATAAAGACGCTGTTCCGGTCCCCGGGAAGCACCCGGTCCTCCATGCAGTCCCAGTACCGCGCCATCATCTGCTCCATCATGATCGTATCCATGTGCGTCCCTCCTGTCCCTTTCACCCTGTATACGTCCATGGCGGCCCAAGTGTTTGCGCACAGCAAAATTTTTTTGCAAAAAAAGCGCGGCGCGCTCTCCTTTGCGGATGGACGCGCCGCGGTACCTATGCGCTTATTGTTTTCCCCACAGGGGCCGGGGATACAGCCCCTCCTCCGCCATGCGCAGCAGCGCGGCCTTCACCACCGGCTTATCCGCCTGATAGGTAACGCCGTACCATTTGTCCGGGGAGGGCAGCACCTGCACCGTGGCCTTGCCGTCCCGGAGCAGCCGGGACACCGCCGCCGGCAGGTAGAACTCCGCCTTCAGGGGATTCCCCGGCACCTCCGTAGACAGGAAGGCGGTGAAATCCTCTTCCAGCGCATCCAGGATGCTGGGCGTGAACCCCCACAGGTTCATGCTTACCAGGGCATCCTCGGGCAGCTTGCGGTAGTTTTCTCCATCCTCGGTGTAAAGCGCGCCATCCACGGTTTTGATGATGTGGGTGCGCTCGTGAATGTCGGTCAGGTAGCCGCCGCCGTCCAGGGTGCACACCCCACGGGAAACGTGGCCGTTATCGGTCAGGGTATTGCGCAGCTGGTATCCCACCATCATGTATCGCGCCATTTCATCGTCCCGGAGACGGCACAGGGCCTCATAGGCCAGGCGGAAGCAATCCACGCCGTAGTAGTCGTCGGCGTTGATCACCGCGAAAGGCGCGTCGATAAGCTCCCGGCAGCACAGCACCGCATGCCCCGTGCCCCAGGGCTTCACCCGCTCCTGCGGCGCCTGGAAGCCCGCGGGGAGCTTCTCCAGCTGCTGAAAGGCAAAGCGCACCTCCGGCATCTGCCCGGCCAACCGGCTGCCCACCACGGCCATGAAGTCCGCCTCGATTTCACGCTTGATCAGGATGATCGCGCGCTTGAAGCCCGCGCGCCTGGCATCAAACAGGCTGTAATCCAGAATGGCTTCGCCGTCGGGCCCCACAGGGTCCATCTGTTTCAATCCGCCATAGCGGCTGCCCATGCCCGCCGCCATGATGACAAGGATCGGTTCCTTCGTCATGTATCTTCGCCTCCGTAATCCAATGCCGCGCTCCGGGGCCGTCGCGCAACCGGCAAGCGCTGTAAGACATTGTAACACAACGCGGGGCAAATGACAACGCCGCCCCCTTGCCAGAGGGCGGGAAAAGCGGTAAGATACATACCAAAAAGGGAGGGAGCGCCATGGAGGAACTGCAGCACGTGGTGCAGCCCCGGGAGGAAGGCTGGCGGCTGGGGCGGATCATCCGAACCGGCATGAAGGTCAGCGCCACTCAGCTGAAATCCGCCCGCTGGAACGGCGGGCTCTTTCTGGACGGCGCGCCCGCCAGGGCCGACGACCGCGCCCGCGCGGGGCAGGTGATCGCCCTGCGCCTGGCAACGGCCCCGCCCCTCTATCATCCTACGCCCTGGCACGTGCCCCTGACCATTCCCTACCGGGATAGCGCCCTGCTGGTGGTGGACAAGCCTGCGCCCATGCCCAGCCAGTCCAGCGCCCGCCAGCCCGACAACACCCTGGAAAACGCCCTGTGCGCCCTGGAAGGCGACCCGCCGGACTACGTCTACCGCCCGGTCAACCGCCTGGACAAGGGCACCAGCGGGCTGATGGTGGTGGCCCGGAGCGCGCATGTGCAGCAATTGCTTCAGCGCCAGCTTCACACCCCGGACATGGTCCGGGAATACCTGGCCGTCACCCAGGGGGAACCCCCCGCCGACTGCGGCGTGATTGATCTGCCCATCGCCAAGGCGGAGGGCGCCACCGTTCGCCGCCGCGTGTGCCCGGAGGGCAAGCCCGCCCGCACCCACTACCGTGTGCTGCGCCGGGGCGGAGGCCGGGCGCTGGTGCTTCTTCGCCTGGAAACGGGGCGCACCCATCAGATCCGCGTGCATCTAGCCGCGCTGGGCTGCCCCGTAGCCGGAGACTTTCTGTATGGAGAGGAGCTGCCCCAGCTGCCGGGGCGCTTCGCGCTGCACTCCCACCGGCTGGAGCTGCGCCACCCCCTCACCGGAGAGCTGCTGGAGCTGCGTTCGCCCCTGCCCCCGGCCCTGGCGGACCTGCTTGCTCCTGTGTGAGCGTTTTCAGGGCTGCACAATCTGCTGGCAGGCGCAATCGATGAGCCGCTCCAGCGCCTCGTCAAAGTCCGGGCCGATGCGCTCCTCGCACAGCAGCGTGTGGAACAGAATGCAGGTCATGGCGTAGGCCACGTTCTCGGCGATGGAGAGCCGCACCCCCGTCTTTTGCAGAATGCTGTGGATGAACGCCTCCTCCGTCAGGGTATGGTTGCGCAGGTCCTCCTGGGGGAGCTTGCGCAGGATCAGCGGCATGTCCTCCCGCAGAAAGCGCTCCATGCCCTGCTCCCGCATGACCCGGCAGGCGGTTTTCATCATCAGCGCCGCCCGTTGGGGGCCGTTCAGCTTCCCCGCCTGGCACAGCGCCGCCTCCGCCTGGCGGGAAATTTCCTCCTGCCAGTTCTCCATGGCCGCCAGAAACAGATGCTCCTTGCTGGGGTAAAAGGAATAGAACGCCCCTTTGGATATGCCCGCCTCCGCGCACAGCTCGTCCACGGAGGTTTTTTTCATGCCGCCCAGGGCCGCGTGGCGGCTGGCCGCCTCCAGCAGCGCCCGGACGATGTTCTCCCGTTCCCTTGGCGTAAACCCCACCGCCACCAATGATTCCCCCTCAGTTCAAGTATACCGACGCGGAAGCGCCCAGCCGGCCCGCGGAGGCGGGGATGGACACGTGCACCGTGTAGTACGCCGCGTTCTGCTTGGTTACCCCCAGGGAAGAGATCTCCGTCACCGTCCCTGTGATCACCTGATCCTCGCGCATGTCCAGGGTCACCGGAAGGGTATCGCCCACCTGCAGGCTGCCCAGGTCCAGCTCATCCACCTCCGCGACCACCTCCAGCGCGTCGGTGGCGGCAATCCGGCAAAGCAGCTGCCCCTTCCACACCTGTTGCCCGGGGGTCACGGCCACGCTGGTCACCACGCCGTTCTCCGGCGCCTCCACCCAGGGGGAAACCGCATCCGGCTCCGCGTCCGCGCTGACCAGTTCCAGCAGCAGCTGCCCGGCCGTCACCTGGTCCCCCTCCTGGACGTGGACGGCGGCCACCCGCCCGCTTCCCTGCACCAGCAGCGGATCCCGGCGGGTCACCGTGCCCTTGCCCACGCAATCCTTCCGCTCGTAGTCGTCTCCCCGATACAGGGTCAGGGATTCGTTTAGCTCAAAGTTCCCCCGCAGCACATCCACCGTGTATTGGGAGCCGCTCACCGCCACCACCCGGCCGTAGCCCTCCGTCCTGGAGGACTTCGAGGACTTGAAATACAGCGTCTCTCCCAGGTGCAGCGTCCGGTTGTCCTTGTCGTCATACGCGCCGGAGGTGCTGGCCTGGATGCGCTGCGCCTGCTGGGGCTCCAGGCCCATCAGCCCGCCATAGCGGGCCACGGCCGCAGCCGCGTCATCCCCCGCCTCCACAAACACCGCGCCCACCGTGCCGTCCTCCGTGGCGTAGACGCCCGTGGTCACAAGGCCCATCAGCGTCTGCCCCGCCGTCACGGCATCCCCCGCCTCCATCTCGAAGGCGTCCAGCGTGCCGCTCATGGGGGCGGTTATGTTTTGTTCATTCACGGCCGCGACCACGCCCTCGGCTATGGGGCGTCCGGCAAGCTCCTCCGCCCCCAGCGCCGGGACGGCAATCAGCAGACACAGCGCCGTAAGCGCGCACAAAGCTTTCTTCATTGTAAACACAACCTTTCTTTCCGTCAAGGCTTTATTCCACGCTTTTCAGCGCTTCGACCATATCAATGCCCCGCACCTTCAAGGTCAGCAGCCGCTCGATGCACAGGCTGAACGCCAGGGTAATCAGGCAGGCGGTCAAGATGGACACAGGGGCCACATGGGCCGTGTAGACCATGGTTTCGGAGTGCACCGTGCCCAGCACCGCCTGGGTGAGCAGGATGCCGGGATAGATGCCCAGCCCCGTGCCCAGCAGCGCCACCAGCCACGTTTCCCGCATCATCAGCCGGCAGATCTCCCGCTGATGATAGCCCAGCACCTTCAACGTGGCATAGTCCCGCACCCGCTCGGTGAAGTTCATCAGCCCCATATTGTAGCAGATGACAAACGCCAGCCCCAGGGCCGCGAAATACATCAGGTTGAATACCCCGGTCATGGAGTCCATCAGCGTCATGGTCTGCGCGTACTGCTCCACCGGATCCTTCAGCGCGGTCACTTCATCGGCCTGGCTCAGCTGCCAGCGGCAAAATGCCGAAGGCCCCTTCACCAGCAGCGCCGTGGGCTGGAAGGCGCCCCGGCGCAACCCTTCCCAGGCCTTGCGCGGCAGGAAGATTCCCTGATTGACGGTGCTGTCCACCACCTGAACGATGGTCAGATTCTCCGGATCCTTCTCCCCGGTGAACCACACCTCCACCTGATCCCCCAGGGCCAGATCCATCACCTCCATTAGCTTTCTGCTGATGGTCAGCCCCTCCTGCGACAGCGGAACCACGGTGCTTTCCTCGCCGTAGCGCAGCAGGCTCTGCTCTTCCTCCATGACCGTCAGCAGCACCGCGCGGCTCGCATCGCCATGGCGCAGGCTGACCGACAGCTCCATAACCCCTTCCACCTGCTCCGCGTCCAGGCGTGCGCGGTAGCTTTCCAGGGTACCGGCGGAGGCGGTATCCAGATCCGCCCGCAGGTCATACCCCACCACGCCCGCATAGTATTCCCCCACGCAGGCGTCCACGGAATCCTGCAGGCCCATGGCGCAAATCATCAGCATGTTGCAGCACAGCACACCCACCATGGCCATCAGGGTGCGCCAGCGGTTGCGCACGAAGTTCCGCACGACCATCTTGGCGTTGAAGGAAAAGCGCCGCCATAACCCGTGCCAGCGCTCCAGCAGCATGCGTCTGCCCGCCTTGGGCGGCTTGGGCCGCAGCAGCTGAGCTGTGACCTCCTGCGCAAAACGGTTGTAGGCCTGCAAACAGATGCCCGCGCTAAGCGCCACCATCAGCGCCGTCATTCCCCAGGTCTCCAGGGACATGGGGGCCCGCAGCTTTGCCGGCACATAGTAGTGCGCCGTTTCCATGGCGTAGAGCATATCCGGCAGGGTGTACCGCCCCACCCAGGCGCCCAGCAGGGCGCCCACCCCCGAGGGAATCAGCGCGTAGCACAGATAGTGCCGCCGAATCTGCCCGTCCCGGTATCCCAGCGCCTTCAGGCCGCCCATCTGCACCCGCTGGTTCTCAATCATGCGGGTAAGCGTGGTGAGCACCACCATGGCCGCCACCAGGTAGGCCAATACGGGAAACACCAGCGTCAGGTTCTGGAAAATTTCCACGTCGCCCCGGGTGCGCTGGGTGCTGCTGTGGGTTTGCTGGGTCAAGATCAGCGCCTGGGGCAGCTGCGCCTGCAGGGCGCGCTCCACCTGGTCCGCGTCCGCGCCCTCCTCCAGGCGAATCACCGCCTCGTTCAGGGGCAGATCCTTTACCGCCGCCCAGTTGATGATTGCATAGCCGTACGTTTCCGGGTCCGGCGTCACATCCTGGGCGATGATGGCGTGCTCCGCGGAGTTGATCAGCCCCCGTATGCGAAAGGTCTGCTCCAGGCCCTGCGCCTCCAGGCGGAGGGAATCCCCCACCACCAGGCCGTTGGCCCGGGCGAAATCCTCCTGCACCAGAATGCCCCGGGTATCCCCCTCTGTCAGCCCGTCCCCCTCCGCCAGCAGCGGCACGTTGATTCGGGGCGAGCCGTCATAGGCGTGGACGTACAGGGACACATCCTCCCCCAGCTCCGGACAGTCCATATCCGCGGTGAAGCGCCCCTGAACGTCCGCCACGCCCGGGGTATTGGCCATCTCCGCCAGGTCGCCCCTGCTAAGTCCGCTGAGGTTTACCCAGAAGTCCGCCAGGATTCCCTGCTCAAAATAGGTTTCCGTGGAGAGGTCCAGCATGCGCCACCCGCCGTCCAGGCCGCTGTATACCCACGTGCCCAGCGCGCAGAGCAGCGCGATGGTACAGAACTGCATGACGTTGTGGCGCATATCCCGCCAGAGCTTTTTCCGCAGCGCCGATTTCCCGCGGCGGCGCTCCCTCCCCGCCGCAGGCCGCACCGGCGCCGGCCCTACCATGCGATATCCTCCACCCGGGCGGGATGCGGGTTCACGGCGTTCTCCACAATGGCGCCGCTGCGCATGCGGATGATGCGATCCCCCATGGGCGCAATGCTGGCGTTATGGGTGATGATCGCCACCGTGGCGCCGTAGGTTTTGGTCACATTGCTCAGCAGCTCCAGCACTTGCGCCCCGGTCTTGGAGTCCAGGGCTCCGGTGGGCTCGTCGCATAGCAGCAGGGCGGGATTTTTGCACAGCGCCCGGGCAATGGACACCCGCTGCTGCTCTCCGCCGGAAAGCTGCGCCGGAAAGTTGTTCATCCGTTCGCCCAGGCCCACCTGCGTCAATACCTCCCGAGGATCCAGCGCCTGGGGACAAATCTGCTGGGCCAGCTCCACGTTTTCCAGGGCGGTCAGGCTGGGCATCAGGTTATAGAATTGAAAGACAAAGCCCACATCCAGGCGGCGGTACTCCGTTAGCTCCTTCCCGCTCATGGCGGTGACCACCTTATCCCCCACCCGAATCTCCCCGCTGGTGGCGCTGTCCATGCCTCCCAGCAGGTTCAGCACCGTGGTCTTTCCCGCGCCGCTGGGCCCCAGCACCACGCACAGCTCCCCCTTCTCTATGGAAAAGCTCACATGGTCCGCCGCGTGCACCGCCTGCTCTCCAACTCCATAGTCCTTGCATACCTGATCAAAGGTGATATAGCTCATGAATGCGCCTCCGATACTGTATGACTGTTTTTTCTCTTACAGTCATATGGTATTCCATTTCCCTTTCGTTGTCAATAGGACACTTTGGCGCAGATGTCCGGTTCTTGGTTTTTCCTGTTGACAACCCCACCGGGATATGGTATAGTTTGGAAGCTTTGAAGTTCAAAGCAAATTTTTTGCCCGAATGCTTTGAACTTCAAAAGAAACAGCACAGGAGACATCATGGACGACTATCGCGCGCGCATCGATCAGGTGCTGGTGCACCTGTTCAACGACATTCTCCGCATCGAGGAAGAGGCGCTGCACAGCCGGGGCATAAGCGGCCTGAGCATGCGGGAAATCCACATCCTGCAGGCCATTGCGGAGGCGGGGGAAGACAACACCATGTCAGCGGTGGCGGCGCGGCTGCACGTGACCGTGGGTTCCCTGACGGTGGCGGTGAACACGCTGACCCGCAAGGGTTATGTGGAGCGCCAGCGCTCCAGGGAGGACAAGCGGCGCATTCATCTGCTGCTGACGCCCCTGGCCGCCGGCGTCAACCGGCTTCATCAGGATTTCCACCGCCAGCTCACCGACGCGCTGATGCAGGAGATTCCCCAGGACCGCCTGGCGCTGCTCTGCCAGGCGCTGGATGGCGTCGCCGCCTACTTTGAACATCAGGAAAGGAACGGCAAACTATGATCCGCATTGTTACCGACAGCATCTCCGACCTGACCCAGGAGGAGGCCCAGGCGCTGGGCTTCCGCGTGCTGCCCCTCACCGTGCGCTTTGGCAACGAGGAATTCCGGGACGGCATCGACCTGAGCCGCGACGCCTTCTATACCCGGCTGATTGCCGCCACGGAGCTGCCCCAGACCAGCCAGATCACCCCGGAGGAGTTCGACCGGGCTTTCCGCCAGGAGCTGCAAAACGCGGACGATGAGGTGCTGTGCATCACCGGCTCCTCCAAGCTCAGCGGAACCTGGCAATCCGCCATGATTGCCAGGGATCTTTCCGATTCCCCCGAACGCATTCATATTGTCGACAGCCTGAACGTATCCCTGGGGGAGGCCACGCTGGTGCGCCTGGCCCTGGCACGCCGGTCGGAGATGCCCGATGCCGCGGCGCTCAAGGCCTGCCTGGAGGATTACGTCCGCCGCTCCTGTCTCATCGGCAAGGCAGAGGTGCTCAAATATCTGGTCATGGGCGGCCGGCTGAGCGTGCTGGGCGGGGCGGTGGGTTCCGCCCTGCATATCCAGCCCCTGCTTCGCCTGGTAAAGGGAAAGCTGACCCAGGCGGGCATCTGCCGCAGCAAGCACCGGGCCATGGAGTGGTTCGCCCAGCAGCTGCGGGATGTCCCTCCCGACCCTGCCGTGCCGCTAACCATTGCCCACGCCCACGCGCCCGAAGCCGCCGCCGAGCTGCACCGCTATCTGGCGCAGGCGCTTCCCGGCCTGCCTCCCATTGTGGAAATGGAGATCGGCAGTGTGGTGGG
>DBFBGQ010000106.1:0-13514 GCA_048201975.1 Candidatus Egerieenecus sp. | reverse complement strand
CACATAGCCCAGCCATCCGCCGAAGGTGTTGCCGATCAGGTCGTTTACGTCGCAGCAGCGGTAGACGAAGGGCGCCAGCCCATAAGTGCCCGTGAGCTGTGTCAATTCCAGAAACAGGGAGCCCAGGAAGGCGATTGCCACCGTTTTCAGCCGGCCGCACCCGAAATAGTACCGTAGGAATACCCCCAGGGGCAGGAACATCAGCACGTTGCACAGCGGCTCATACAGCCCGGAGGAATAGATGGCCATCAGCACGCTCTTGGGATCGCTCCAGGAGAAGGTGACGTCGCTTTCCAGCACCTCGGGCACATAGTTGAAGGGAATCAGGTTCACCGTGGTGCGCTGGGTCACCACGGTGCCCTCCTGCGGAAAGGGCAGAATGGCCAGGAAATATACGCAGATCAAATAGTATAAAAAGGCGTACATGACCGCCACCCGCATGGCCAGCACGGCCCCGTATCTGCGGTAGCAATAGATCATGTAGGGCAGTGTGAACAGCGCGGCCAGCAGCGGAAACAGCACCGCCGCCGTCAGAATAGGTCCCAGATACTTTTCCATACATTTCTCCCAGGAACGGTAATATAAGGAAATCGGACGAAGCGCCGCGACTTGGGCGGCGGATTCGTCCGATGCAGGGGAGGGACGGTTACGCTTGATGGACGGGCGTGTGCTCCACCACGTCCGCGGCGCCGTCCAGCCAGTTTTCGTTGAACAGTTCGACCAGCCCCTTATCGCAGGCGGAAGCCAGCTCGGGCTGGATGGGCAGCTGCGCCAGCAGGGGCAGGCTGTGGGCCTGGGCGACCTGCAGGGTTTTGCCCTCGCCGAAGGGATAGATCTTCTTGCCGCAGTCCGGGCAGGCGATCCAGCTCATGTTTTCCACAATACCCAGCACGGGAATGTTCATCATCTGGGCCATGTTGACGGCCTTTTCCACGATCATGCCCACCAGTTCCTGGGGGCTGGCCACGATGATGATGCCGTCCACGGGCAGGGACTGGAACACCGTCAGCGGCACGTCGCCGGTTCCCGGAGGCATGTCCACAAACATGTAGTCCACATCCCCCCAGAGCACGTCGGTCCAGAACTGCTTCACCGTGCCCGCGATCAGCGCGCCGCGCCACACCACCGGATCAGTGTCGTGCTCCAGCAGCAGGTTGATGGACATGAGCCGGACGCCGGTCTTGCTCTCCGCGGGGAAAATCCCCTCGTCGCAGCCCATGGCCTTTTCGTGAACCCCGAACATCTTCGGGATGGACGGGCCGGTGATGTCCGCGTCCAGCACGGCGGTGGCGTAGCCCCGCCGCCGCAGCAGCGTGGCCAGCAGGCCGGTGACCAGGCTCTTGCCCACGCCGCCCTTGCCGCTTACCACGCCGATGACGCGCTTTACGTTGCTCCCCGCATTTTGGGGAGCCAGCAAACTGGCCTCGCTGCACTTGCTCTGGCAGGAGGCGCAGTCGTGATTGCATTCCGCCATGAGATCCTTCACCCCTGTTTTTGTGAATTCTATAAGCCATTCGCCGCAAAGCCTCGGTTTCCTGCCGGTGGAAGAAACTTTCTGCCCCGGCAAAGGCTGCCTGCCAAGGAAAATCTTCCGCTTTCCCCGGCGGGGGCGGGAAGAAACCCTTTCCCTGGACCGTTGGAATAGTGCAGGCGGAAAAAAACTTTCGCCTGCGTCACAAAGTTCCATTTTGGGTGAAAAATAGTGCTTGCGTCAATGCACAGTGTGCATGTACAATAGATACGGAGTTTACGCGGGCAGCGGACACTCCATTGGCTATGGAAGGGAAGGGATTTCTGGTTATGAAGACGAAACGCGCCGCGAAGGGGCTGGCCTTGGCGTTGCTGCTTGGCCTTTGCTTATGGATGACCGGCTGCTATATACCGCCGGACCAAATTACCGATGATACCCAGGATCTGACGGTGGGTTCCAGCAACCTGCCGTTTAATACCCTGCCGCCCACGGCCACCGCTACGCCCACGGCGACGCCTGCGCAAAACACGCAGAGCACCGCGGGGGTGAACACGGGGGATAGCACGGGCGCGGAACCCACCGTGGACTGGAATGCGGGCTGGGGCCCCACGGATAACGGCGCGGCAACCACGCCGCCCTCCAGCAACGCCACCGTGGCGGTGGTGACCTCAGCGCCCACCAATACGCCTAAGGCGACGGCGACGCCCACGGCAACCTCCTCCTCCCTGCGCAACGGTTCCACCGGCGTTGCGGTGAAAACCCTGCAACAGCGCCTGAAGCAGCTGGGCTATTACAGCGGCTCGGTGGACGGCGACTTTGGCGACGGCACGGAGCAGGCCGTGATCGCTTTCCAGAAAGCCAACGGACTGGATGCGGACGGCGTGGCTGGCACCCGCACCATTACCAAGCTGTACAGCGATAGCGCGGTGGCGGCGTCCTCCAGCTCCTCTAGCGGTTCCAACAAGGTTACCGCCACCCCCAAGCCCAACGCGACGGCAACGCCCCGGCCCACCGCTACCCCGGACCTGAGCAAGGATATCTACCTGCGGGTGGGCTCCACGGGGCAGAATGTGCGCACGCTGCAAAACCGCCTCATCGAGCTGGGCTGGATGGACGGCAAGGCTGACGGCACCTATGGCGGCGCCACGGAAGCGGCGGTCATCGCCTTCCAGAAGAAAACCTCCGGGTTGTGGGACGACGGCGTGGCCGGTCCCGACACCCTGAAGGCCCTGTATTCCGATTCGGCGGCCAAGTCCTCCTCGCCGGTGTCCTCCATTGGGGAGACACTGGAAAACGGTTCGGAGGGCGACGCGGTGCGGGCGCTGCAAAAGCGGCTGAAGGAGCTGGGCTACCTCTCCAGCAGCGCGGACGGATCCTTTGGCCCCTCCACCCTGGCGGCGGTGATCTCCTTCCAGGAGAATAACGGGCTGAAGGCCGACGGCAAAGCGGGCACGGAGACGCTGAACGCGCTGTACAGCGCCGACGCGGTGACGGCCTCCGGCGGATCCTCCAGCGGTTCTTCCACGGCGACGCCCACGGCCACCGTCACGCTCAAGGAGGGCGACACCGGCGATGCCGTGAAAAAGTTGCAGCAGCGGCTGAAGCAGCTGGGGTATTACACCGGCTCGGTGGACGGCACCTACGGCAGTGGTACGGTGACCGCGGTGGAGACTTTTCAGCGGGTGAACAACCTGAAGGTGGACGGCAAGGCAGGTCCTGCGACTCAGAGCAAGCTCTATGACACCAGCGCGGCCTCCAACACGTATTCCACCCTGCGGGAGTACGACGAGGGTACCGCCGTCACCAACCTGCAATACGCCCTGTATGAACTGGGGTACTTCGACGGCCCCATCGACGGCATTTACGGCACCACCACCAAGGATGCCGTCCGCGCCTTTCAGATCAACAACAACCTAAAGGTGGATGGAATTGCGGGCAATACCACCCTGCAGGCGGTCTATTCCAGCTCCGCCATCAGCGCCACCGCCGACAACACCGAGTTTACCACCCTGCGCGCCGGGGATAAGGGCGACGAGGTGGTGCAGCTGCAGGACCAGCTGGCCAAGCTGGGTTACATGGTCACCACGGCTACCGGCGTGTACGACGATCTGACCGTCTCCGCGGTGGCGGTGTTTCAGTCCCGCAACGGGCTGAGCTCCGACGGCGTGGCCGGACCGGAAACCCAGCGGGTGCTGTACTCGGACCAGGCGAAGGCGTATCAGTAAGGGAACGGATGAACTTCCTACAGCAGGCAAGCCAAAGGAAAACCAGCGGCGACTGGTGGAGAGGCGGCTTTACGCGAGAGGAGACTTGGCGTAAAGCCGCTTTTTTTGCTCTTTCTTCCCCTCCCAGGGTCATCAATGCGCCCGATGCCAACAGGCGTATTAAAGGCAATGCTGCAGGGGCTCCATGGTCTGCTTGAGAATCTGCGCATAGGTATGGAGCTTGGCGTGGTTGAAGCGCACAGAGGGCCCGGAAACGCTTACAGCGGCTTTGACCTGACCGTCCGCGCCGAAAATGGGCACGCTGATGCAGCGTATGCCGAATTCATGCTCCATGTCGTCCACACTGTAGCCCTGCTCCCGAATCTCCAGCAGCTGCTCCTTCAGCGCTTCGGGATCGCAAATGGTAAATTGCGTATAGGCCTTCATGGGCAGGCTCAGCACGTGCTCCTGGTCTGCGGGGGGCATATGCGCCAGCATGGCCTTTCCCAGTCCCGTGCAGTACAGCGGGGCCCGTTCGCCCAGCAGGTTGCGGGTCTGCTGCCCGTTGGGATACACTGCCTCAATGTAGAGCACCTCGTAATTGTCCGGGATGGCAAAGTAGCATGCCTCCTGGGTTTTGGCGGCAATCTCGGTCATGTAGGGCAGGAAAATGTCCCGAAGCCCCATATGATGGTTGACGATGTATCCCAGGTGAAGCACCTTGAGCCCCAGGCGGTATTTGCCGCTCTGGGGATTTTGCTTTACATAGCCGCAGGACTCAAAGGTGGACAATATATTGAATACGGAGCTCTTTTGCAATTGAAGCATTTTGGCGATTTCCGATACGCCCAGCTCGGGCGTTTGCACGCTGAAGCATTCCAGCACACGAATTGCTTTGATCAGTGACTTGACAGCGTATTTCTCATCCACGGCGGTTGCGCGCCTCCATCATCAAAAAATGCCATGCGTTCATGTATGATGAACACATGCTTATTATATCCATTTTAATCAGGGCAGTCAATCCTTTTATGCAAAAGTGCTGCCGGTCGAGGAAAAACGCTTGCTTAATCGGAAAATCTGGCAAAAATTCCGCTTGACTTTTGCACAAACGGGGGGGGAAATTTGCCTCGGATATCGGAAACTACGAACAGCAGGGAGGAGGTCGGTGAAAAGGTACGGCAGATTGCTGACTGGGACAACATGTAAATTGTGGGAAAAAATCGTTGACATTTTTCGGGCAATCGACTATAATTAAAATTAGAACAGCGTTCAATAATAATGAACGCGAAAGGAGCGTAGTTTCATGAAAAGGATGCTTTGCCTGGTACTGGTCTGCCTGTTGGCGCCGCTGTACGGCTTAGCGGAGGGCGTGGAGTCCAGTACTCAGACGCTGCCCATCTCCGCGGAACCAATCACGGTGGAAGCATGGGTGCTGGATGTGAACAACACCGGAAACCTGGCGGATTCGCCGCTGTGGGACTGGCTGTTTGAGAAGACCAACGTCCGCTTTGAGGTGACGGCCTTCTCCATGAGCCAGCAGGAAGCGCTGCAGCTGATGTTCGCCACCCTGGATCTGGACGAATTGCCGGATGTGGCCCTGCGCCTGGACATGCCGGCCAACCTGCTCTCGGACGCGGCGGAAGGCGGGTTCCTGGTGGAGCTCAGTGACGAGCTGCTGGAGCAATACGCCCCCTACTGGGCGAACTTCCTTAAAACGTATCCCGCCTCGGACACGCAGCGCTACGCGGGCAAGCGCATCGGGTTGCCCAACTGCGACTATGTGGAGTACACGGGCAACCTGCGGGATCTGCTGGTGATCAACAAGGTCTGGCTGGACGAGCTGGGCCTGGAAGTGCCCACCACCGTGTCGGAATTCACCGACGTGCTGCAGGCCTTCAAGGACAACGCGGGGAAGGGCTCCATCCCCGAAGAGGTGATCCCCTTCTACTACCAATGGGACCATCGCATCAGCGGCATGTTTGACGTGCTGGGCTTCTGGGGCATCACGGTGACGCAAACCAACTGGCTGGCGGTGGAGGATGGCAAAGTGGTGTTCCAGGGTGTGAATCCCGCCATCAAGGAACCGCTGAAGTATCTGGCTGAGCTGTATGCCAAGGGGCTGACGCCGCCGGAATCCTTCACCGACGACCGGAACATGTCCATCGCCCGGACTTCTTCCGAAACGCCGTACCTGGGCTTCTTCTCCATTTTCAGCAATCCGAATCCGGACGTGTATGTGCCCATTGCGCCCCTGGATACGGAGACCGGCGTGGAGCCTCGGATTCGCAAGCAGGAATTCTCCACCACCGGCATCAACGACTTTATCATCTTCTCGGATAATCCCTATATCGAGGAGTGCCTGCGGGTCATCGACTGGATCGCCAGCACCCCCGAGGCCACGGCCAACTTCCAGCGCGGCATGCAGGGCTACTACTGGGACTACGACGACAACGGCATGATTACGCCCATGGATCCCAATGCGCTCTCCGACGAGGATCAGAAGCTGTACGCGGGCCTGGGCAACTTCATCGCCGGCATCCGTGCGGATGATTTCTACAGCTACTATAACGACCTGGATTACCAGGATCCCACCACCCGGGCCTGGGCCTATGAGAACATCTATAAGGCATATGTGCCTGAGGGGGAAACCAACTACCGCAGCGTGAGCACCGGCGACGACGACCTGGACCAGCGCCGCAGCGACCTGGCCGTGGCCATTGATAACCTGCGCTCCACCACCCTGGCGCGGTGGATTACCGGGCAGGGGGACATCGACGCCGAATGGGACGCCTACGTGGAACAGATGAACAACCTGGGCCTGGAGGAGTACCTGAGCCTGTGTCAGATGGCTTATGACACCATTGGCCTGAACGACAACGGCAATTGACCTTCCCAATCGCGCCGGGCGTAGCTGCTATGCCCGGCGCGATGTACAAGCGCACACAGAGCGAGAACAGGGGTGCAACAGGCATGAATCAGGTCGCGGCTGAACTGAAAACCAGGAGGCGCAGAAAGCTCCGGCGGGATATTTTGAAAAACTGGGAACTGTATGTGTTCCTGCTCCCTGCGGTGACGGCGCTATTCCTTTTTAGCTATTTGCCCATGTATGGGGTGCAGATCGCTTTTCGGGATTATAAGAGCTTCAAGGGCATCTGGGGCAGCGAATGGGTGGGTCTAAAGCATTTTGAGCGTTTTGTGGGACTGGATATGTTCCCGAAGCTGCTGAAAAACACCATAGCGATCAGCCTCTATTCGCTGATTGCGGGCTTTCCATTGCCGATTCTTCTGGCCCTGGCACTGAACGCCTGCCAGGCATATCGGTTCAAGCGCGTGGTGCAGACGGTCTCCTACGCGCCGCATTTTATTTCCACCGTGATCCTGGTGGGCATGATCAACCTTTTCTTTTCCCCTTCCTCGGGGGTGGTTTCCACCATACTGCACCGGGCAGGGCTGCTTCAGGGAAACCTGAACGTGCTGATGAATCCGGACGCCTTTATCCATCTGTATGTATGGAGCGGAGTGTGGAGCGGCCTGGGGTGGAACAGCATCGTGTATCTCAGCGCCCTTTCCGGGGTGGACACGTCCCTGCACGAGGCGGCCACGGTGGACGGCGCCAACAAGCTGCAGCGCTGCCTGCACATCGACCTCCCCTGCATTATGCCCACCATCGTCATGCTGCTGATCCTCAATACCGGCAACATCATGAGCGTCGGCTTCGAAAAAGCGTATTTGATGCAGAACAGCCTGAACCTGGATGCCAGCGAGGTGCTGAGCACCTATGTGTACAAGCAGGGCGTGAAGAACGCGCAGTATAGCTACTCCGCCGCCATCGGCCTGTTCAATTCCGTCATTAACTTCTTGCTGATGTATACGGTGAACCGCATCTCTCGGGCGGTGAGCGAAAATTCGTTGTGGTGAGGGGAGCGCAGATGACCAAGAGCATGAGAATCCGGCATACCCGGGCGGACAGGATCTTTGACGCCATCGTGTACACGGTGCTGAGCCTGCTGCTGCTGATCGTGATTTATCCGCTGTGGTTTGTGATCATCGCCTCTGTCAGCGACCCCAGCGAAGTGGCCTTCGGGCATGTGATCCTCTGGCCGGAGGGGTTCTCCCTGGAGGGTTACCAGCAGGTGATCGGGTATAGCAAAATCTGGCGCAGCTATTTGAACACCATCGGCTATACCATTTGCGATGTATTGCTAACGGTTACCATCACCGTCATGGCGGGCTACGCGCTCTCCCGGCGCAACCTGGTGGGAAAGTCGGCCATTGTGGTGTATATGATGATTACCATGTTTTTTAGCGGCGGACTGATCCCCACCTATCTGACGGTAAAGTCCCTGGGGCTGGCCAACCAGCCCGCCATCGTCTTCCTGCTGGGATGCGTAGGCGTGCGCAACATTATCATCGTCCGCACGTTTATCCAGAGCAACATCCCGGAATCGCTGGTGGAGGCGGCGTTCCTGGATGGCTGCAACCATACGCGATTTCTGCTGCGAATCGTGCTGCCGCTATCCTTGCCTGTGGTGTCGGTGATTGCGCTGTTCACGGCGGTGGGGCAGTGGAACAGCTGGTTCAACGCCATGATTTATCTGCGGGACGAGCAATGGATGCCCCTGCAAATGGTGCTGCGGGATCTGCTGATCAGCCAGACGGCCATGATGCAGGACGTGCTGGAAACCACCTCTGGGGATAATTCCATGGCTTCGGCACAGCTGGCGCTCTCCATGCGCTACGCGCTGATTATTGTGACCACGCTGCCCATCATGTGCGTGTATCCGTTCCTGCAAAAGTATTTTGTCAAGGGCATGACCATGGGTTCCGTCAAGGGCTGAAGGGAGGAAACGCCATGTGGAAGGTTGAACCGCTGGCCAATAATTTCATCACGGTCTATGAAAGCGACATCGCTGGAAAAAGCGAGTATTGCTATACCCCTGGTATCTGCGTGCTGGAGAGCGGCAGAATCATTGCCACCCTGGATCATACGTACCCGGGCATACCGCCGGAGGAAAAGGGCATGGTTTTCCTTTCCGATGACGGGGAACATTTCCGCTTCGCAAGCTATTTCCCCTTCCAGCATGCTCGGCCGTTCCAGGCGGGCGGCTCCGTTTATATCATCGGCCAGGCGGGCAATGTGCGGATTATCCGCTCGGACGACGGCGGGGAGACCTGGAGCGAGTGCCATGACCTGACGCCCCGGGGCGGCCCAGGAACCTGGCACGCATCCGCCACCAACGTGTGGTATGAAGGGGATCGGCTGTACCTGGTGATGGAGCATCAGATGGGCGCGGATTGCGTGGCTTGGCCGGTGGCGGCGCTGGCGCCTGTGCTCATGCGCGGCCGCGTGGGGGATGACCTGCTCCAGCGGGAAAACTGGACATTTGCCAGCGAGGTCTTTTTCCGGGATGCGGTGGACCAGGAGAAGCTGGATGACTTCGGCGTTCCTTTTTTTCAGGTGCCCAGGGGCGGCGTCATTTACACCCACGTGCCCGACGAAACCTGCCGGGATGCCCGTACCTGCGCGCCCATCGGTTGGCTGGAGACCAACGTGGTGCGCATCATGGATCCGAAGCACTACTGGGCGGATCCCTCGGGGCGCACGTTCCACCTGTTTGCCCGGGCGCACACGGGAGGCACGGGCTATTGCGCGTTGGCCAAGGTAAAGGAAAAGAACGACGGAACCATGATCACTTCCTTTGAGTACATGCCCTCGGGGCGGCGGTGCGTCTTCCTGCCCATGCCGGGCGGACAGATGCGCTTTCACATGCTCTATGACGCGCCCACGCAGCGGTACTGGCTGCTGAGCACACAGGCCACCGACAGCATGACCCGTTCGGAGCTTTTGCCTCCGGACCGCTACAATCTGCCCAACAATGAGCGGCGCAGGCTCACGCTGCATTTTTCCAAAAACTGTGTGGATTGGTGCTTCGCGGGATTGGTAGCCGTGGGCGAGGTGGAGAAGGCCTCCCGGCACTATGCCAGTATGGCGGTGGCGGGGGATGACCTGCTCATTCTCAGCCGTTCGGGGGATGCTCGGGCGCATAGCGCGCACAACGGCAACCTGATTACACTGCACCGCGTCCGCAACTTCCGGGAACTGGTGTATTAAGCGCAAAAAGGAGGCGTCTGAATGCGCGGGATCAGCGGATGGCATTATCGTCCTTATACGCTGCTCAATGCGCCTGAGGAAAGGCGGGAACTGTTCATTTGCCGCATTGCGCCCGAGGCGGAGGGATTTGCCTTTGACTTTGTGGATTGCCGGGGCGGCGCGCACACGGTGCGCTATCGTCCCCGGGGGGAGGGCCCATGGATGGAGGCCCCCTGCCGGGGAGAAAGCGGCGTTCTTCGGGGCCTTGCGGATCGGCAGGACTATGAATTCTGCGTGGTTCGCGCCGCCGATGGCACGGCGAGCCTGACCCGCCTGGTGCGTACGGGAGCCGTGCCCGGCGTGGTGGTCAATTATCTGCACCCGGAGGATGACGCTTATGCATTTTCCGGCCATTACCTGTGCAGCCCGGGGATTGTCGCTTTGCCGGATGGCAGGCTGATGGCGTCCATGGACGTGTTCGGGCGCAAAACCGCCCAGAACCTGACCCTGCTGTTTGAATCGCTGGATGGGGGAAACAGCTGGCGGTATGTGACGGAGCTGTATCCGTGCTTCTGGGGCAAGCTGTTTGTGCACGCGGGGCGGCTGTATATGCTGGGTATGGCCTGCGAATACGGGGATCTGCTCCTGGGGTATTCGGAGGATGGCGGCCATACCTGGAGCAAGCCCGTGCGGTTGTTCAACGGTAGCAATGCCCAGGAGATCGGCCCGCATAAGGCGCCCATGCCGCTGGTGCGCGCGCATGGCCGGCTGTATACCGCCATAGACTACGGCGCGTGGAAATATGGCGGCCACGATAACGCGCTGCTGTCCATTGGCCTGCAGGAGGACTTGATGGACAGCGTCCAGTGGCGTCTGTCCCGCCCCTTGGCGTTTCAGAGCGAGTGGCAGGGGTTACCCCAGGGGAAATTAAGTGGTTGCCTGGAGGGCAACGCCGTGACGGGCCCGGATGGCAGGGTGTACAACATGCTTCGCCTGCAGCAGCACCAAGCGGTTCCGCCTGTGGGGAAGGCGGTGCTGTTGGAGGCGGACGCGGACGATCCGGACGCGCCTCTCCGCTTTGCGGAGGTGGTGGATTTTCCCCTGGGCGCCAGCAGCAAATTTGTGGTGTTGCAGGCGCAGGGAGGTTATGTGGCCGTGGGAAATGAGGCCTACGACAGCGCACGGCCCCAGGCGCGGAACGTTCTGTCCGTGGCGGTTTCGCCGGACCTGCGGCGCTGGCAGATCATGGAGCGGGTGGTGGACGCGCGGGACCAGGATAGCGGGCATGTGGCCTTTCAATACCCGGACATGGCCGTGCAGGGCGAGGACCTGGTGATTCTGTCGCGGACGGCATGGAATGGCGCGCAGTCCTATCACGATAACAATTTTATCACGTGCCACCGCGTGGCGCGCTATGCCTCAGTCATGCGGGGAGCGCTGGACCGCATGCGCACGCTGGCAGAGATGAAAAATGGAGGAACCGATGAATGAACCGTGAAGCTTTGACCGGACTGTGGCCCGTTATGATTACGCCCTTTACCCAGGATGGGGAGATTGACTTTGCCTCCCTGGAGCGTTTGATCGCATGGTATGAGGACAATGGCGTTACGGGGCTGTTTGCCGCCTGCCAGTCCAGCGAGACGTTTTTCCTGAGCCTGCGGGAGCGCGAAGCGCTGGTGCGCTTTGTGAAGCAGCACGCCCATGTGCCTGTGGTGGCTTCGGGGCATGTATCCGATTCGCTCACCGATCAGATTGAGGAGCTGCGCCGCATGGGTCAGGCTGGGGTGGACGCGCTAATCCTCATCAGCAATCGACTGGCGCCCTTGCACGCGCAGCCGCAGGTGTTCCGTCAACGCTTGCAGACCATCATGGCCGCGCTGCCCCGGGAGATTCCCTTGGGATTCTATGAATGTCCCGCCCCTTACAAGCGCTTGCTCAGCCTGGACGAGCTGAAGTTCTGCGCCGATTCCCAACGGTTTTACTTCATGAAGGACACCTGCTGCGATATTGCGCTGATTCGCCGCCGCCTGGAGGTGCTGCACGGCTCTTCGCTGCGGTTGTTCAACGCGAATACCACCACGCTGCTGGCGTCCCTGCAGGCGGGCGCTGCCGGATTCTCCGGGGTCATGATGAATTTCCACCCACGGCTGTACGCCTGGCTCATGCAGCACTGGCAAACCCAGCCGGAGAAAGCGGAGCGCTTGCAGGCCTTCCTTACTGCGTTCGCGCTGATTGAGAACCATGCCTATCCTGTGAACGCCAAATATTATTTGCAGACCTATCCCCGGGTGCTTGCGGATATCTCTACCCGGTGCAGGGAGCCGGAGGAGCTGACCGAAACCTATCGGGAGGAAGTCCGCCAGATGGCGCTGGCGGAGCGATGCGTGTGGCAGATGCTGCAACTGGACCCGTAACATCGCCGCGGCGGATGATGGACGAGGGCTCATCTCATGAAAAACCTCCTGTGTGGCGTGAAAGCTCAGACGCCGCGCAGGAGGTTTTTTGCATGCTTGCACAGGCACATTGCGTGTGCAGGACTGGCCTGAATATGTCCAAGAAAACAGCAAGGCTTCCAGCGTGAACGGCAATCAGGCGTTATTTACATCGATAAGCACCTTCATGGTGCGTTCAGCGTTTTCATCAATGTAGCGGTAGGCTTGTAAATATTCACGGAAAGCAAAATGCTTGCTCATCAGGGGTTTCAGCTGTACCTTTCCTTCGCTGACCAGGCGGATAGCCTCCACGTAATCATCGTGACGGTACATCATGGAGGTGTCCAAATCCAGCTCCTTGTCGTTGAGCACGGCAAGATCAACGGTAGCCATACCGGCGAACACGGCGACGAGAACCAGTTTGCTTCCTTTGCGGGCATGACGAATGGCTTGCTGCATGGTAGTGTTGTTGCCAGCGCAGTCATAAATGACATCCGCTTTGTCGGGACCGAAGCAATCGGTCAGTGCTTGGGCAAAGTCCGTCTTTCCAGTGTTGACGGTGAAGTCGATATTGCACGTTTTTGCCAGGGCAAGGCGCGTATCGGACAAATCGGTGATCATTACCTGCTCCGCGCCCAAGGCCTTGCAGGTTTGTGCGAGCAGTATGCCAATTGGACCGCATCCAAGAATGGCTACCTTTGCGTGCAGGAGGTCCGGGAAGCGCTTGGCTGCATGGACGGTTACGGCCAAAGGCTCGATCATGGCGCCTTCGTCAAAGCTCATTTGCTCCGGTAGGGGTGTAACCTTTTCCTGCGGCACGGAGAAATATTCGCTGGCTGTGCCGGTGGTTTGGAAGCCCATGACTTTTAACTGCTCACACAGGTTGTATTTACCATGCAGGCAAGGATAGCATTGACCGCATACAACCTGAGGCTCAATGGTTACTTTTTCGCCGAGATGAAATGCCTGCACGTCACGACCAAGGGCTACAATTTCACCGGACACTTCATGGCCCTGCGTAACGGGGTAGCTGGTAAAGGGATGCTTCCCGTGGTATACGTGAATATCCGAACCACAAATGCCAATGCGCATGATTTTTACCAGGACTTCGTTAGGGCCGGGCTCGGGCGTGGGGACTTCACGAAATTCAATGCATCCTGGAGCGGTCATAACCTGTTGCAGCATGGGAAATACCTCCTTTTTTTAACCGATCAACGCGGTATATCCGCGCAGATGAACCTCCGGCGCCTGGCGGCACAATGCTATATGGATAATTCGTCGTCCGTCTTTTTTTTCTTGCTGCTGCAGGAAATCGT
>DBFBGQ010000105.1:0-7182 GCA_048201975.1 Candidatus Egerieenecus sp. | reverse complement strand
CTTCCTTTTGAACGATCAGGCTATCGCATACTTCATACATTCATATTAAAATAGTTTGTAAAAAAAACAATGTTTCATTTGGAAAATTTACATTCTGAAATGCGCGCCGGCTCATTCCTGTTGCCTGCATGCTGCGTTTCCTGGTAGGAAGCGCGCGGCATCCTTCACGCGCTTCTTTCCCCTGGCAAACGCCCTTGACGATCTCTCGCTTCTATGCTAATCTTTTTTTCGTTGTATTGCTGAAAAAAAGTCGAAAGTTGGCTTCCTCGAGTTGCCGGCAAAGCGTATACGGCGCATGGAGGCCATAGGAACGGCCCGGTCGCCGTTGACGTGTTTTCTCGCAAGGTCCCGGCGCTGGTAGCCGGAGCCTTCCTGGACGGCCGGCAGCGACTGACTCCGCGCCCCCGGATGGCGGCAACGGATGATCCATCGGCCGGAGGCGGCGGTTCTCGGCTTGAAAAAGATTTCGCACGGCGATTCGGCGGCGCCTTGAGGAGAGATTGCGTATGGGTTCGGATTTTTATCAAACGCTGTCTTTGCTTGCGACACAGGTATTTCTAGGCATCTACGTGGTGACTTTGGTGGAATTGCGGCAGCCTAAGCGCATATGGCTGTTTCGGTGGACGGCCATGGCTGTGAGCCTGGTGGCGCTCCAGGTTGTGCTAATCGCGCTGTTCGGATTCAAAACATTTTCCCAGTACCAAATGCTGACATTGGTAACACCCTATACGCTGGGTACGGTATGGTGCTCCCGCTACCGGAAAATGGGAACCGTCTTTAGCGTGGCAAACGGCGCTTATGTCGGCTGCCTGGGCGCGTTGAATGGCTTTGTGGCGCAGGTGCTTTTCCCGACGGTTCCGTTCCTCTCCCTGGGCGTGCGGATCGTTTCGATGATTTTGCTGTACTTGGCGTTGAAGCGGTTCGGGCAGACCTACCGGCAGATGGTGCGGCAGTTGGATTCCGGCTGGACGCTCATCTGCCTGATTCCCATCACCACCTCCGAGCTTACGCTGTACATTTACCACAACTATTTTTACGCCGATCCGTTTCCGGCATCCGTGGCCATGTATGGCCTGCTGTTTGTCTGCGGCTGCGCCTACTACCTGATGTATCTCTTTTTTGAACGTGTGGGCAGCGAAAACGAGGCCCGCCACAATGCCCATCTATTCTCGCTACAGCTATCCGCGCTGCAAAGCCGTATGGACGCGGTCAAGGCTACCGAGGATGCCATCCGCACGGAGCGTCACGACCTGCGCCATAGGCTCCAAATTGCAGCGGAGCTGGTGGCGCAGGGGGACAAAACCTCCGCGCTGGATTTCCTGAACGCCGCCCAGAAGAAGCTGGATGAACAAAAGGAAATGCACTGGTGCCGTCCGCCCGTGCTGGACGCCGTGTTTGCCTCCTACTTTGACCAGGCTCAGCGTCAGAAAATTCAGGTAAAGGCAAGGATCTCCCTGTCCAGCGAATTGCCGGTGGATGAGAGCGAACTGGCCATCGTTCTCGCCAACGCGCTGGAAAATGCCATCTGCGCCAACATGAAGTTGCCCAGCGAACGGCGGGAAATCTATTGCCGCATCGTAAGCGCGCCCTCGCTGATGATGGAAATTTCCAACCCCTGCGATGAAAAAGTGACCTTTGACGAGCAGGGCATTCCGGTAGCCCAGCAGCAGGGGCATGGCCTGGGGATGCAGTCCATCTCCAATCTCTGTTCCAAGCATGGCGCCGTATGCCAGTTTGAACGGACGCAAGGGCTGTTTCGAATGCGGCTGGTATTGTAAGGCTTTTTCCCATGGATTTCTGAGCCCGCCGCCAAAGGCGACGGTAAAAAAGTCGGAGGGGCTGCCGCTCCTCCGACCTCTCTATGCGCTTTTCGATGGATTGCGCGACCGCATCCGCGGTCCGGAAAACCGTCCGACTTATTCCGCCAGCGTTACGCTGCCCCACAGGCTGGGATTGGTGTTGATCTTGAGGTCGCCGCTCCACGCCAGTTGCGGAATATACTCCGTGCCAGGGCACGGATAGCTGATGTCGGTGATGGCAAAATTGCAGCTGAGCGTATCGCCTGCCGCGGGGGTATACACCTCAATCTCCGTGTTGGAGAAGCAGGCCCACGGAATCACAGCCTCCCAGGTGAAGCCGGTGGCCGTCATCTGAATGGCGCATTCGTAGCCCTCCAGGACGCTTTCGCCGCCGTCCATGCCCGCGCTGACAAACCGATGCCGGGCATCCTTGGGCACCATGGAGCGGTCGATGGCAGTATCCCAATATCCCTCATCCATGACAAAGTACACCAGGAAATCGTTGGTACCATATTCCTGACGCTCAGGGTCTGCATTAGGATCCGTGGAGATGTACAGTTTCAGGTTGTCCTCGCCGTCGATGGGCAGCATTTCAATGGCTCCCAGGGGCGTATCCTCCGTTACATCGGCGGCCATATACAGGTTCTCCTCATCCCAGGAGAGATAGAATATGGCGGAGCAATCGTTCGCGCCCTGCCAGAACACCACGTCGCGGATCACCTGCGTAGCGTCATTCACAACAGCGGGGGACTCCAGGTTCCACTCGTCCAACTTGCCGTCAATCACAATGTTATCGGCCTTATAGGCGGTAATGGAGGGGCGGGCAGTTTCCTCCGCCAGAGCGGGAACAGCCAGCAGCAAGGCCGCCATGGCGCAGGCAATCAGTTTGAGCGTCTTTTTCATAGGCTTTCTCCTTTCATGGTGGGAAGGTTTTCTTCCGGCTTATCACAAGGTTATCATATCATTTTTTGAGGCTCCAAAAGCAGGATATTCATACACAGAAAGCGGGAAAATCCGAAACCTGGCCTATTCCGTCAGGGCGAACGCATCGGTCGCCTGCAGCGCATTCACGGGCTGATCCAGCGTATTTCCAAGCCACAGGCTCGCGCCCAGCGTGCCGATTGCCTGCACGCTGTCCCCGCCGTCGCCGGTGAACACGTTACCCGTCAGGCGGCTGGGCCCGATATCCCGCAGATACAGTCCGCAGCATTGGCTGCCCTCAAACAAATTGTCCGCCATGTCAAAGGAAACGCCGCCATACGCCATGACCGCCACCCAGTTATCCCGCAGCGTATTGTTCGAAAATGCCGCAGGCGTGGCGTCCAGCCGCACGCCGCACACGGTGCATCCGGTGATCGTGCAGCCCGTCATCAGCACATGCCCTTCCTTTTGCAAGTTGAATCCATTCTCACAATCCGTCGCCACGCAGCCCCGCAGCAGATTGCCCTGGCCGCCGGCCATGAAGTATCCCTGCCCCGTTCCGGTCACCTGGCAGTCCAGCATGGCGCTGTCCTGCACCAGGGAGAAAAACAGCCCCTGGTCGCAGTCCTGGGCCGTGCATGACGCAAGCAGCATATGCTTGCATGCGCGGATATCCAGGCCATGATTGGTTTCCGTGGCGGAGCACGCGGTCAGCACGCCGCTGTCGCACTTGGCCACGTAGATGCCGAACACACCGCAGCGGTCCGCCTGGCAGTTTTCCAGCTCCACGCGCCGGTTGTACACCAGCACCATGCCCATGGAGCCGTCTGAAACGTCTGCATTGGCAACGCTCACCTTATCGCAATCGCAGCAGATAATCTGCCCCGCTCCTTCGGGCACGCGGACTTCCTCCTGGGACACGGCATAATACAGCGTCTTGCCGTTCACCGTACAGTTCTCGATGGTGTGCGAGGTAAAGTAGGCCACATCCTCCCCCACCTCAAACAAGCCGGTGAGCACGGGCTTGCCCGCGCTGCTTTCAGAAATGGGCGGCCCGGCCAGCGAAATACCGCAGCCCACAAAGTCGCAGTCCAGCACGGTCATGCCGTAAATCCCGCCGCACCACATTCCGCAGGAGGAGGTGCGCCACGCTTCATCTGCCAGCCATATGCGGCAACGCTCCACGCGCATATCGTTCCCCAGGGCATAGATGCCCGTGCGCCGGAAGCAAATCTCCAGGTCGCTCAGGGTCACAGCGTCGGCTTCAATCCGGAACGCGGCCTGAAATGCCGGCGCGTCTATGACAGGCTGAGCGCCGTCCGCAGCGCGCAGGGTGACCGATTTGGTCACGGTGAGCGGAAATGTCTCCGTTTCCTCCGTGTAAACGCCCGTTTCCAGCTCGATGACATCTCCGTCCGCGCAAAGCGCCAGCGCCTGCGTCACGCTCATGCCCTGCGGTGAAACCGCGTATGTTTCCGCCCTCGCTGCGGCAGAAAACAAAAGCGCGCACAGCAGCAGGGCAATCCAAATGACTTTTTTCATGCGCATCCTCTTTCCCCAGCGAAAAGGCCGGGAGACGGTTTTCCCGCTCCCGGCCGGGGTTCATGCCTTATCCCGTCATGCTTACCACGTCAGCGATTCACTCCACCACAATGGTCTCGCTCATGCCGCCCACGGTGATGACATGCTCGCCAGCATCCAGCGCCAGCTCCATGGTAATCACGCGGAACTGATTCTCCGCCACGCCAACCAGCTTTTCCGCCACGACGGTGTCGCCATCCTTCACCTGCACGGTGATCATGCCGGCGCCGCCGTTGTTGTTGGCGACAAAATGGATTTCAAAGGGTTCGCCCGCCTTGGGAGACGCATTGACCACGCTGGTCTGCGTGCTGGTGGAACTACCGGTATCCACTTCCTCCGTCACGGTGGTCTTCGGCACGGTCAGCAAGCTCAGCTCGATGTTCGCGGGATTGGAATAGCTGATGCCATAATCAGTGGTCACAATGACATCGCCCAGGTTGTTGGGCATGTCAATTTCCGGATTCTGCTTGGCCAGCATCGCCATGTACAGGCGCGTCGCGCTGTCCACGCCAATGTCATCCTGGAGCTCGCCCCACGCAAGGGTCTTATCCTCCGAGTTGTACGCCAGCTCGAAGAGCGTCTTGCCGGTCGGTTCCTTTTCGCCAAAGAGCATCTGCGCCGTCACGGACGGGGTCACGTAGCGGTAGAAGGAGCCCACGGAGGAGCCGTGGTCCGGGGTATTGTTGTAGGTCTGCATGAGCAGCGCCGACGCATTCACAAACGCCTGAAGATCAGGCTCGGAAGACACGGTGCCCTCAAAGATGGTCACGACCGGTACGTTCGCAATCTGCGCATCCTCGATCATCAGCTCGTATGCATCATTGAAGCTGGAGACCTCGATCACGCACACGTCAGCTTCCTCCAGCGTTTCCACCACCGTGGCCTTCTCCGCGATGGCCGCCGTCAGCTTTTCCTTGCTGGCTGCAGCGGTGGAATCCACAAAGATCTTCTTGTCCGCCGTCAGCGGGAGAACGCCGTCATTCTTGAGCAGAATGGTGGATTCGACCATCAGCTGCTCTTCCATTTCGGTGATTTCGGAACGGCGCAGCGTGTTGATATCCTCATTGCTCATGGGGATGACGCTGGTGTCGGCAGCGCCCTCGCCGATGACCTCCAGCGCTTCTTCCCAATCGCGGTACGGGTTCTCGAAAATGCCCAGATCAAACTTATTCTTCAGCACGCGGCCCACATGCACATCCAGCGCTTCCTCGGTGTACTTGCCGGCCTCGATCTCCGCCACGATCGCGTCCGGATGATAGCAGTTGGTGACCTGCTCATCCACGTCGTTGATCTCCACGCCCGGGTTGATGCTATAGCAGCTGAACATATCGATACCCACATCCAGAATCAGCGTATAGCGTTCGCCCAGCGTCAGGGTGGAAATGTCGATGCCATCGGTGGTCACGCCGGTCAGGTTCATCACCGAGCTGGCAGACAGCGGCCAGTCCAGGCAAATGATGCCTTCATACCCCAGGTCCTCCCGCAGAATCTTGTAGGTTTCCTTATCGGTATAACCCTGCAAGCCGGGGGTGCGGCCTTCCGCGTTGTTGGTCATAATCCACTGCGTGCCGGCGTCCACAACAGCCTTCCAGCCCACCAACCAGCTGTCGATCAGGTCCGCCTCGGAGCGCGCGGAAGCATAGCTGCTGCGCCCGCCGCGGGCGATGAAGTGCTTGGAATGGCTGTTGAACCCATTGTCCTCATAGGCGCGGGTCTCCAGCGCGGCCATGGTGGCAATGTATGTAGGATCGTCGCCGTAGAAGGAACCGATTTCATTTCCGTAGCCATGGAACACCTGATGATAGCCCAGGGCTACCGATTCCTTGGCATACTCGCTGTACAGGTTATAGAGCAGCTCCTCGTCGCGGGCCACGCCGAAGGCGTAGTGTGCGGCGTCGATCATGCCGCCCCAGGTGTTGTAGGTGCGGTCGCCGGAGAACACCACCGGAATGCCCAGCTCGGTGTCCTCTGCGATGGACTGGATCTTGTTCAGCACGTCCAGCTGATCCTTGGGCATGCCAGTCATAGCCGCGATCATCGTCGTTTCATACATCTGCTGGATCTGGTACGCCACAGGCGCGTAGACGACGCCATCCACCGTGATGTACGGGTCCGTATTGTTGTTCATCTGCTCCGAGTCAGGCTGGATGAAAGCAACGCCCGTCTGGCCGGTGGACAGATCATCGCCCGAGAAATTCGTCACGGTGATGCCGTTCTTTCCGCCAATGCCGCCAAAGGCCAGCGTGCCTGCCTTCTGCTGAAGGCTCATCTTGGTCAGCAGGTCCGCCGTGCGCTCTTCGGATGTCAGCCGCCAATCCTCGTAGGCGTCCAGCTCGCCGTTACCGTTCATATCCTTGAACCATTCGCCGTCTACCTGCATGAATTTCTCCGAGGAGACCGCGCTCAGCCGTGGGCGATCCCCTTCGGCTTCAATATAATAGAAGCCGGAGGCGCTCTCCTGGATGACCGATTCCTCGGCAAGGGTAGGGATGCTGACAGACGTCAAAAGCATGACTGCCACCAGCAACAGGGAGAGTTTTCTCATTTTTCCGCACTCCTTTCATTTCTCCGGGCGTGTACCGTTGCCCTTTTGCTTTATTATGGCATCGGGCGTATGCCTTCGAGCATAAAGATTGCGCACCAGCAGCAGGAAATGCTTGCTCATCAACGCAAAATACGAATATTATACACAATTTCTAGGAAAATTCCAACCTCCGCTTGCATGCATCCTTGATGCATATTGTAAGAGTGTCAAACATAGGTTACACCCAAAGCGCAGCGAGGAAGTCAAGGGAAGGGTGGAGATTTGCGAAGCAAATACGACCCGACCTTGACTGAATAAGACAGAAGTATCATGAGTGTATGGCAGTCCGGCACAGTG
>DBFBGQ010000104.1:0-38220 GCA_048201975.1 Candidatus Egerieenecus sp. | reverse complement strand
GCTGCTTGCAATGGTCCTGGCCCTGATGATGGTATGCTCCCTGACCGCCCTGGCCTCCGCGGAGGAAAGCGACATGGCCTATATCCAGGAAAAAGGCGTCCTCACGGTGGGCATGACGCTCTTCGCCCCCATGAACTATTATGACGGCGACACCCTGGTGGGCTTTGACACCGAGCTGGCCACCGCCGTGGCGGAAAAGCTGGGCATTGACGTGGAATTTATTGAGATCAGCTGGGAGTCCAAGGAGATCGAGCTGAACTCCAAGAACATCGACTGCCTGTGGAACGGCATGTGCATCACCCCCGAGCGCAAGGAGAACATGGCCGTTTCCGATCCCTACCTGTACAACACCCAGGCCATGGTCATGAAAGCGGATCAGGCGGAAGCCATCCTGGCGGACGTGAGCGGCAAGGTGGTGGTGGCCGAGGCCGGCTCCACCGGCGAGCAGAAGCTGCAAGGCACCATCGAGGATGACGAGACCGTGGAAGTCTCCGCCCAGGAATACTTTGCCAACAGCACCTACATCGCCGTGGACTCCATGGCCAAGGCCCTGATGGAGGTCAAGGCGGGCACCGCGGACATCGCCCTGGTGGACAGCGTCTGCGCCATCGGCATGGTGGGCCCGGACACCGACTATGCCGACCTGGTGGTGGACATGAGCAACAACTTCGGCCTGCAGGAGTACGGCATCGGCTTCCGCAAGGGCAGCGACATGGTGGACGCGGTGAACGCCGCCATCGCTGAGCTCACCGAGGACGGCACCGTGGCGGAAATCGCCGCCCGCTATGGCCTGACCGATTCCCTGATCAAGTAATCCCATCCCGGAACATCACAGCGCCCGGCCCCGCGCGCCGGGCAGAGGGGGAGGCGGCCGCGCCCATGCGCCGCCTCCCCAACCATACGCTTGTCTGCGAGGTGCCTTATGTCTGACATCCTGGATTCCCTGGTGGGCGGTTTTTGGCTGAACCTGGAAATCTTCGTGATGACGCTGCTGCTGGCGCTGCCCCTGGGGCTGATCATCACATTCGGTTCCATGACCAAATTTCGCCCCCTGCGCTACCTGACCCGCGTGTTCGTGTGGATCATTCGCGGCACGCCGCTGATGCTGCAGCTGTTCGTGGTGATGTACATGCCCGGGCTGGTGTTCGGCATTCCCATGAAATCCCGGATGACCGCGGTGCTGATCGCCTTTGTGATCAACTACGCGGCTTATTTCTCCGAGATCTACCGGGGCGGCATCGAGTCCATCCCCAAGGGGCAGTACGAGGCCGGTCAGGTGCTGGGCATGACCAGGAGCCAGGTGTTTTTCCGCGTGGTGCTTTTGCAGGTGGTCAAGCGCATCACCCCGCCCATGAGCAACGAGGTGATCACCCTGGTGAAGGATACGGCCCTGGCCCGGGTGGTCTCCGTGGCGGAGATCATCATGTGCGCCGAGCGCTACACCAAGCAGGGCCTGATCTGGCCCCTGTTTTCCACGGGGCTGTTCTTCCTGCTGTTCAACGGCCTGCTGACGCTGCTGTTCGGCTATTTCGAGAAAAAGATGAGCTATTTCAAGAGCTGAGGAGGGCGCGGACATGGCTGTATTGACAGTGGAAGGCATTCAGAAGGGCTTTGGCGGCGTGGACGTGCTGCGGGACATCAGCTTCTCCCTGGAAAAGGGGGAAGCCCTGGCCATCATCGGCTCCTCCGGCAGCGGCAAAACCACGCTGCTGCGCTGCCTGAACTTTCTGGAGACTCCGGACAAGGGCGTGATTCGCGTGGGCGACCAGGTGATCTTTGACGCCGGCGATCCCCGCTCCCGCTCCGAAAAGGAGATCCGCCAGCAGCGGCTGCACTTCGGGCTGGTGTTCCAGTCCTTCACCCTGTTCCCCCAATACACGGTGCTGGAAAACGTGACCCTGGCCGGCAAGCTCCTGGCCAAGGAGCGCCCGGACTTCAAGGCCAACAAGGCCGCCATCCTTCGGGAGATAGATGAAAACGGCAAGGCGCTGCTGGACAGCGTGGGCCTGGCCGCCAAGCTGGACGCCTACCCCCATCAGCTTTCCGGCGGCCAGCAGCAGCGGGTGGCCATCGCCCGGGCCCTGGCCCTGCGCCCGGATATCCTCTGCTTTGACGAGCCCACCTCCGCCCTGGACCCGGAGCTCACCGGCGAGGTGCTCAACGTGATCCGCGGCCTGGCCCAGCGGAACACCACCATGGTCATCGTCACCCATGAGATGCAGTTCGCCCGGCAGGTGGCGGACAACGTGATGTTTATGGACGGCGGGGTGATTGTGGAGTACGGCCCCCCGGAGGAGGTCATCGGCAACCCCAAGCAGGAGCGCACCCGGCAATTCCTGGAGCGCTATGCCCGGCAGTAACGGGCGGCAGGAATCTTGCGGGCGGCTGTTTCAGGCAAAACCCGGCGGCGCAGGCATGCGCGGCCGGGTTTGCCGCGCAAAGCGACTTTTTTTCAGCAAGGAGGCGTCCCATCCATGGAAACCTGGGAAGAACTCAACCGGCAATACCGCGCCTTTCAGGCTCGGGGATTGACCCTGGACATGTCCCGGGGGAAGCCATCCCCGGAGCAGCTGGCGCTCTCCGCGCCCATGCTGGCGGCGGCGGATATGGATTACACCTGCCAGGACGGCTCCGACGCGCGAAATTACAACCATCCCCTGGGCATACCGGAAATGCGGCGGCTGTTCGGAGCAATGCTGGGAGCGCCCGCGGCGCAGGTGATCGTGGGGGGAAACTCCTCCCTGAACCTGCTCTCGGACGTGTTCACCCGGTGCATGCTTCTGGGACCCCTGCCGGGGGATACCCCCTGGGCCCGGCTGCCCAAGGTGAAGTTCATCTGCCCCACCCCGGGGTATGACTGGCATTTCCACATGCTGGAAACCTATGGGGTGGAGCTGCTGCCCGTGCCCATTCTGGCCCAGGGCCCCGACATGGATCAGGTGGAGGCCCTGGCCCGGGATCCCGCCGTGAAGGGGTTGATCTGCGTGCCCATGTATGGCAACCCCTCCGGCGTCACCTTCAGCGACGAAACCGTCCGCCGCCTGGCGGAGATGGAGGCCGCCCCGGATTTCCGCATCTTCTGGGATAACGCCTACTGCGTCCACCACCTGGATCCGGCCGCCCCGGACCGGCTGATGAACATCCTCGACGCCTGCGCCCGGGCGGGCCATCCGGACCGGCCCGTGGCCTTTACCTCCTTCTCGAAGATCACCTGGCCCGGCGGCGGCGTGGCCGCCCTGGCCGCCAGCCCCCGAAACATCGCCCGGCAGGCGCAGATCATGACCTATCAGCAGGTGTGCCACGACAAGATGAATCAGCTGCGCCATGCCCGCTTCTTCCCCGACCTTTCCGCGGTGCAGGCGCACATGGCCCGGCACGCGGCGCTGCTTCGGCCCAAGTTCCGCCTGGTGCTGGACGCCCTGGAGCGGGAGCTGACGGGCATCGCCGCCTGGAGCCGGCCCCGGGGCGGGTATTTCCTCTGCTTCCGCGCCCCCCGGGGCTGCGCGGCGCGGATTGTGCAGCTGTGCGCCCAGGCCGGCGTGACCCTGACCCCCGCGGGGGCGGCCTTCCCCGGGGGCGTCGACCCGGAGGACAGCGTCATCCGCATCGCGCCCAGCTATCCGCCCCTCTTCGAGCTGGCCCAGGTGATGGAGCTGTTCCCCCTGGCGGTGAAGCTGGCCGCCCTGGAGGCCGGGCGCCGGATGCAGGGCTGACACAGGCGCGGTTTGCCAGGTCTTTCCCTTGCTTTCGACCGCGGAACATGCTACAATCAACCGAAAGCGTATGCCACGTTTCTTTGACACGGCTGTGTAAGGAGGTTTCCATGGAAAACCGCATCTACGACGCCATCATCATCGGCGCGGGTCCCGCCGGCATATTTACCGCGCTGGAATTGACCCGTTTGCAGCCGGAAAGCCAGATCCTGATCGTGGACATGGGCCGCGCCATCGCCCATCGGACCTGCCCTGCCCGCGCCACGGGCAAGTGCGTCCACTGCGATCCCTGCGGCATCGTCCACGGCTGGGCCGGCGCAGGCGCGTTCTCCGACGGCAAGCTCTCCCTCTCCGACGAGGTGGGCGGGCACATCAGCGAATACCTGGGCCACGCCAAGGCCCAGGAGCTGATCCACCAGGCGGACGAGCTCTACCTGCGCTTCGGCGCGCCCAAGGAGGTCCATGGCCTGGACGACAAAAAGGTGGAGGAGATCGCCTACGAGGCCAGCCGCTACAACATTCGCCTGGTGCCCTGCCCCGTGCGGCACCTGGGCACCGAATATGCCGGCAGCGTGCTCTCCGCCATGCACGATTACCTGACCACCCAGACCCGCACCACATTTGCCGAGCTCACCACCGCCACGGACATCCTGGTGGAGGAGGGACGGGTTGCCGGCGTGCGCCTCTCCCCCCGCAAGGGCGAGCCCTGGACGGCCCGCTCCGCCCACGTCATCGCCGCCCCCGGCCGCGGCGGCGCGGAGTGGCTCACCAACCAGGCCGAGAAGCTGGGCCTGCGCACCCAGAACAACGAGGTGGACATCGGCGTGCGGGTGGAGGTGCCCAACGCCATCATGGATCACCTGACCAAATACCTTTACGAGGCCAAGCTGATCTACTACTCCGACACCTACGAGAACAAGGTGCGCACCTTCTGCATGAACCCCGGCGGCGTGGTCAGCGAGGAGCACTACGAATCCGGGCTGGCGGTGGTCAACGGCCACAGCTACGGCGATCCCGCCCGGCGCACAGGCAACACCAACTTTGCCCTGCTGGTATCCACCCGCTTCACCGAGCCCTTCAACCAGCCCATCGAGTACGGGCAGTACATCGCCCGGCTGGGGAACATGCTCACTGGCGGGCCCATCATGGTACAGCGCCTGGGGGACCTGCTCCAGGGGCGGCGCACCTCCTGGGAGCGCCTGGCCAAGTCCACCACCATCCCCACCCTGCCCACCGCCGTGCCGGGGGACCTTTCCTTCGTGCTGCCCCCCCGGCACCTGACCAGCATCGTCGAGGCGTTGAAGGCCTTCGACCACCTGGCCCCCGGCCTGTACAGCAAGAACACCCTGCTCTACGGGGTGGAGGTGAAGTTCTACTCCAGCAAGGTGCTGGTGGACCAGCGCTTCATGACGCCCATCGAAGGGCTGTACGCCATCGGCGACGGCGCGGGCATCACCCGGGGCCTGATGCAGGCCAGCGCCACGGGCATCGCCGTGGCCCAGGACATCGCCGGAGCATAAGCCCCATGCCGGAGGAGGGAAGCATTGCCATGAGCAGGCAGATCTGCGGCGCGGCCGCGCCGCCCGCGCCCCAGGCGGAGGCGCTGGAGCCGGCCCGCCGCGTGCGGGATCTGGCCGAGGAGCTGCTGAGCGGGCAGCTCCTTGGCGTGTACCTTTACGGCTCCGCCACGCTCAGCCGCCTGCGGCCCGAAAGCGACGTGGACGTGCTGATCCTGATGCGCGGCGAACTGCCCGCGGGCGCGGCGGAAGCGCTCACCCAGCGGCTTCTGGCGCTTTCCGGCCCCGTGGGCTGCGCCGCCAGGCGCCCCTTGGAGGTTACCGTGGTCAACCGGGACGCGCTGATCCCCTGGCGCTTTCCGCCCAGGTGCGAGTATATGTATGGGGAATGGCTGCGCAAGGCGCTGGAGGCGGGGGAGTGCCCGCTGCCCCGCCGGGACCCGGACATCGCGCTGCTGCTGTGGCAGGCCAGGGCATGCAGCTTTCCCCTGCTGGGCAGGGAAGCGCCGGAGCTGCTCCCGGTCGTCTCCATGGAGGAGGTGCGCCGGGCCATGGCGTGCGCCTTGCCCAATCTGCTGGCCTGGCTCCGGGGAGACGAGCGCAATGTGCTGCTCACCCTGGCGCGCATGTGGGTCACCGCGGAAACCGGCGCGTTGCTCCCCAAGGACGAGGCCGCCGCGTGGGCGATCTCCAGGCTGCCGGAGGAGCTTGCCGCGCCGCTGGAAACCGCCCGCCGGGCCTATCTGGGGCAGGCGAGGGATTGCTGGGAAGGGCAGGAGGCGCAGGTGGCCGCCCTGGCCGCATATATGCAGGCGCGCCTGACGCCGGAAGGCGACGTGGCCAAGGCGTGAGTCCGCCGGAACAGTACAGGAACAGTACAAAGGAAGAACTTGCGCCCTCCTGGGCAATGTGATACAGTGAACCATGCCGGCAAGGGCCGGAGCCTATCCTCGATTTGGGAGCGTGCCAAAGATGCCGAATTGTTCCCTTTCCGATACCGTATTTACGCAGGCCGCGCAGGCCTTTCCGACCCCCTTTCACCTCTATGACGAGGGGGGAATCCGCCGCACGGCCCGGGCGCTGAACCAGGCCTTTGCCTGGTGCCCGGACTTCAAGGAATACTTTGCCGTCAAGGCCCTGCCCAATCCCGCCATCCTGCGCATCCTGCGTCAGGAGGGCTGCGGCGTGGACTGCTCCAGCGCCACCGAGCTGACGCTGGCTCAGGCCTGCGGCTTCCGCGGCGGGGAGATCATGTTCTCCGCCAACGCCATGCCCCCGGAGGAGTTCACCCAGGCGCGGGCCCTGGACGCCTTTATCAACCTGGATGACATCACCCACATCGACCTTTTGCGGGACCACGGCGGCATCCCCGAATGCATCTGCTGCCGCTACAACCCCGGCGGGGACTTTGCCATCGGCAACACCATCATGGGCAATCCCGGCGAAGCCAAGTACGGCTTTACCTACGCCCAGCTGGAGGAGGGGCTGGCCCGGCTCAAGGGGCTGGGGGCGCGCTCCTTCGGGCTGCACGCCTTCCTCTCCAGCAACACCATTGACAACGCCTATTATCCCACCCTGGCGGAGCTGCTCTTTGAGGTGGGACGCAGGCTCATGGACACGACGGGCCTGCCCCTGGCCTTTGTGAATCTCTCCGGGGGCGTGGGCATTCCCTACCGCCCCGAGCAGCCCGCCTCGGACATTGCCGCCATTGGCGAAGGGGTGCGCCTGGCCTATGAAAAGGTGTTCACCCGCAACGGCATGGCCGGGGTGGCCATCAAAACGGAGCTGGGCCGCTACATGACCGGCCCCCATGGCTGGCTGGTCGCCCATGCCACCAGCCGCAAGGATACCTACAAGCACTACATCGGCCTGGACGCCTGCGCCGCCAACCTCATGCGCCCGGCCATGTACGGCGCCTACCACCACATCACCGTGGTGGGCAAGGGCGACGCCCCCTGCGACCACCGCTACGATGTCACGGGCAGCCTGTGCGAGAACAACGACAAGTTCGCCATCGACCGCATGCTCCCCCGGATTGATCTGGGGGACATCGTGGTGATCCACGACACCGGCGCCCACGGCTTCTCCATGGGCTACAACTACAACGGCCGCCTGCGTTCCGCCGAGGTGCTCTACCAGGAGGACGGCTCCTTCCGGCTAATTCGCCGGGCGGAAACCCCGCGGGATTATTTTGCCACCCTCGATATCGACCCTTGCGCCAAGGAACTGGGGCTGTAACGCCTTCCCCCGGTTCTTGGCATACAGCGCCCCCGGAAGCGATGCTTCCGGGGGCGAAAGTATTCTGCTTTATCTTTTTTGCAAGTTATAGAATGCGTGCCTGCAGGCACAGGAGATTTCGCCTCTGCAAGGTTGACCTTTCTTCGAAAGGTCAAGTCGCAAAGCGACCTTTCGATATCAATCCTTTGGGATTGAATCGAAAGCCTCGGCGCGACCAAAGGGCTTTCCGATCGCCCTTTGGAAGCCTTCGGTCCCATACGTGATGAAACTTTTGCAGGTTAGGAAGCCGGAAGTTTCATCTTTTCATGCGGGAGTGAAAGAGCATGCCTTTTTCCGAAACCCAGGGGAGCGCAGAATCATCCCGAGGAATCCTCCGCATATTCGAGAATATCGCCGGGCTGACATTGAAGGACCTTGCAGATGGCGTCCAAGGTGCTGAAGCGGATGGCCCGAACTTTGCCCGTTTTCAGGTAGGAAAGATTCACGTTGGAGATGCCCACCTGTGCGGCCAAGTCGTTCAAGCGCATTTTCCTGTCGGCCAGCACGCGATCCAAGCGAATGATGATCATAGCGTATGATCCACCTCGTCCTGCAAGCGTATCCCATAGTGAAGGATGTAGGCGGCCACCACAAAGGCCATGCTCCACACCAGGCCGTTTAGCATGCCGCTGCCGGTGGAAACGGACACCTGGCTATCAGACATCCAATTGGCCAAGGCGCACAGCAGCAGCCGGAGCAGCGGCGCCGCCACTGCCGTAATCCCCTCAATGAGCCCGAAGAGAAGCAGAAAGCGCGCGTTCCTGTCCGTGAAAATTTCGCCCCGGAACACGTTGGCGAAAACGCGGCTCAACAGCCAATAGCCTGCCATCAGCGGAACGATTTTGCAGGCATACATCAGGAAAAGCGCCGCCTGTGTGGCCAGGTCCACCCCGCCTGCGGCATTGGCGCGCACATAAACGCTGTCGTCCATGGAAACGGTTATCCCGCCGATACCAGCGCCGGGGTCCGCAGCCGCGCATACGGCATTCTCATAAACGCCGGTGCTGGTGGACAGGCGGAAGGTCTGCCGCCCCAGCAGGCTGAGCACAAGTCCCACCGCGTAAGCCAGCAGAATCAGGCAACAGGCGATTTGCATAGCTCGGGCTGCAAACCTGACATATCGTTCCCGCATCAGCTTTTCCATCCATTCCATAGGCATCCCTCCCAATGCCAGCATACCATGACGGCTTCCATATGTCAATAAAAAATTAATGATAAACATTAGATTTTTAATGTATATATCCACATCAATGGGCAAGCCCTTGCTGAACGGAGGGAGCGTTTCCTTGCGCCCCATGCATACGCCCCCGGAAGCGATGCTTCCGGGGGCGTCAGGTTGTCGACAAAGTATTCTGCTTTATCTTTTTTGCAAGTTATACATTGCATGCTTGCAAGCGCAGGAGTTTCGCGCCTGCGGGCGCGACCAAAGGGCTTTCCGATCGCCCTTTGGAAACTTTCGGTCCCATACGTGTTGAAACTTTTGCAGGTTAAGAAGTCGAAAGTTTCATTCTTTATATGCTGCTATGAAAAAGCATGCCTTTTTCAACATTCTGACGCCCCCGGAAGCGATGCTTCCGGGGGCGCGTCTTGTATGGAATGCCGCAGGAATGGCAGCGTGCCATCAGCTTACAGGATGTAATCCTCCTGCTCCGCGGGACGGTTCTTCATCTCCGCGGCCTTCTTCTGGTACTTTTCACTGGTGTTGCCCAGCACCGCGTAGGAAGCGATCTTGCTTTCCTCCACGCCGGGCTGGTTGAAGGCGTCGATGTCCAGCAGCTCGCCGGCATAGGCGGTGGTCATTTCATAGAAGAAGATCAGCTGACCCAGGGTATGGGCATTGACCTCGGGCAGGGTGATGGTCTGGCTCATGCGGCCCTTCTTGTACAGGGCGTACTCGGTGCCCTGGCGCTCGGCCTCAATGAGCTGGTTCAGGCTCTTGCCGCCCAGGAAGGCCACGTCCGGGAATTCCTCGCAGCCGTGGGGAATGGGGCTCTGGGCGCGGAAGTTTTCCACCTTCAGGAATGTGATCACCTTGTCGTAGGGGCCCTCGGTGTACAGCTGCAGCTGGCTGTGCTGGTCGGTGACGCCCAGGGATTTCACCGGCGTCTGGCCATGGTTGCAGGCCATGCCCTTGCGGGTGACGTTCTTGCCCAGGGATTCCGCCCACAGCTGGCAGAACCAGTCGGCCATGTATTTGAGGCTGTCGGCGTAGGGCATGGTCACCTGCACGTTGATCCCCATGTCCTCCATGCAGATGTACTGCAGCACCGCTTCCAGCAGGGCGGGGTTTTCCCACACATTGTCGCTCTTGCAGCGGGCATCCATGGCCGCCGCGCCCTCCAGCATGGCGCGAATGTCAATGCCGCACACCGCCGCGGGCAGCAAGCCCACCGGGCACAGCTCGGAGAAGCGGCCGCCCACCGTGGCGGGAATGTAGAACAGCTCGAAGCCGTGCTCCTTGGCCAGCTTGATCAGGTTGCCCTTTTCGGTGTCGGTGGTGGCGATGATGTGGTCGGCCCACTTCTCGCCCACTTCCTTTTTCAGCAGCTCGGAGACGGTGAGGTACTGGCTCATGGTCTCGGCGGTGGCGCCGGACTTGGTGATGACGTTGAAGCAGGTGGTCTTCACGTCGATGACGTCCAGCAGGGCCTGCATGCGCTCGGGATCGATGTTATCCTCCACATACAGCCGGGGGCCGCCGCGCTTGTCCGCGGGCAATTCGTTGTAGTGCAGGTGATTCAGGGCCTGCTGCACCGCGATGGGGCCCAGCGCGCTGCCGCCGATGCCCAGCACCACGAAGGTATCAAAATCCTTGCGCACCCGCTGGGCCACCTGCTCAATCTTGTTCACGATTTCCGCCTGGTTGTAGGGCAGCTCGGTCCATCCCAGCCAGTTCTTTCCCCGGCCGGCCTGCACCGCCTGGTTGGCCGCCGCCGCAAAGGGCGCGTATTCCTCCACCTGGGAGCGGGCGATGCCGTACTGGAAGCCCAGCGTATCGGCCATCATATGGTTCACGTCCAGGGTGATGGGCTTTTTCACCATATCAGACATTGGAGCTCATCCTTTCTATGCGATCATCGGTTTTTCCATTCCCTTACCAAGCATAGTATAACACGCTTTTGCTCCGGGGAAAAGTGCATTTTCGGAAAATAGGTATGATCCGTTGCATACATTTTCCGCGGAACAAAAAAACGCGCGTTCCTGCCGTGAGCAGGGAACGCGCGCAGGTCACGGGCCTATTCCGCGCCGTGACCGCAGCAGCCGTAATCCTTTTCTTGGCAGCCGCAGTCCTCATGGTCGCAGCCGCAGTCCTCGCCGTCCAGCCGCTTTTGCAGGGACAGCGCCAGATACTTTTCAAACACCGTGGCCACGATGTCCTCTTCCTCGGCCACCACAAAGGAGAGCTGACCATCCTCCTCTTCCAGGCGGGTGACCAGAATCTGCTCCTGGCCGGTGGGGTCCTTTTCCAGCTCCACCAGCACCACATAATCCTGGCCCGCATAGGGAACAGTCGCCCCGTAGCGGAACTGAAAGCTGCGCCCGTCCGGGGCGGTCAGCTCCACCAGGGCGTCGTGCAGATCCTGTTCCACGGCTCAGTCCTCATCCTCTTCTTCAAATTCGTCCTGCTCTTCCATGAGTTGGAGGAACTTTTCGAAGACGGCCTCCTGCAGGTCCTCGTCCTCCACGTACTCGTAGCATTCCTCGCCGCTTTCGTCCTTGGCGATTTTCATAATGACGACCTCGCCCTCGTCGTCCTCCTGGTGATGCTCCTCGTCCAGGACCATCAGGGCGATGTAGTACTCGCCCTCGTGCTCCAGGGTGGCCAGGTGCTCGAACTGGACGGTTTCGCCGTTTTCATCCACCAGCTCGATGATATGGTTTTCCTGATTTTCGCTCATCGCGTTTCCCTCCGTTTCTGGGGCGCGCGCCGCCTGGGCGTCCAACCACGACTGGAGAATCACCACCGCCGCGACCTTGTCCACCACCTGCCGGCGCTCCCGCCTGTGCATGTTGCCTTGGATCAGCGCCTGTTCCGCCGAGACGGTGGTCAGGCGCTCGTCCTGATAATACACCGTGAGGCCCAGTTTTTCAAGCTGCGCGCAAAAATCCCTGACCTTCTGCGCCTGGCCGCCGGCGGTGCCGTCCATGTTCAGGGGCAGCCCGCTGAGCACCAGGCGGGTGTCATAGGCAGCGCAAAGCTCCTGGATGCGCCGTGCGTCCGGGCCCCAGCCTTTGCGCTGGAGCACCTCCACGGGCTGGGCCAGCGTGCGGGTGGGATCGCTTACCGCAATCCCGATGCGCGCGTCGCCAACATCCAGGGCCAGTATTCGTTCGTTCATGCCGCTCCTTGCCGCGACGGGGTCAGCGCCGCATCATGGTCTCCAGCATGCGCATGGAGGCCCGCAGCTCCTCGTTGCTGTTGTTGCTCACCACGTAGAATTCGTCGGTCACGGTGGGGTCGTTCAGGCACTCGGGGATCTCGTAGTTGACCCCCGCGTTGTAGGCGTCCCAATGCTGCAGCTTCCAGATGTCCCGGTCGCTGTTGCGCTGGATCATCCGCTGATGGACCACCTCGGGGTCGGTCTTGACCCACACCACCACCAGCCGCGCGTCCTTTTGCTGCAGGCGGCGGCGCAGGGCGCGCATGTATTCCACATCCCGCACCTCACGGGTAAAGGGCGCATTGATCAGGCACAGGTTGGCGTAGTCCAGGGACTCCAGCGCCAGGTCCACAATGGCCTCGTACTCGTAGTTGCGAATGTTTTCCTCAAAAAATGGCGAACTGCGGTTGTATTCCTCGCCCGCCACCACGAAAATCTGCTTGGAAAGAACGATCAGCGTATCCTTGTCCATGTAAACGATGGGATTGAGCGCCTTGGCCAATTCCTTGGAGACGTATGTTTTCCCGCAGGCTGGCGGGGATGTGACGAGGATGAGCCGTTTCATGATGATGATCACCTAATCCTTAAATCGTAAGTAGGCTGGCCGCCCGGCGATAGGCAAAGCAGCTTCGTTTCATTATACGCATTCCAGCCCGCCTCGTCAATGGATTTTCTTTTGCTCCTTTCAAGAAAGCCAAACTTTTTCTCTCCTGCGTTTTCACCGGGGCCGCCGGTTGCATTCCCGCCGGCTTTTTGCTATAATCGTTGCGATCTTTTCCGCGGCTGTACGCCCCTCCGCGCTCCGTGCCGCGATGATGCAAAGGAGTGGTTGACCCCATGAAGCAGCTTACCTCGGCGCAGCTGCGCGAAATGTTCCAAAAGTTCATGGAAAGCAAGGGCTGCGCCCGCATACAGTCCGCCTCCGTCATTCCTGAAAACGACCCCACGGTGCTCTTCACCACCGCGGGCATGCATCCCCTGGTGCCCTATCTCATGGGCGCCAAGCATCCCGCCGGCACCCGCCTCACCGACGTGCAGAAGTGCATCCGCACCGGGGATATCGACGACGTGGGCGACCCCAGCCACCTGACCTTCTTTGAAATGCTGGGCAACTGGAGCCTGGGGGATTATTTCAAAAAGGAAGCCATCGCCTGGAGCTGGGAGTTTCTAACCAGCCCCGAGTACCTGGGCCTGGACAAGGACCGCCTGGCCTTCTCCGTCTTTGCCGGGGACGCGGACTGCCCCCGGGATGTGGAGTCCCACGACCTGTGGCGCCAGATGGGCGTGGCCGAGGACCACATCTTCTACCTGCCCAAGGAGAACAACTGGTGGGGCCCCGCCGGCATCACCGGCCCCTGCGGACCGGATACGGAGATGTTCATCATCACCGACAAGGAGCCCTGCGGCCCCGATTGCTCCCCCGCCTGCTCCTGCGGCCGTTACCTGGAGATCTGGAACGACGTGTTCATGCAGTATAACAAGCAGGCGGACGGGTCCTTTGTGCCCCTGGCGCAAAAGAACGTGGACACCGGCATGGGCCTGGAGCGCACCATCTGCGTGCTCAATGGCAAAAAGACCGTCTACGAGACCGACGCCTTCACCGGCATCCTGGCCAAGATTGCCGAGCTCAGCGGCCAGCAGTACGGCCAGGAGGAAGCCACGGACAAGGCCTTCCGCATTATCGCCGACCACATGCGCACCGCCACATTCATCCTGGGCGACGACCGCGGGGTCAGCCCCTCCAACACCGACCAGGGCTATATCCTCCGCCGCCTGATTCGCCGGGCCGTCCGCTACGGCATGCAGCTGAACATGCCCGAGGGCTTCACCAGCCAGATTGCCCAGGTGATCATCGCCCAATATCAGGATGTCTATCCCGAGCTGGCCCGGAACAGCGCCTTCGTGCTGGAGCAGCTGAAGCTGGAGGAGATTCGCTTCGCCCGCACCCTGCGCCAGGGCAACAAGGAGTTTGACAAGGTGGCCTCCCGGGTGCAGGGCGGGGTCATCGACGGCGTCAGCGCCTTCCACCTGTACGATACCTATGGCTTCCCCATCGAAATGACCTGCGAGCTGGCCCGGGAGCGCGGCCTCACCGTGGATGTTCCCGCCTTTGAGGAGAGCTTCAAGCAGCACCAGGCCACCAGCCACGCCGGCGCCGAGCAGCGCTTCAAGGGCGGCCTGGCCGACCACAGCGAGGAGACCACCAAGCTCCACACCGCCACGCATCTGCTCCACGCCGCCCTGCGCAAGGTGCTGGGGGATGAGGTGGCGCAAAAGGGCTCCAACATCACCGCCGAGCGCCTGCGCTTTGACTTCACCTTCGGCCGCAAGGTCACCAAGGAGGAGCTGGCCCAGGTGGAGAAGCTGGTGAACGAGGCCATTCAGGCCAAGGCGCCCATCGTCTGCGAGGAGATGACCGTCCCCGAGGCCAAGGCCAAGGGCGCCATCGGCCTGTTTGAAAGCAAGTATGGAGAGAAGGTCCGCACCTACAAAATGGGCGACTTCTCCTTCGAGATCTGCGGCGGCCCCCATGCCGAAAACACCGGCGACCTGGGCGAATTCCACATCCAGAAGGAAGAAAGCTCCAGCGCCGGCGTCCGCCGCATCAAGGCTGTGCTGAAATAAACCGAACAACAAGGAGGGAATCCCCATGCGCGCTGAAACCGTGCTCTCCCAGCAATATGGTCCGTTGCCCGACGCCCCCGCGCCCGTGGCCGCCTATGTGCCCGTGACCCAGAGCGGCCGCATCGTCTGGTGCTCCGGCCAGCTCCCCGTGCGCAACGGGGAGAAGCCTTTTGTGGGCCGCTTGGGCGCGGAGCTCACCGTGGAGCAGGGCTACCAGGCTGCGCAGCTGTGCGCCATGAACCTGCTGGCCCAGCTGAAAAAGCACCTGGGCGACCTGGACCGGATCACCCGCGTTCTGGACGCGCGCATCTATGTGGCCTCCACCCCGGAGTTCACCCAGCAGCCCCAGGTGGCCAACGGCCTCAGCGACCTGCTGGGCAAGGTTTTTGGGGAGCAGGGCAAGCATGCCCGCTGCGCCTTTGGCGTGGCCTCCCTGCCCATGAACATGCCCGTGGAGGCGGAGCTCACCGTGGAGGTGGCGGAGGGCTGAAGACGGCCCTTCCGGGACCTCACCTTTCCCGAGGTTGTCTTGCCCCGGTGAAAAAGCTGCGTTCTTTTATGGAAGCAAGGCCCTGCCGCGAAAAACGGCAGGGCCTTCCGTTCGTTGACAAAGTATTTTATCTCGAAAATTCTTGCAAGATTTACATTGTATTCTTGCAAACGCAGAGAGTTTCGCGCCTGCGGGCGCGACCAAAGGGCTTTCCGATCGCCCTTTGGAAACCTTCGGTCCCCATACGTGTTGAAACTTTTGTAGGCTATGGAGACGTAGGTTTCATTTTTCTTGCAGGCATGACCATGCATGCCTTTTTCAACAGCCTGGACCCTGCCGCCCTCCGTGGCAGGGCCCTGCATTTTTGTGTGCGCGGCATTGCGCATTTGCGCGGCGGATTTCGTCTGAATAGATGAAAGGTGGTGGAGGACATGGCCGGTAAAGAGGACCGGGACCGCTGGCTGGAGCAGGCCATGGCCCAGTGGGAGGTACCCCTGCTGCGCACATGCTACCTGCTGCTCAGGGACCTTTCCCTGGCCGAGGACGCGGTGCAGGATACCTTCGTGAAAGCCTGGCAGTCCTATGACAGCTTCCGGGGCGAGGCCTCGGAGAAGAGCTGGCTCATGCGCATCGCGGTGAACACCTGCCGGGACCTGCGGCGAGGGAAGTGGTTCCTTCACGTGGACCGCCGCATCCGCATGGAGGACCTGCCGGAGCCCGCCGTGCCCTTCCGGGAGCGCGACGACACGGTCACCCGGGCCATTCTCGGCCTGCCCGACAGCCTTCGCCAGGCCGTCATTCTGCGGTATTACCAGGGGTTCCCCCTCCAGGAAGTGGCGGACCTGCTGGGGCACTCCCGCAGAACCATCCAATACCGCCTGAAAAAAGCCGAACGCATGCTCAAAGGCAGCTTGGAGGAGTGGTACGATGCTTGAGGACAAAAACTTGCGGGATCCCATCGACCGCCGCCTTTCCGGCCTGCAGGCCGACGGAGCGCGGCGCGCGCGCATCCGAGCCGCCGTCCAACAGGAAAGGAGGGCGAACCTGCCCATGAAGCGCAAACTTTCTCCGGTGCTCATCTGTCTACTGGCGCTGCTGCTTGCCGCGGCCTCGGTGGCCCTGGCGGAGCACCTGAACCTGTTCCATTTCTTTGGCCGTCACGACCAGCGCTATGCCCGGGTGGCGGAGGAGGCCTCGCTTGCCACAGCGGAGCCCGCGCAGACCGATACTTGGAGCCTTGGCCGGATCGACAGCGCCTACTACGACGGCCTGACGCTGAATCTGGCCCTGTCCGTGACCCAGCTCCCGCGCTATGAAGCCTATACCCCCAGCGCTCAGGAGCTGGCCGCCATGACGGAAGCGCTCCCCCAGCCCGTGGCGATTCCCGGCGCTCAGGTCGCAGGCGCCGCGGTTCTGACCGCCTATAACCAGGCGGTGCAGAGCGGAACCCCCTACGGCTTCCGCGCCTATACCGTGTATCCCAGCGATCACACCCTCACCGACGACGGCATCGACCTGCCGCCCGCCTCCGCCTATGTGGACTACGGCGAGGACGGAACCTATTATGAAATGCGTTCCTTCGCCCTGCCCCTCCCCCAGGCGGTGGAGGCACGGGAGACGCTGAACCTTTCCATTCAGCTGTACCAGAGCGTGCAGACCGTCTACTTCGACGGGGAAAAGTGCTACATGGGCACCCAGCGCAGCGATGCCGGGGCGCTTACGGCAACGGTGCCCCACGCCTCCGGCGCAACCCTGAAAATGACCGGGACCGGGCAGCTTGGAGGCGCGGCGTGCACCGTGGAGGCGGAGGTATCCCCCATGGCGGCCATGCTGACCCTTCGCTGCGAAGCGCCCCTGGAAACGTTGCTTTCCCCGCCCGAAACCGCGGAGGACGCCTGGATTGAAATCATGGCCATGGACGAGCAGCAGCGGGTCTACCGCCCCGAATGCGCCTACTCCCCCCAGGGGCAGACCGAGTTCGCCTTCACCCTGCAGGGCGTGGGCGAGCTTCCCGAAACGCTGACACTTTACGCCTTCTACACGCAGGAGGGTCCCTCTGCGGGGCTCCCTGACGCAGCGGAGGGTATCGTGCTCTATCCCGTGCCCTGAATCCCCTTTGTCACACAAGCGCCGCTCCCGGCAGCAGCCGGGAGCGGCGTCAGTACGTTGACAAAGTATTTGCTCTCAAAATTCGTGCAAGATTTACATTGTATTCCTGCAAGCGCAGAAGATTTCGCGCCTGCGGGCGCGACCAAAGGGCTTTCCGATCGCCCTTTGGAAACCTTCGGGCCCCATACGCTATGAAATTCTTGCAAGTTTGGGAACCTGAAGTTTCATTTTTCTTGCAGTTATATGAAAAAGCGTGCCTTTTTCAGCAGTCTGGCGCCGCTCCCGGCAGCAGCCGGGAGCGGCGTTTCGTATAATGTTGGAGAGGTTCCGCGGGCTCAGGCGTGGCCGCGCCGCACCGCGTATTTGAGGATGTAGTCCTTCAGCTCGTCCAGAGGCATGGGCTTGCCAATGAAATATCCCTGACCCTTGAAGCAGTCCAGCTCATCAAAGAACTCAAACTGCTCGTGGTTTTCGATGCCCTTGACGCATACGTTCAGGTCCAGGGCGTCAGCGAAGTGCTGAATGGCCACGATCATCCGGCAGGTCTGGTCGTCCTCGGGCACATGGGCGGCAAAGGAGCGGTCCAGCTCCACGCCGTCGAAGTGCACCTCCCGCAACAGGTCGATGTTGCTGTGCCCGGTGCCGAAATTGGCCAGCAGCAGGCCCACCCCCAGCTCGTCATGGAGGTAGTTCAGGTTCTCGATGCCCCTGTGGGAAAGGTTCTGGGCCTCGCTGAGCTCAAACTGCATCTTCCGGGGATTCAGCCCGGTGGCCTCCAGCTGACGCTTGACCTCCTCCACGTAGTTGTCCATGTTGGCATAAATGGGCAGCAGGTTCATGGACAGGGTAACGTTGGAATCCGTCTGCTCCGTGAGCGTCACGGCGGAGCGCATGGCCGCGCCCAGGAACCAGTTGGAGAACAGCAGCGTCAGCGCCTCGTCCCGCTCAATCAGCTCCATCACCGGCCAGGCGGGGATGCTTTCCCCTTCCTCAATGCGGACGCGCTCCGCAAACACCTCGTAGGTGTTGCAGGTCTGCTTGCCGAAGGTCCACTTGGGCTGCCCGAACAGTTCGAAAGCGTTGCCCAGAATCAGGTCGCGTATGGCGGAATGGTTCATAAAAAGCGGGCTCCTTTCTGTTGAATTATCGCATTTGGCCGGAATATAACCTTTTTCTCTATGTTTATTCATTCGCGACCAGGAATTCCTTTTCCTGCCAAAAAAATGAAAAGATAACGGATGCGCGCTTCCAAATCCCGGAAAATTCTGCTACAATGTTCCCGCAGCGCGCATGCGTACAACCTGGCCGAGGCAAAATGAAGCCAGCCCGCGGCAGGCCGGCGACGCTTTCACGCTGCGCGAAGGAGGGAAAACTGCCGTGGGCAAGCGCCGTGGAACCAACCTGCTGTTGACCGGCAGCAAGCTTTGCAGTCTGATTGGCCTGGTATGGCTCGCCGGGCTGGTATGTTTTTTCCTGGAGGCCCGGCAGGCCAGCCTGTGGCTGTTTGCCCTGGGCATTCTGCTTACAGCGGGCGTGCTGGCGCTACTTGTGGCGCAGCTGATTCGGGAGCGGAAACGCCCCAAAGACAAGGAATGAAGGTTTTCAGCCGCGGTTTGGGACATTTCCGCCAAACGCCCTTGTCAAATCCCGCATCCATGCGGTATGCTTAGACTGCGCTTTTTTTATCGGACAAAAGGCGCTGATTCAGGAGGTGAAACAACGTGTTTTTCTGGGATTGGACGTATCTGCTGCTGATCCCCGGGCTCATCCTGGGGGTGTGGGCCCAGGCCAAGGTCAATGGGGCCTATGGCAAATACAGCCGCGTGCCCTCCCAGCTGGGGCAGCCCGCCAGCCAGGTGGTGGCCGACCTGCTGCGGCGCAACGGCAACGACGCGGTGCGCGTGGAGCCCATCAGCGGCAACCTGACCGACCATTATAACCCCGCCACGGAGACGCTTTCCCTTTCGCAGGGGGTGTACGGCTCCACGTCCATTGCGGCGCTGGGGATTGCCGCCCACGAAGCGGGCCACGCCATGCAGAAGATGGAGGGCTACGGCCCCATGCGCCTGCGCACCGCCGTGGTGCCCCTGGTGAACCTGGGCTCCAACGCTTACTTCCCGCTGTTTCTGCTGGGGATCATCTTCAGCTGGCGACCGCTGGTGTTCCTGGGCATTCTGTGCTTCGCGCTGTCGGTGGTGTTCTCGCTGATTACCCTGCCGGTGGAGTTCAACGCCAGCAGCCGCGCCATCGCCATGCTTAGCCAGGGCGGCTACATCACCCGGGACGAGGAACCCGCGGTAAAGGCTGTGCTCTCCGCCGCCGCGCTTACCTACGTGGCCGCCGCGGTAACCAGCATCCTTTCCCTGCTCCGGCTGTTGATTATTGCCCGGAACCGGGACTAAGGCACAGCATTCCTGTAAAAAAAGCGGCGCTCCCCCGCTGCCGGCCTGGCCGGATGGCGCGGGGAGCGCCGCTTGTTTTATGCCTGCGTAAAGGTTTCGCCGTCCATGCGCGCAGTAAAGGCCAGTGTGCGCAGGTCCGCCTCCAGGGAGGCCCGGCTGTTCCCCCGCTGCCAGCACATGCGCAGCAGGTGCGGCTCCGGAAGTTCCAGGGAGAGGCTTCCGGCAAAGGCCGGGCAAGCGTTGTACCACCGCAGCAGCGTCAGCTGATCCCTGGTGACGGGCTGTTGCAGCCCCGCCTCCACCTGCGCCGCGGTCAGGTTGGTGCGGTTGATTTCCTTGTGGGCCGCCTCGCCGCCCCGGTGAACGGCCTCCAGGTCGTTTCTGCCGGCGAACAGGTCCAGATACCACACCTGCGGCTTGCCGGGCATAAACAGCTGGATGGCCCGGGCCAGCAGCAGCTTGCGGTTGTTCTCCCCCAGGGCGCTGTAGTAGGTGGCGTTGACCTGGTAATACACGTTCTTCTGCCCGTGCAGGTTTTTGATCAGCCCGCCCCGGGACACAATCAGGTCGATGAGCGCCTGGATGCGCTCCTCGGGGAGCAGCCCCTTCAGGTCCAGCATGGGGATGCCGTCGTGGCAGCCCAGCATGTTCACCGTTGCGATTCCCTTGTCCGTCAGCTCCCGGGCCCAGCGGACCAGCATCCGTCCATCCCCGCCTTCCAGCGCGTCCAGCACCAGCCCCGGCAGGAAGAAATCGTAGGTCATGTAGCCCTTGCCGGCCAGGGTGGCGTAGCTCCCCTCCCCATAGGCGGCGTGGATTTCCGTCAGCAGCGTCAGGCCGTAGGGCTCTGCCAGGGCCTTCACCCGCTCCAGCACCTGCCAGGTTTCCGGCTCGTTGAGGAAATTGCGCCGGCCGGGGGCCTTGGGGGCATAGGAAAAGGCATCCAGGCGCACAATGGCCGCGCCGTAATCCGCCAGGCGGCGGAGGGTCTGGTCATAATACTGCCATACCAGGGGGGATTCCAGGTTCAGGTCCATCTGCCCCAGGTAGCGCCGGCGGCTCTCCAGCAGCTCCCGCACCGGAGCGGAAAGGTCCATTTCCGCGGGCTTCCGGCCCTGGGCCAGCGCCTGATTCACCTGCAGCGCCAGGGCCTCCGCCTGGCCGTACTGCATGCCCAGGGGCATCAGGTCCTGGGCGTCCAAAGGCGCGTAGCGCACCTCCTGATAGAATGTGTTCCAGTAGGGGACCTCCCGCCCGTCGGGAAGCCGCGCCATCAGGATGGGCAGTCCGGGCTTGCGGAAGAACATCTCCCGCAGATACTTCTCCTCGGGCTGGATGTATCCCTCCGGGGTCATCTCCCCGCAGCCTGCCCAGAACTTGTTCCAGTCGATGAAGAAATCCCGGTAGGGGGAGGCGTCCCCCTGACGCAGGATATCCTGAAACTGGGGGGAAAGCACCGACAGATGGTTCAGGATGAAGTCCAGCTTCAGGTCGATACCTTGCGCCTTCAGGGCTTGCAGATCCTCCCGGGAGGCCAGCTGCCGGTTCAGGTCGTAGCTGATCACCGAAAAGCCCCGGTCCAGGTCCGTGTGAAACAGGCTGGGCAAAATGTAAAAGGAACGGAAGGCCCCCCGCAGCTGGGGCAGGTCCAGCACCCGGGCGATCTCCCCCAGGGTTCCCCCCATGCTGTCGGGATAGGCATTGAGCATGGCGCCAAGGTTCATACGCATATCTCCTTACGCTTCCGCCATCCGGCGGCGGTATTCCCGGTAATCCATCAGCTCCCCGGCCTTGGAAAGGATCAGCCGCGCCTTGCGCGCCTGGGCGTCCAGCTTTTGCTGCTCCAACTCCAGCACCATGGTAGTAAAGGCGCTGTCCGTCTTGCCGTCCCGGTTGCGTGCCCGGCGGTGGGCCAGGGTTTCGGCGGGAGTGCTGTTGAGCAGCACAGGGATATCCACCCCCTCCAGGAAGTCGCTGTTCCCATGGGTCCACTCGATCACCAGCACCCTGACCTGGCGCACATCCACCAGGTCATACCACAGCTGGGTGGTTTCCCGGCCCATGCGCTTCAGGGGCAGCGTTTCCGCCCCCTGCTTGAACCGGGCCACGATATCCGATACCTGCCGGAAGTCGATCTCCTTTTCCGTGCCCAGGTACTCCCCCAGGCTGCGGCGGCCGGCGCGCTGATAGGTCGCCAACCAGGGATATGCCTCAACCTGGTCCGCCTGAGCGTCCGTATCCGCGGCCCACAGCTCCCGCAGCGTATCCCCCATGGCCCGGGTATAAAGCCCCGCGGCGATCAGCCCGCGCAGCCCGCCCTCCCGGAACACCCGCAGCCGCTCCGCGTCGTTGTCCCTGGGAATGCGGTGGGGATAGTTATCCCCCGAAAGGGTGTAGCTGCCCACCCCCAGCTGGTTCAGATAATACGTAATCAGGGAAGCGATCTCCGACTTGCCCACGCCGGAGCCGCCGCACACCGCCACCACCGCCCGCTGATGGGGATGATGGGAAAGCGTCTCCCACAGCAGGGCTTTCAGCTGAGGAAACAGCACCTCCGCCTTATGCAAATGCTCCTCCGTAATGCATATTTTATCCCCGGGCATGTCCCCCTGGGGAATGTGCTCCGGCAGCTCCGGGGCATGCCATTCCCGGGTCAACGCCTGTATATCAGCCATGGTACACACGCTTCCTTTCCGCAAAGATTCCCTCAAAAAATACGCCATGGAGGGGGAAGGTTCCTCCATGGCGCAGGGGGATTTTTCGGGGAATTTACAGCTGCAGCATGCGGGTCTCCAGGGGCGAAAGCGTCAGCGTCAGCGGGCCCTGCTCCCCCTGGAGCGTAGCTGTTACCGTCTCCTGGGACTGGTTCACCGCCACCAGCGTGCGGTCCGCGGGGAAATAGGCGGTCTCCACCCAGGGGCTGTCGGAGAGGTGGAGCTTGGCGGCCGCCTCCGGGCAGCGCAACAATAGCAGCTCCAGCAGCATCCGCGTGCTCTCCGGGCTCACCCGGAAATTGCTCATGTAAACCCCCAGGCCCTTGCCCAGGGTGTGCAAGGTCATCTGCGGCGCGCCGTTTTTCTCGCAAAGCACCCGGGCGTCCCCGTCGGTGAGCATCAGCCGGGCGTCATCTCCCAGCGCCTCAGCGCACAGGGAAACGGGGCTTTCCGCCACTTCAAAGGCCCAGCGGCCGTGGCACACCCGGGCGCCGGTATCCTTGTCCACGCCCAGGATGGGCGCCATGCGGAAGAAGCTGTCGTACCCCTCCGTGGCCGAGGGCTCGCCCACGCCGATGAGCATGCCGCCCTCCGCCACAAAGCGGGTCACGGCCTCCACCAGCCGGGGGGATTTCCAGGCGTCTCCGCCGCTCCAGGCGTCCCCGGCCCAGCCGGCGTTGATCAGCACGTCCACATCCGCCAGGGCGCCCTGCTCCACCTGGTCAAAGCTCAGGAAGCGCACCTCCACCGGCAGCCCGGAGAGGGCCTCGTTGATGTGGATCAGCGGATGCTTGTCCGTCTCGTGGAAGTGGCCGGAGAGCGTCCAGCTGCGCAGCTTGCCCCAGGTGTGGACCACCGCCACCCGGCAGGGCAGGCACAGGGGACCGCCGTGGGCATGCAGCTCCTTGATGCGGCGGAATTCCTTGGCCATGTTTTCGATGGTCTCCACAAAGTCCGGGTAGCCCTCGGTCAGGTGCAGGTAGCCCCCCAGGCCGATGCGGTCCACGCTCTGGCGCAGCAGCGCCCGGCGGACGTTTTTCCAGTAGCTCAGGGCATCCCGGGCGGGATCGCCTCCGGGGGCGAAGGTGGGCAGCCCGCCCAGCCCCACCGGGAACAGATAGGGGTGGAAGCGCAGCTCGTGCACGGGCACCTGCGCCCCGGCGCACAGCCGGCACTCGAAGCCTGAGAACACGCACTTGATCAGCCCGTCAAAGCCGATGGACTGGAAGCGCTCCCCGTAGGGCTCCATGCCCACCCAGCTGTCGTCGTAGAACACATAAGCCTGCTTGCCGTGCCGGTGAATGATCTCCACCAGCGCCCGGGCCTTCTCCGCCACAAAACCCTGGATGAAGTCCATGTAATCCCGCTTGGCCTGGGTGGGGGGCATATGCGTCGCCTGATGCTTGCCCTGGTTCACAAAATCCTCGGCGGTCAGGGCGTAGCCGTACTGTTTCTCAAAGGCGGCCAGGGCCGCGGGGCTCACCGTAAAGTCATAGCTGGCCCAGTCGGTGAAGAAGTTCCGCCGGCGCAGGTCCTCCCCCCAGATCCACACAAAGTTGTAGAACAGGGAGGTGAGGCGGATCACGTTGGTTTGCGGGTTCTCGTCACACCAGCGCTCCAGCCAGCCGGTGAGGTAGTCCCAGGCGGCGGGATGGCGGGGGTCCAGCTGGCGCAGATGCGCGCTCTGCCAGTTGTTGGTGGTGTGGTTGTACATGTTGATCTCTTCCCACACCCGGTAGCACAGAAAGTTGGCCGTGTAGCTGCGGCCGGGGATGCACCCGCTCACCGTGACCACGCCCTGGGCGTAGCGCCAGCATGCGCGCGGCAGCTCCGCGTTGGCGGTGCGGTCCCACACCTGCATCAGCGCCAGGGCCTCGGGGGTTTCGTTCAGCGTAAACTGCTGGGTGAAGTACCCCGCCAACAGGGGAATCTCCACGGTCTCCCCCTGGGCCACCACCGGCCGGGAGCCCAGGAAGGTTTGCTGCTGGGCGTCCGGGTGCGCCTGGGCGAAGGCGTTGTGCTCCCGGATGATGCAGATGGTGGAGTAGATTTTGTACCCCGCCTCCACGATCTCCGGGGAGAGCTTGGTGCCGTCGCTGTCGCGAATGACGTCGGCGCCCCAGCGGCGGGCCAGGCGGAGGGTCAGCTCCTCATACCCCGCCTCGCCGGGCAGGGTGAAGTCGCCCTGGGTGTATTTCTCTTCCATGGATGATCAGCTCCTCCCGGGCGCGTTACAGCGCGCCGTCCACGTGTTCCTTGCCCTGCTCCAGCACCGCGGCCAGGAAGGCAAGGGCCAGGCCCTGTCCCCAGCCCTGGGTCCAGGCCCGGGAGATGTTCCGGTAGCCCTCCCGGTCCTTCATTACGGCGGTGCCGCCGCTGACGTTCAGCACCCGGCCCTCGGGGGTGATGTTTTCCAGCACGCCCCGCACCGCCTTGTTCACATACTTGATGTACAGGGGATTGCCCTGGATGGTCATGGCCGCGGCGATGCCGCAGGAGGCGGAAACCTCCTCATAGCTCTCCGGGTCGTCCAGCAGGGTCCGCCACAGGCCGTTCTCCGTCTGCACCCGCTTCAGCGCGGCCAGCTGCTCGGTGAGGGAGCCCGCCACGTCCATGAACTTGGGGTAGAGGTAGCACTCGGGCAGGGTGCGGTTCACCTTGCTCATGGTAAAGGCCGCCCAGGCGTTGGCCCGGCCCCAGTAGAAGCCGGACATGTGGTCCTTGGTGATGTTGTTGTACCCATGGTACCACAGGCCGGTCTTTTTGTCCTGCAGGTATTCAATGTGCCAGTAGTACTGGTTCAGGGCGTCGTCCACCAGCGCGGGATCGTTCCAGGCGACCCCGGCCCGCAGCATGAAGTAGGCGGCCATCATCAGCGTATCCGCCCAGCACTGCTCGGGGAAGTCGTTCTTGGCGGAGACGGTATGCTGGAGCACATGGTCCCCGAAGCGCAGGGCATGGTTGCGCAGGTAGTCGATCTTCTGCTCCGCAATGGCCTTGTAGCGCTCGTCACCGGTCCACTGGTGCAGGGTAAGCATGGCGTGGCCCATGGCGCAGGTGTTCACTGTCCAGCCGGGCAGGCCCAGCTCGATGTATTCGTCCACCCGCTCCTTCATCAGCTGGAGATATTCCTCCCGGCCGGTGGCCCGGGCCGCCTCGCACAGGCCGAAGTAGGCCACCCCGCAGGGCCAGTCCCAGGGCATATCCATGTTCATGGTTTGGCGCGCCACCGCGTCCACGGCCTGGAGCACCTCTTCCCGGTCAAATTGAATCGTTGCCATGATGCATCCTCCTCAGCGCGTTGCTTGATGGAATTCGTTCGTCTGTTGGGAGATTTTCTTCGGGACGCCGGAGCGCGAAGCGCGTCTCGCTGCGGCGTCCCGAACCGGCCCAGGGGCCGGCGGGTTTGTCCTTTTTCAAAAGGGGGGCAGGAGGGAAACCCTCCTGCCCCAATCCGTCCCCATGGGGCGGTGTACGTCGCTCACTCGGTCACGGGGAGCTTGGTGGTCTGGCCGGCCTCATAGGCCTCCAGGCGCTCGTCGATGATCTCCTGATAGCCGGCGTCCAGGTACTCCTGGCTCAGCTGCTCATAGAGGGCGTCGAACTCTTCGGGCGCGCACTTCACCAGCTTGCTGTAGTCCTCCTGGTACAGGCTCAGCAGGGAGGCGGTGTATTCGCTCTCGGAATCAATGGCCACGGCGAAGACCGGGTCAGAGTAGGAGTTGCCAGCGTTGGCGATCTCCAGCACCTCGTTGTAGTTCTGCAGCAGCATGGGGTAGAAATCCTGGGGCAGGCCCTGGGGCGTAATGGCCGCGATGGACTGCTCGATGGTGCCGATCTCCTTGGAGGCGTGCACCAGGCAGGTCATGTCGATGTTCATGTTGTGGTTGAGCATTTCCTCGCCGCGGTATTCGCCGTCCACCACGGGCAGGCCGTCCTCGCCGATGGTGTAGGTGACGCCCTCAATGCCGTTCTCCAGCACGAAGAGCACGTCGGGCTGGATCATCCACTCCATGAGCATCCAGGCCGCCTTGAGCTGATCCTCGGTGGCGTAGGAGCTGAAGCCAACGATCATGCCGAAGGGGTTGTCCGCGCGCAGCTGCACGGTGTCCACCACGCCGGGCTCGTAGACCATGTACTGGCTCTGCACCGCCAGCTCGGCATCGGGGTTCATTTCATAGAAGGCGCTCAGCCAGGCCACGTTGGCGGACATGTAGCCGCCGTAGGAGTAGGTCTTGCCGTTGATGAAGTCAGTCTGCAGCTGGTCGGTGGACTGGCCGCTGGTGTTCTTCTCCAGGTCGAACTCGCTGGAGTACCAGCCCATGTTGTATTCGTCGTTCAGCCGCTTGAGCAGCTTGCGGGTGGGCTCCCAGCTCAGGCTGGCGGTGGTCAGGGAGGAGTGCATGGCCCACTCGGCTTCGTCCACCGGCGCATCGCGGAAGGCGAAGTTGGTCACGTAGCCGCTGGTGGGGATGCCCAGGCCCAGGGGCGCCTGGTCGGTCAGGCCGGCCTCGATGATCTTGTTGATGGCGTCCTTGTGCTCTTCATAGGTGGTGGGCACGTGGTCATAGCCCACGGCGCGCAGCCAGTCCATGCGCACGAAGGTGGCAAAGGTGTAGCCGGTGTTGTAGTAGGGGCGCTCGGTCAGGACGAAGTAGTCCTCGTCGTTGATCTTGGTGTAGCCCAGCTGGTTGTTGTCCACCATGGCCTGGTAGAAGGTGGGGGCAACCGCCTTGAAGGCTTCCAGGTCGATGGGCTGCATGGCGCCGTCGTTGGCCCACTGGGCCACCTTGGGATAGTCGTACTCCATCATAATGGTGGGGGTATCCTCGGCGGCGATGAGCAGGTTGTACTTGGTCATCACGTCGCTGCGGGGGATGGCCACGTACTTCACTTCAATGTTCCACTTGTCGCCGAACTGGGACTGGATCCACCGGGTCCAGTAGTTGTCGTCCACCGCGGGGTAGCCTTCCTTGGCACGGTCGTACACGGGCACGGTGATGGTCACGCGCTCCGCAAAGGGCTCCCAGTCCTCGGGCAGGGTGGGATCCACCGTGGGCGCTTCGGTTTCCGCCACGGCGAAGGACATCATGCCCAGGGCCAGCATCAGCGCAAGCGCCAAAGAGAGAATCCGTTTCATGTTGTTTCCTCCTTACAATAGATTCTGTGGTCTTTATCCAACGGCGGCGGAGCCGCCATTTCCACCGTGTGGGAGAGGGTCAGCCCTTCACCGCGCCCACCATGACGCCCTTGACGAAGTACTTCTGCACGAAGGGGTACACCATGATGATGGGCAGGGTGGCGAACATGATGGCCGCGGCCTGGAGCACCTCCGGGGTGGAGGTCTGCGCCGCGGACTCCGAAAGGCTGATGGCGTCGGAGCCGGAGTTGAGCACCATGTTGGACAGCAGGTATTGCAGGGGTTGCAGCTTCTTGGTGGTGATGTAGTACTGCGCGTCGGCGTAGGCGTTCCAACGGCCCACGGCGTAGAACAGCGACAGCGTGGCAATGATGGACTTGGAAAGCGGCAGCACGATCTTGGTGAGGATCTGCATGTAGGAGGCGCCGTCCAGGTTGGCGGCCTCGTAGAGGGAGTCCGGGATGGTTGCCCGCAGGAAGCTGCGCATGATCAGCATGTTGTACGGGGAGAAGGACAGGGGAAGCACCAGCACCCACATGGTGTTCAGCAGCCCCAGGTCCTTCATCAGCAGGTATTCGGGAATCAGGCCCGCGCTGAAATACATGGTGAACATCAGGATGAAGGCGAACACCGGCTTGCCCTTGAGCCCGCTGATGGACAGGGGATAGGCGGCAAAGGTGGTGATCACCATGCCGATGGCCGTGAACAGCACCGTCACCACGATGGTATAGCCCAGGGAATAGGTGAGCTGCCCGTCGGCAAAGATGGCCTTGTAGGCGTCCAGGTTCCAGTCCTTGGGCCAGAGGTACACGCTCTTGGACAATACCGCGGTGTTGGAGGAGAGGCTCTTGGCCGCCACATGGATGAAGGGCAGGATGCACGTCAGGGACAGCACCAGGATGATGAAGGCGATGACGAAGTCGCTTACCCGCACCCGGTTTACGCCCCGAAAGATGGAGGCTTTCTTTTTCGCTTCAGGATGTATGGCCGTCATGTTCTTTCCCCCTCCTTACAGCAGGCCGTCCTCGCCCAGGCGCTTGGCGAAGCGGTCCGAGGCGATCACCAGCAGCAGGCCCACCAGGCTCTGGAACAGGCCCACCGCCGTGGCGCGGCTGTAGTTGCCGCCGGAAAGTCCCTTTTCGTAGATGTAGATGGCCAGCTGATACTGGAAGTCCTTCACCTGCACGTTGCCAAAGGCGTTGATGCGCTCGAAGTTGGAACCCATCACCCGGCCCAGGTTCATGATCAGCAGCGTCACCATGGTGCCGCGGATGCAGGGCAGCGTCACGTTCCAGATCTTGCGCCAGCGGCCCGCGCCGTCGATGGTGGCGGCTTCGTACAGCTCCGCGTCAATGCCCGTGATGGCCGCCAGGTAGATGATGGTGCCCCAGCCCATGTTCTGCCACACGCCGATGAGCAGGTAGGTCACCGCCCAGTGCCATTTTTCCGTCAGGAAGGGAATGCCCTGGTCAATCCACCCCGCGTTCACCATCAGCGTGTTCACCAGGCCCGTCTCCGGCTTGAACAGCGTCAGCGCCACCGAAGCGATGATGACCCAGGAGAGGAAGTGCGGCAGGTAGAGAATGGTCTGCGACACCCGCTTGAAGCGGTTGAACCGCAGCTCGTTGAGCATGATGGCCAGGGCGATGGGCACCGGGAAGCCCACGATCAGGTCCAGGAAGTTGAAGGCCAGGGAGTTTTGCAGCGCGCGGAGGAAGTCCTTGTCCCGGAAGATCTTCTCGAAGTTCTCCCAGCCCACCCATTCGCTGCCGGCGAAGCCCTTGGCAGGCTTGAAGTTCATGAAGGCGATCTGCAGCCCCGAATAGGCCGCGTATTTGAAGATAATCACAAACGCCACCGGCACCAGCAGCAGCAAGTACAGCTGCCAATGGTTGCGCATGTAGGTCAGGAAGCGCTGTCCCTTTCCCCCGCGGCGGGCCACCGGCACGCGCTGTTGCATGACAATCCCTCCTCCTTATCGGTAAAACCCACAAAAAACAACTTGGATTTGAATGGGAATCTGCCGTGATTATACAATTTTACAAGCGTGGCTGTCTATTCAAAAACGACCAGGGACTATGCACAAAAAACCATCTATTCCGAAAAAAAGCTGACGGACGCCTGCTGGCATGTTATAATATGGTTGTTCCTTTTCCACCTGTTCCATGATTTCGCTTGCAACGCTGCATATCCGCCCGGAGGTGAGCCTGCTTATGGGCCGAGCGAAAAAACCCGTGATTGAATACCGCAACTATGAGCTGCCCGTACACTTGCCCGTCGTGGTCCTGACGGGGGAGGAGTGGCACATCAGCCACATCCCCAGCAAACGGCTGCACATTCACAACTGCCTGGAGATCGGCTGGTGCCACAGCGAAAGCGGCACGCTGATTTTCGGGGACCGCCCGGCGCCCTTCCAGGCCGGGGACATCACCTGCATCGCCCGGAACGTGCCCCACACCACCTTCTCCGCCCCGGGGCGGGAAAGCCTGTGGAGCTACCTGTTTCTGGACCCCCAGGCGCTTTTCGCGCCCCTGTTCCGCGACCGCTTCGCCGACAGCCTGCTCCTGCAAAAGATGCTCAGCAGCTGCCACCTGGTGCTGCCCGGGGAAAAGTACAGGGACATCGCCCAGCTGGTGTCCGCGGTGATCGGGGAGATGACCGGGCGGCATCCGGGGTACGAGCTCAGCGTCCAGGGGCTGTGCCTCTCGCTGATGATCTGCCTCATGCGCGCCTACAGCGACGACGCCAACCAGGACGCCTACGACCAGCACATGTACGCCATCGCTCCGGCCCTGGACTACATCCAGCAAAACTACATGCAGGACTTTCCCCTGGGCATGCTGGCCGAGATGTGCCACCTGAGCCCCACCCATTTCCGCCGCCTGTTTCACGAGCAGATGGGCGTCAGCCCCATGACATTTCTGCACCAGACCCGCATCCTGGAGAGCTGCACGCTGCTGCGCTCCTCCGGCGTGGGCATCGCGGAAGTCGCCGGGCGGGTGGGCTACGCCTCCCTGAGCAGCTTCAACCGCCTCTTTGCCCGGACCATGGGCTGCACCCCCTCCGCCTGGCGCAAGTCCGCGGGGCTCAGCCCCCACACCACCATCGTCAACTATACCGGCTGGACCAGGGCCGAAAAGATGGAAGAAGAAGTTTGACCCTCACACATACAAAAAAAGGGACGGACCGCTCCCCCCTGCCCGCAGGCAGGGAGAAGCCTCCGTCCCTTTTGCCGCATGAATGCGCTTACAGCTCCTGGCCGTTTTCAATGGCGGTGATTTCGTCCACCCGGCGCTGGTGCCGCCCGCCCTCGAACTCCGCGGTGAGCCAATGGGTGGCGATCATCTTCGCCAGGTCCACGCCCACCACCCGGGCGCCCATGGTCAGGATGTTGCTGTTGTTATGCCGCTTGCTCAGCTCCGCCGAATACACGTCCGAGCAGGTGCATACCCGGGTACCCTTCACCTTGCTGGCGGCAATGCCGATGCCGATGCCCGTGCCGCAGATCAGAATGCCCCGGTCGCATTCCCCCTGGGACACCGCCTTGGCCGCCCGGTAGCCGTAGATGGGATAGTCGCAGCTCACCGGCTCGTTGGTGCCGAAGTCCTTGTACGCCAGGCCCATTTCATCCAGCAGCTTCATGATTTCCCGTTTCAACTCAATGCCCGTATGGTCGCATGCCAGCGCAATCATGCCGTTCTTCCTCCCGCGTTTACTTCTTTTTGAAAAGGCCGCCCAGCACCGCCCGGGCCGCGTTGATCACCAGCGCCAGCGCCAGCGCCCACCAGAAGGAATCCACCCGGAAGCCCTCCTGCATCACGTTGGCGCACAGCAGCACCAGCCCCGCGTCCACCAGTATGTTGGTCAGCCCAAAGGTGAGGCACCCGATCAACCCGGTGAGCGCCCGGGCGATGGGCCGCAGCAGCAGGTAGAGGATCGCCAGCGCCAGCCCGGTCACCACCCCGAACTCCGTGTTCGCGCAGTGGATGCCCGGCAGATACGCCGCGCAGAGGGGCACCGCCGCGATGGTGGCCGCCATTTCCGCGATGATCTTGCCCATGCCGCCCTCCTCGGTTGTCCGCGCGCGGGCCTTCCGCTCGCCGCAGGATATACAAGCGTATATATTCTCCAGCGCCCAGGCAAATCCTGCCGGCGGGGCTCCGCGAAGGATTTCCCCTCTGCCCAAACCTCCGCCCCTGTGGTACAATGGGGAAAAAGCGCGGCGCTCCGCCGCCGGGAGAAAGCTGGTGCCGCCCGCCATGGAACAGCGCGAGGACGCATATCGGGTACGTTACTTTTTCGAGGGGGACTTTCTGCCCTACCGCCAGGCCTTCCAGAGCCTCTGCCCCCCGCCCATGAAGCTGGACAAGGGCATGTGCGCCTGCAAGGCGCGGGAGAGCAAGGGCTGGATGTACTACCTGTGCCAAGGGCGCATGCGGGTCTACGCCGGCAACTGCCAGGGGAACGAGCGCACGGTGGCCCTGCTGGGGCCGGACAGCCTGGCCGGGTTGGACTGCCTGCTGCCTGGACAAACCTCCATGATGACCATCGCCTGCATCACCGACTGCTGGGTGCTGCCCTTTCAGAATACGCTGCTGGAATCCCTGATCCGGGAGAACGCGGAATTTGCCCTGACACTCACCCGCTACTACTGCAAGGTGATGCGCCAATTGTGTTTTGACGCGGCCAATCAGAGCATCAACAGCGTGTTTCTCCGCCTGGCCAATTTCCTGCTCGCCAACTGGGACGGCGCGCAAGGGGATCAGGTGCGGCTGAGCCAGCAGGAGCTGGCCTATGCCATCAACTGCTCCCGGGCCAGCGTTTCCCGGGCCTGCCGCCTGCTCAAGCAGGAGGGCATCATCATCCCCCAGGGGGTGGGGTTCCGCCTGACCGACCGGGAAAAGCTGGACCGGCTATGCCAGCAGCGGGGCCTGTAAGCCTGCAAGGGAAAAGCGGCGCTCTCCGCGGGTGTTTGTCCCGCGCAAAGCGCCGCTTTGCTTATGCATGGGGCGGATGCCCCGCCGGAGCTCAGACCTTCAGGCCCGCCTTGTAGCCGCTGTGGATGGCGTCGTAGATCTTTCCGGGCGCCTGGCTGTCCCCCACGTTGTAGACCCGCGCGCCCTGGGCCAGCAGCTGCTCGTACAGCCCGCGGTCCGGCTTCATGCCCGTGGCCAGGAACACGTGGTCCGCCGGCGCCAGCTGCTTGCGCCCCTGGCGCTCAAAGGTCACGCCCTCCCCGGTGATGCCGGTGACCCGGCTGGATGTGAACACCTGAATCTGCTTTTCCCGGATCATGTCCCCATACACGATGTGGTCGCAGTCGCTGCACCCGTTCATGATCTGCGGCAGCATTTCGATGACGGTCACCCGGTTTTCCGGCTGCAGGCTGAACTGCACCGCCGTCTCCACGCCAATCAGCCCGCCGCCGATCACCACGATGTTGCCCGTGGGGCGAATGCCGTCGGGCTTCAGGGCGTCCACCGCCAGGGTTACGTTGGGCCCGTCGGCCCCGGGCACGGGCAATCCCGCCGGGGTGCAGCCGGTGGCCACAATCACCGCGTCAAACCCGGCCAGGTCCTCCAGGGCCGCCTCCTTGGCAACCACTTCCACGCCGTGCTTGTTCACCTGGGTGACCAGGTATTTCAGCGCGTCCCGGATGTCCGCCTTGAACTCGGGGAAGGACGCCTCGTGGAGGTAGCCCCCCAGCGCCCGCTTTTCAAACAGCGTCACCTGGTGTCCCCGCAGCGCCGCGGTGTCCGCGGCCTTGAGCCCCGCGGGGCCGCCGCCCACCACCGCCACCCGGCGCTTCACCTCCGCGGGGCGGATGGCCAGGGCATCCTCAAAGCCCAGGGTGGGGTTCATGGTGCAGTTGATGGATTTGCCCAGATGGTTGCCCCGGTCCAGGCAGCCCTCGTTGCAGCGGATGCAGGGAGAGATATCCTCGGGGCGGCCCTCCATGGCCTTTTTGGCCCAGTAGGGATCCGCCAGGAGCGGACGCCCCATGCTGATGAAGTCCGCCTTGCCGCTGGCCAGGATCTCCTCGGCATAGTCCGGCTGGGTAATGGAGCCGGTGGCGAACACGGGGATGCTTACGGCCTTCTTCACCGCTTCGGCGGCCCATACGTTGTGCCCCCGGGAGAGCTGCATGGGCGTCACCTGGTGAATCATCTGATGGTGATCCCCGCCGCTCACGTCAATGGCCGCGCACCCCAGCTCCTCCAGCCGCTGGGCGTAGTACACCGTGTCCTCAATGGTCATGCCGCCGGGCTCGTAGTCCGTGCCGCTCAGCCGCACAATGATGGGGAAGTCCTCCCCCACGTATTCCTTGCAGCGCTTGAACACCTGCTCCAGGAAGCGGAAGCGGTTTTCCCGGCTGCCGCCGTACCAGTCCCGCCGCTGGTTGGTGAAGGGGGAGAGGAAGTTGGTGATCAGGTAGCCGTGAGCGCCGTGGATCTCCACCACCTGGAATCCGGCAGTTTTGGCCCGAAGCGCGGCCCGGCCGAAGTCCTCCACCAGCTGATGGATCTCGTCGATGGTCAGCTCCTCGGGGATGGCCGCCCGGCCGTAGCGCTCATACATCAGCGGCCAGGGGTTGGGGGAGGCGGACTTCATGGGCGGGCCCAGGAAGCGCTGCCGGCCGCAGTGCTCGATCTGAATGCAGGGCACGCAGTCCAGGTTTTTCAGCGTGTCCGCCAGCCACCCCAGGCCCACGATGTACTCATCGTCGCAGATGCCCAGCTGGTTGGAGGCGGATTTGCTGCACTTGCGGTCCACATAGGCGTATTCCACAATGACCATGCCCACCTCGCCCCGGGCCAGGTCCTCATAGCAGCGCACCAGCCGGGAGGACACCGTGCCGTCCATATGGCTCAGGCCGGTGGTCTGCGGCGCTTTGCAGATGCGGTTCTTAATGGTTACATTGCCGATTTTGCAGGGGCTGAACAGCGTGGGAAAGTACGGATTCATATACGGGCGCCTCCTTTGCGTGCACTTGTTTCTTTATAGTATACCGTTTTTCTCCGTTCTTCCTCATAGCGTCTAAGCCCGTTTTCTCCGAAATTATGGTAGCACATGCTACAATTTGGGGGGCAAAAGAAAAAAGGCGCCCGCATCAGGCGGCGCGCCATGGGTCAAAAAATGCTTTGGGCGTTCCTGGGCAGCTCCCGCACCCGCTCCAGAAAGCTGCGGCACTCCGCCGCCCCCGGCATCAGGCCATCCTTGTCCAGCAGCGTCCGGTACAGCTCCAGGTTTTCCAGGGCGTAGGCCAGGACGCATACGCGCAGGTCCAGACGGTTGCCGTTGCGCAGCTGCATCAGCCAGCCGTAGCAACGCTCCGGCTGGGCGGGGAAAAGGACGCCCTCCTCGGTCACTGCATATACAGCCGCTCCTCGACTGCGCTATGCTGCATATCAATATTATATGCAAAGCATTTTGAGTTGCACCTAATAAAGCGTTCAGTATTTTCTTGTGGAGTGGACGCTATTATTTGTATTGTAAATGAATTTCAATGCTTATAGAAGGCATTTCATCGATATTTGTAATGTTGCGTTGATTTTCAATTCGTGTCAACAAAAGAAAATTGCAGGAAATAAGGCAAGAGCGGATTTCGTTTGGTCGATATTTGCAATCTTTCTTTTGTTATTCGCAATTGGAGTTTTCTAAAAATATGGTATGATATAAACAAAGCAATCGTCAGATAGAAAGAATTTTATGGAGGCGGTGTTATATGTGGACATGATAAAACTGGTGGAGAGTTTCAAAGAAATGCCTTTTAACATTTATCGATTGTCTGTTTACGACTGTGGAAAGGTGGATACCTATAGTTTTCAGCCTTGCAGTAATTGTTGCGATAGTTATTCAGTAGCTAAGGCGTTTATAATGACTGCGGCTGGAATCCTATATGATCAAGGTGTGCTAAAGCTACATTTGCCGATCCGATCCGTGTTGAAGAATTTCTTCCCATCAGATTATGATCCGGCTTGGGACCTGGTTACCCCAGAGCATATTCTGACCCATAGGATAGGATTTGAAAAAAGCTTTCTTGATATTGATGAGGAGAATGCATCAGAATATGCAGACAATGACTACTTATCAATAATTCTACGAAAACCATTGAAGTATTTGCCCGGGAGTACATATGTATACAGTGATGCAGCCTATTATCTTCTTTCCAGATTGATCAGCTATTTAGCAGGACAGAAAGTTGATCAGTTTCTTCGCGAGAAGCTGCTCACACCAATGGGATTTCGTGAAGTTGCATGGAGTTACTGTCCTATGGGATATCCGATTGGAGCGACGGGGCTTTATATTACGACGGAAGACATGCTGAAACTAGGCATTCTCTACCTGAATAACGGTATATATCAGGGAAAACGTTATGTTTCGGAGGAATGGGTTCGACTAGTCATTAGTCGTGCATATGAATTTCATGCGATGACAGCGTCTGGCCTAATTGGGAAAGGGGGAATGTTTGGACAATTGGTCGCCTTCTCTACCGCGGATCAATTTGCAGTTTCCTGTCACGCCTATGAGACAGGGGATACCTCAAAATTGGTGTCGTGCCTCGACAGGTTTTTGAAAGACCATAGGGGTCAACCGTGAAAAAAAGAGGCATCGGTATCGTCTGCGTTGTGGTCTCTGCGGTAATTTTTGGATTTACACCAGTGATTGCTGCACTCTCATACCGTGGCGGGAATAATGGGGTCAATATGGCGTTCATCCGCGCATTCGTGCCGCTGCCTGTTTTGCTTCTATTGGCAAGGTCAGGGTTGCCACAGAAGGTTAGTATGCATCAACGGCTGACCGCAATGCTTGCCGGTGTTCTGCTTTTTGGAGGCACACTTTTGCTATATTCCTCCTATGCATTCCTTTCAGTCGGTATGGCAACTACGTTGCATTTCCTATACCCAATGTACGTGGCGCTTTATGAAGCATTTTTCCTGCATAAAGATCTGGGTAGATTGCGAGCGTTTGGGATTTTGCTTGATGCAATAGGTATTGCCTTATGCTCCGGAATCGGAAAACAAATGGCGCTGGATCCGCGCGGTATTGGTTTTGCGCTGGCTTCTGGATTTTTTTATGCGGCATATATCTTGGTGCTGTCACACGAAAGCAGAGACCCTATGCCGCTGTACGCGCTGATGCTGAATGCTTCAATGGCCGGTGTCCCTCTCTGTGCAATGGTTGGATGGCTAACCAATAGCCTGACGGTAAGCCTTACATTGCAGGCTTGGGGATTTGCAGTTGTTGCTGCATTACTTGTCAGTATTGTAGGATGCGTTCTTTTTCAAAAGGGCGTTCGGTGTATTGGCGATACCGATGCAGCTATTTTTTCCTTGCTAGAACCTATTAGCAGTCTTTTCTTCGGGATTCTGCTAATGAATGATATCCCACAGTTGGGAACGATATTTGGATCAATGATGATTGTGGCGGGTCTTTTTTTCAATGCAATGGGTGGGAGGAAAAAAGCATGCCAGAGTCAGCTTTGAACGTTGGCGCCTTACCCCGAAAGACAGAAAAGGAGGATTCTCAACAATGAAACGAGTGATTTCCTTGGTCCTTTCCCTGTGTCTCCTGAGCTTTGCTGTTCCTGCAATGGCGTCGAACGCCCCTGTTGAGCTGACGATGTGGACACTCTTCAGTGGTGAAGACGGGTCGACCATGAACCAGATCGTAGAAAATTTCAACAATTCCCAGACAGAGGTCCATCTAGACTTTTTACGAAAAGATTAAATAGAATTGCCCTGATACAAAAACGTTATTCCTGGAGCTGAAGCAACATGCCAGTATTCTTCTGACGCATCTATTCCTCTATGGAAAGGAGAATGATGTGCTTAGCTGACAGACTGATTTTCTGAGCATAGCAGCTTGCCGGTCATCCCAGAAGAAACGCAGGAGGTGCATGATTTCGAATTCTGGGCTCATGCAATCCGCCGGACACTGGAGTGATTCCGCACGATGCTTTAAGTGTAAGATGCTAGGAGAAAGAAAAAATGTGGGATTGGGAACTCCTGAAAAGCGGTTCAAACAATCATCATTATGAGATTGTTTCCAAATACGGCAACGAGGATTTTCAGTATTCGCATGCAATCTCTTATGGTTCTGCCGAAGACGAGTACTGTCTTCACAGCCATGCAATGTATGAAGTGGTCTGTAGCATAAGCGGGGACGTGGTATATCTGATTGAGGGACACCAATACCATATGGAAAATGGCAGCCTTTTAATGATTAGCCCCGCTGTTCCACATAAACTCTTCATTTGCTCAGATGAACCTTTTGAGCGGCATAGTTTCTATATAAATTTTGCTGGCAGCAATTCCACTTTATCAACCATGATCAATCAGTTCCGCTTTGTGTCGGGTAATGACCATCTTGGTAGCATCTATTATGAGCCCAAGAATGTAGAACCCATATTGAGTGATTTTGAAAGATTGAGTAAGGTCAGCAGCAGCCCAAAAGAAAGCACAAGAAACCTTGTGCCCTATTTGGCTGAGGGATTGCTCGCAAATCTAATTTTTGTACTGGATGGAATTAGCCCATTGCAATTTACTAAAAGCACAATAAAGACAATAGATCAGTTGATGTTGTTTTTGAATAAGAATTTTACAAAATCGTTGACATTGCAAAGTGTGGCAGATTCATTTCATATTTCCAAGGATTATTGTAACCGATTGTTCAAACAGGCTAGCGGAATGACCATTATGCAGTATGTTATCTACAATCGAGTGCTTTACGCAAAGAAATTGTTATCTGAAGGGGTCCGGGCTACAGACGCAGCATTGATGGCCGGCTTTTCAGAATATAGTAATTTTTATCGCGCGTATTGTAAAATTACAGGGGGTAAACCTGGTG
>DBFBGQ010000103.1:0-17074 GCA_048201975.1 Candidatus Egerieenecus sp. | reverse complement strand
GCTCTTGACAGGGTTCGCCGGGCTGAGCCGCCGCCTCGGCCAGGTTGAGCAGGTACACGCCCACGGCCAGGCGGTCAAAATCTCCCCGCAGGGGATAAAAGGTCTCCATCAGGGAAGCAGAGACCAAGGTAGCCCGCTCCTGCTTTACATATAGTTGGAAATCTCCCAGTGCAAACAGTTCACTGGCGTTGAGCAGCGGGGACTTGGGTCGCCGGCAGCCCCGGGAAAGCACCTCCAGCCGGCCCCGGGTGGGGCTGAGCAAGGTAAGCATCCGGTCGTTATCCCGGTAATTGGCATAGCGCAGCACGATGGCTGTATTCTCCGTTTGTCGCAAGCCCCTCGCCTCCTTCCCAAACAGGATACAGCACCGGGCGGAAGATTGCAAGGGGGCATCCTTTGCTGGATAAGCTGGAAAAGCAGCCTGTACCTGGGCCAGGCCGCTTAATGCAAACAGACCGGAGGGCCCGCAATCCCCCCGGCGATGTTCGGCTATTCATGTTGTCCGACGCCCCGTCAAGACTCCTGCAGCGCCATCCAGGTTTCCAGGGAATGAATGGCTAGGCCCCAGCCCCAAGGCAGGTTTTCCTCCTCGAGGGTCTGGTAGAGTTTGGCAAGCTCCGCATACATATAGGCTTTTCCTTCTTCCATGTAGGAAACGAAATTCCCCTCCTGGGAGTAGGTTTCCGCCCCCAGCACGATTTTTACGGGGTATTGGCCTGGGAGCTTCAACTCCCGCTGCGCTGTTTCCAGCATGGCTTCGGCTGTGTCCCGGTAGGACATCAGGCACAAGATATCCACCTGCCTGGCCAGAAAGTCCAACAGCGGTTCCTGCCCTTTTTCCCCCGCCAGGGTAAAATTATCCAACCAAAAGGGAATTGCCAGCGCAAGCTCCACGCCATCCTGCCGGGTTTGCGCGGCTGCCTTTTCCACAAAGTCCGCATACAGGGCCCAATAGGCCTGCTCCTGCTGGGCATACCCCGGCAACTGATGGGGTTCCACGTCCAGCTGTATGCCGGAGAAGCGCTGGTTTCCCTGGCTTCCCTGCTGAAACGTCTCAAACCAAGCATACCACTGCGCAAAGCCCTTGCTCTCCGGCAGAATCCAGGAGGCATCCCCATTCAGGCACACCACTTCCATGCCGGCTTCGCCGCAGCGCTGGATGAACGCCCGAAGCGCTGCCTTGTTATTCGTTGGGCCAGCGCAGAGATAGATTTCGTCCACCTGATTTTCCCCAAGGAAATTCAAGCGCTGCGTCACGGCTTCCTCGTTCCGCAGGTAGGTGCTATCCCACCACCAAACGCCCAGCGTCCCTTCCCCAGTACAAAAGTCCACCTGCGTCTGTGCCCTTGCCCCTGTGGATAAGGCACACAGCAACATTAGCCATAGCAGCAGCCTACGCCCCATGACACACCTTCCCCCTTAGAGCCCACTCACCGAAGCAATGGCCTGATAGGAATAGCAGGTGGAGAAATGCGGCTGTCCATCCGCGGGGCTGCCGCTGGCGCTCAGGCGGGGTTGTTCCAACTCTGGAATGCTTGGCGCTTCGCCGGATGCATAGGCGCGCAGCTTTTCCGCCATCTGCTGCAAGCGTTTTTCCAGCCCACCGTAGCGAATATCCTGGATTTCCCAGCCAAAGGGCTTATAATACTTGGCCCACAGCCGGCTATGCAGGGCGTATAGGGCAGCCAGGCGCGGCAGCGCCACCCCGGTGATTTCCTCCGAAAGGGCGGTCAGGCCTGCCAGGTCACCCCGGTCATACCGTTCCTTGGCGCGAATGCCCAGCTCCGCCTTCACCGCCAGGAATGCAGCCAGCGCCCCCGCCAGCAGCAGCGCGTCCCGGGCCCCATCGGAGGTATCCGCCGGGATCTCTTCCAGCTTGGCGGCCTGCCGGGCATAGAACGCGCCATATTCCACCCCCTGGGAATCCGCGTCAAACTGCCCCAACAGCGGGTCCTGCCATAGCAGATACTTTTGCGGATTGGCCGGGTCCAAGCCCTGGCAGGAAAGCCCCGGAATGACCTCGTCCATGCTTCCCGCTGCCAGCATCAGCTCTCCAGGCGCGCCGCTGATTACCGGGCAGTTCATTTCCCACAGCTGCGCGGCACGCTCCTCATCGGCTTCCCACAGGGCTTCGGTAAACATTTGAATGCCAGGCAGCACCGCGCCAGGCACGCCCTCTCCACCGTCATCCCGCCAAATGCACAGGAATGCCTCCTGCACATCAAACTCCCGGCATACGCCCAGGCCGTCCCGGATTGCCTCCCGGGACTTCACCAGATTGGGCGTCATTCCCAGCCAGGCCGTCACCCCGGAGGCAAACAGCGGCCGGATGCCCAGCTTGCGGTGCTGGGCAAAGTAATGCCGGTAAAAGTCCTTGCCCACATGATAGTAATCCCAATAGATCACATCGAACCCCTGGGGGATATCCTCCCGGGCCTGCTCCGGCAGCTCAATATCATCCTGATAATATCCGTTTCCTTCCGCATAGCAGCGAAAGAGCATGTCTCCCCACATCATAGGGGACAGCCCCAGTTCCCGGCAAACCTCCCCCACCATTTTCAGGTGCTGGGCCATGAGCACCCGCTTGGTGGCATAGGGATGGTGAAGCAGCCGCCTGCCCAATCCCAGGCCATGGGCTTCATCCAATCCCACATGCACCCGACGGCTGCGGAACATGCCGCTTACGGTGGTCAGCAGCGTGCGGACAAAGCGTTCCGTCTCCGCATCCCCCACCAGCAGCGTGCTGGGATCGTCCTGAATCTGGTTCATGCAGGGCCAGCGCAAGGCCCGCTCCAGATGCGACACTGTCTGAATGCAGGGAATCAATTCGATTCCCAACAGCGCCGCATAATCATCCATGGCCCGGATTTCTTCCCGGGTATACCTGCCCCGGTACTGGCCGAAACAGGGATAATCCGGCACCTCGTATGTATCTTCGGTATAGAGCATCATGGCGTTATGGCCCATCAAGGCCACTTGACGCATCATTTCCTTTATGCGCTCCACCTTGGGCACAGAATTGCGCGAACAATCCACCATGATGCCCCGGGTGGTAAAGGGCGTGCACTGCTCCATCCAAAACCGCTGCTCTCCCCGGGCAATCGCCGCATCCAGCAGGGACAGCGCGCGAAAAAGCTCCGGTTTCCCGGCGCACATCACCCGCGCCGCTCCTTCCTGATAGTCCACCAGATATCCCTGGCGCGCCGGCCAAATTTCCACCCGCATCTCCTGGGGGATCGCTCTATACATGGGGTACATCTCCTGCAGAGCCACGGCGTACCCCGCCTGATCAGCGGGCAAATGAAGCGTCGTTTTCATGCGTTCTCCTCCAGCACACGGTAATTGGGATTTTCATAAGGATAATCCTGCAGGCGCGGATGACCTTTTGCGGGCAACCGCCGCCAGGAATCATAGTGATGAATGGCATAACCAATCTCCCCTGCCGCAGCGTCTGCGCAAACCAGCGCGTGCAGCCGCTCCAATTCCCGGTACATGCGCGCCGTGCCCAGATGGTGAAAGGTAATGTTGATATCTTCATATATTTTCCCAGTTTCCACGGCCAGGATGAGCTTTTTCCCCAGCTGCTTGGCCAAAGGAATCAGCCATTCGCCGCAGGCCAGCACTGCGGGCGCATTGTCCCGATAGCTCATCAGCAATGTGGCATCGCACAGCCGCAGGGCAATTTCACCCAGGGACATGGTCCGCCCCTTCAGCGTGGCCGTAAGCCGGTCAAACCAGAAGGGGATATCCGCCTCCAGCTGGATACCCTCCTCCCGGCACAGCGCCTCCGCCCATACCAGGAAATCCGCATACTGCTGGCGCACCAGCGCTTCATCTGTTTTCCACTCGGGCAGCTGGTGCGGTTCCACATCCAGATGAACGCCATAGAACCGTTCCTCCTGCTTTGTGCATCCTGCCTGATAGGCATGCAGCCAGGCGGCGAAAGCATCCCTGGCCTGTCGCCCGCGGGGCGTCACCCACTCCGCCGACGCTCCCAGCGCCGATACGCCAATGCCTTTCTCCGCCAGCGCCGCCACAAAGGTACGGTACTGCTCCATGGGCATCACCTGAGAATAGGTCAGATAAACCTGCGTTACCCGATGGCTTTTCAAAAATGTCAACGCTTCATCCACCTGCCAGATATCCATGATATCCCACATCCAGGTTCCCAACGTGCTTGCTTGCACTGCTCCCACATCCTCTCCACACAGCGGCAGAATTGATATGTTTGCCACCGTCCATCCATTGATTACCCAACAATTCCCGTATTTTCAATGCTCTGAATAAACACCTTTTGCACGCAGGCATACAGGATTGCCAACGGCGCCACCGCCAAGAGCACCCCGGTCGCCTTCAAAATGGAAAAATACCCGATATCGCTCGCCGTGGAGGACATGTAAGTATGCACTGAGGAGAACAGGTCCCCCTGTAGGTTCATCAGGGACTTGGCTACTGTAGGCATCTTGCTGTAAAACAGGAAGGCGTACATGGTATCGTTCCATAGCCATACAAAGCTGAGCAGGAAAATGGTAACCATCACTGAGAATGCCGCAGGCAGCATAATCCGCACGAAAACGCGGCGATGGCTGGCCCCATCAATGGTCGCCGCCTCATCAATCACCTTGGGGAATCCCCGGAAAAACTGCCGGGCAAAGAAGATATACAACCCGCAGCGAGGGCCCGTGGAAGTAAGGGACAAAAGCAGGAACGGCCACAGGCTTTCCACCAGCCGCAACCCCTTGCCGTTGTTCCAGATGGAGATCAAGCCCAGGGGGTCGAAATTCTGGAAGTTCAGGTAAAGGGGCGTGGTAATCAGCTGGGGCGGCACCACCATCATCACCAGGACCATGGCAAAGGCAATCCGCTTGCCCTTGAAATCGAAACGTGCAAAGCCATAGCCCGTCATTACGCAGGCAAACGCCTGAATAATGCCGCTCAAGCCGCAAATCATCACTGAATTAAGGAACGACTCGCCATATTTCATGTAGTAAAACGCTTCGGGATAGTTGCTCCAAGTGAAATGCTTGGGAATAGCCTGTACCGTGCGGTCATAAAGATCCACCTGCTCCATAAAGGACAAAGACAGCTTGGTTAAAAGCGGATAGAGAATCATGAAACTGATGCCAATCAGAAAAGCCGCGCGGATCAGGGACACGATCCAGCGCTTGGCCCGGCGCTTGGTACGGTTCATCCAGGGCACGCTTGCAACGCTCAGACGATCACTCATTGTAATATACCCGCCTTCCTGCCAACGCGAAAAGTACCACCAGGAGCACCAGGATGATGCTGAAGTAAACCCAGGAGATAGCCAGTCCATAGCCGAAATCGGTAAACGATACCACATAGTTCCGGATCAGGCTGACCATTTGGTTCTGCATGCTGGTCAGTGAATCAATCATGGTATAAATCAGGTTGAGCAGCAAATAGGGGCTGAGCATGGGAAAGGTAATCTTCCAGAAATTCTCCCAGGCCGTGGCGCCCTCAATATCGCTGACCTCATACAGGGCAGGGGAGATCGTATGCAAGCCGCTAAGGAAGATCAAAATCTGCAAACCGGAAGCGCAGATAATGTCATACAGGCGCGCAATCACATCCGCCAGAAAGGTGGTAAGCCATCCCGGCAAGCCGCTGCCCAGCAGCGACAGGATAAACTCTGTCGCGGAAACCTGTTCCCGCATGCCATCGGAAACCGTGGAGACGGATCGGTTCATCATCATGCTGAGCACGCTGTTCTCCTGCTCCATGGTGGCGATCACCCCCGTGGAGATGATCACCGGCAGAAAGAAGAGCACCCGCGCCAACGTGCGCCCATGAAACTTGCGCGCCAGCAGAATGGCCGACACCATGCTGAACACCATGATGAACGGCAGGTCCACCAGCATCTGCCCCAGGGACTCCGTAAGCACCACCCGATACTCAGGGTCAATGGTAAAGGCCTTGATGTAGTTTTCCCAGCCCACAGGCGTAACCGTATACCCGCTGGAAACAATGGAAACTTCACTGAAAGAAAACCAAACGGACTGAATCAGGGGAATCAGCAGAAAGCACAAAAACCCGATCAGAAACGGCGCAATGTAGAAATATCCCTGCCGGTTCCTGCGCCGGATCAGCTTGCTGGTGCGTTTCATTCCACCGCCTCCTTTCTATGCGTCCAACCATAGGCAGGTACTTCTACCCGCGTTCCCTCCGGCGCAATGAAAGCGCCCGGTTCTCCGCCATAATTTACATACACCGCCATGCCGTTTGCATACAGGCTGCGGGAGATGTTTCCCTGCACGCTATAATGCACCATGACCTGGCCCGCCACCTGGGAGAGGGCGTCCGCCGCCGAGGCATAAGCGCTTTGTACACGTTCCGCCACCTGCGGCCAACTCCCGGCATAAAGATCATCAAAGTCCGTGTACTTCACCTGTGCGCCGTTCTCGGCATAGGCCTGGACATACAGCCCCGACCCAAAGGCGATGCAACGGAGCAGGTAGTCCCGCTCATCCATGGCATATTGCATGGAAGTGGCGGCATAATCCACATTTCCTGAAAGCACCATCTGCACCAGGGGAATCTCCTGGGTCAGCAGCGGGTGTGCAGAAGCGTACAGCGGCAAGTCGTAAACCATGGCCGCGCAGGGAAGGGCATAGGCGTTGCCTGCCTGGAGCCATGCCGGGGTTTCCAGCTCCTCCAGGGCAGACTGTATCGCCCCGCGCATTTGGTCGCGGTTCATAAAGTCAGAGGCACGCATATCGCTATACAGGTTGTTGCCTATGCCCAGCAGTGCCATGGCGTCCAGCTCCAACTCCCGGGTGGATGCCTCCAGGCTGTGCAATCCCTCCAGAATGGCGTCCAGGTTCAACATATAGGCAGACATGCCATCGGAGTTCATATACATGGTGGACAGCGTATAGTCCGGCCGGAAGGCTGCCACGGAAGTGAGCAGCCTGGCTGTATCGCCGCCGGCATCAAAACCGTCGAACCACCGGTCCTTATAGACATACATGGTTTCCGTAGCCACTGCCAACGGTATCCCCCGCGCCTGGAGCGCATCCCGCAGTTCCGTCAGCCCCTCCATGCCGCCCAGGGATTTTTCCGGCGCAATGGACAGCTGCCGCGTGGTGCGCACGCCCCCCTCCAGCGCACCGCTGAGGATGACGCGCAGGCCCTCCGCCTCCTCTGCCAAGGTTAAGGCCATCTCACCGCTCTGCTGGAAGGTGGTCAGCGGCCGCATCTGGGATACAGGCACGCCCAGCACCAGCTCTTCCACATCAATGGCGCCGATGGTTTCCAGCACCAGCGGCAGCTGGCCGGAAGCGGTCTGCTCCAGGCGTCCCAGGTCTGTGAGGCTATGCTTCATGGCCCGTACAATGGCGCTGTAATCCGTTTCGCCCTGGGTAAGCAGGGTATATTCCACCGCCATGTCGCATTGGTTAGCCCGGGGCTGATAGCACAGGATACGGTTTTCCGGCTTGGCGTCCAGAGAATAGTAGGTGGTTTCCATATACAGGAACTGAACGCCCACATAGCCCAGGCGTCCATCGGTGCGCGGGGCATCCGCCACAATGGATGCAAAGGGCGCCCCCTGAACCACCGTAGCGGCCACCGCCTGCCCTCCGGCGGCCACGCCAAACACGGGCAGTGTGACCACCGGCGCCGGAGCAGTGCGATCGGTTACCTGATTGGCGTCATCCGTGCCATAGATTCGCGCGCTGTATGCCGGGTATCCGCTGTCCCGGGCCGTGTGCAGATCCATCAGCGCCCCGCAACCATCTGGAATCACCGCATAGCTTCCCGCCTCGCCTGATGCGCCAAAGTAGGGTAGCAGCGTGATGTCCACAATCTTTGCGCCTTCCGACACCAGCAGCTTGTCAAAGGGAATCTCCACTCGCAGGCCCTCCGGCGTAAGGGTATAGCGCAGGGTGACCGCTGCGTGCAGTTCGTCTTCTTCCTCCGGTACATACTCGCATGCGGCTTCGTCCGCCTCTTTTTGCTCCATGCTGTAGCCTGTGGCCGCAAAGATCTTTTCCAGCTTGGACATTTCCAGCTTGGAGGAGGTGCCGGAGAGCGCGTATACGGGCATCTTCTCCAGCACCGCAAAGCGCTCCAGCAGCATGCTCCTGGTCTGGGGGGAATCGGTATCCTTTAATTCCAGGTAGGAGTACAACCGTTTCAGCGTATTTTGATCTCCCGCGCTCTCCACCTTGGCCAGCACCGCTTCAAAAGCATCCACGGTCATCACTGCCGGCACCTGGTACGCCTGTTCCGTTTTGCCGAACAAGTAAGTGACCTCAAAAGCGTCCGCCTGCTGCTTGCACGCCACCTGCCCATAGGACGCCGCATCGGTGAGCGTGTTCCATGCATACTGTGTCCCCTGCGCGTTGGCCAGGGTAAGCAGCAGCTGCGCCCCTTCCTTTGCCTGGCCCCAGGTGGCGCTGTTGGAGCGAAAGAGCTTGCCGGTGTTCTTTTCACGGCAGGCAACCTCCGCCGTAATGTCGTTGTAGAGCAGCTCCCACCCATGGTTTTCCAGCACCACGCGGAAGTTTGCCAGGTCGGAGTCCTCCGGACGGATGTTCACGGTTGTGCCGCTGCGGTAGCCATCCAGCAGCGATGACTCGAAGGCGCCGAATCCGCTGTCATCCACCCTGCAGCCGGTCAACGCCAGCAAGCACAGCAGCAGCACCACAAGCAACCCACACTTCTTCTTCATCGTTTATACCCTCAGCTTGATTTCGTTGATAATGCCGCCGATATACGAAATCATCTTGTCCGCCACGGAAGCGAAAAGGATCAGTGCAAAAACCGACAGGATCATCATCACCACGGTCAGCAGCAAGGTGCCCAGCGTCTTCTTGGGGGTGTATTGCTGCACGGTGAGCAAGCCTACAAATAGCAGGAATCCCGTCCAGGCGGTGCCCAGCGTATCCACAAAGGAGATGAGATACGCTTCATCGGGAATCAGGATGTGCGTAAACAGCAGCCCCAGCAGGGTCATCAGCACATAGGGGCCCAGGGCATAGCATACCGCGCAGAAGATCTCCCGCATGGTGCCTTCCCCGTCCAGGATGGCCGCCACCGCCCAGTTGCACACCACCAGGAGCAGAAAGGGCAAGCAGACGCTCGCCGCCTCCCGCAGAAGGTTGAACTGCCGTGGATTGAAGGTGGTAAAGCCCGGTCCGGCATAAATCATTCTGGCAAAATACGCTGCCAGGGCCAGCACCGCCAGCGCCCATGCCGCAGGCAATGAGAAGCTTTTCTCCTGCTTTAGTTCGCCATAGCGGTAAAAGGGACGAAGCATCACCCGAAACGGTTCGGTAAAACGTCTCACGCCTGAGTCTCCTCCTTTCGGCTGCGGATTTTATCCCGGACAACATAGGCGCCGCCCAGGGCGATCAGCAGCAGCACCGCCGGCGCGAACCAGGTTCGCAGCACCTCTTTGCGGTACTGCTCAAACGCCTTGCCATACCAATCCTGCAAGCTTGCCGTTTCAAAATATGTCATGGCCTGCAGGTAATCCCCATTGCGGTAGGCAGCTTTGCCCAGCCCTGCGTAAGCAATGTCAAAGTTCGCATTTTTTCCAATGACCTGGTCCCACTTTTCTGCCGCCTGCGTGTACTCCCCATGGTTATAGCAGTTGATTGCCTCAGCGATCAGATCCCCATATTCGGTGCGCCGGTACACCGTGAGCAGGTTGCTGCCCCGATCCACCACGGCCAGGCTGGCGCCATGGACATCCAGCGCCGCGGGGGTTACCAATCCCCCCTGGGCGCTCCCCGGCCCCGAAAAGGCATATAGCAGGTAGCCATCCTGGTCATAGGCAAAGATGCGGTCACGGTTATTGTCCACCACGTAATAGACGCCATCTTCCCCGGCGGCCACGTCCATCATCTGGCTGACGCCGCTGTAAAAGGGCGCCGTATTGCTCAGGTCCTCCACATCTCCCACCTGGGGAAAAAAGCCCTGCCGGCGAAGAATGTCCTGGCCCATGAGGTTCAGGCGCCGAATCACCGCGCCTTCCTCGGTGCCTGCGCCTGCTGCGACCTCGGCAATGATCACCGCGCTATCCACCACCGCCGTGGTGGCATACAGGAACCCCTCGGCGTCCATGGCGATGCTGTTGTACTCCACAGGCACAAACTCTTCCATGCGGCTGCGCTGTTCCCGGGTAGCGATGCGCTTCCACATCAGCTCCCAGGGATCGGGGTTCACCCGCGCAGCTGCCAGAAAGCCCTCAAAATCGCCGGAGGGGTTGACCACCAGAATGCCTGCGTTGATGGCGGAGGCCACAATATACATCCGTCCCGCATCATCCAGGGCCAGCTTGATGGGACGGTAATTGACACCGTCGCCAATCAGCTCCGTGTCCGGCACCCCATATTCCGCAATCCACTGGCCATCCCGGTCCATGTGGACCACCCGGGCGTTATAGGTGTCACATACGTAAATGGTTCCATCCGATGCGGAAAGGGCCGCTTTGGGCTGATTGAAGGCGGAAAGCTGACCGTCCTTTTCCACGCCCGTATATTCCCGCACCAGGCGGAGTTCCGCGTCCAGCGCCAACACCCGGTGATTGCCTGAATCCGTCACCAGCAGACCGCCGTCCGCCTCGTAAAACACATCGGACAGGCCGTTGAATTCCGTGTCCAGCCCCAGGCTGGCGGCATCCAGACAGGCTGAAATCTCATAGGGCGCTGGGCAAGGCACCGACTCGCCATAGACGTTGTAGGAATAGCTTTGATGGCCGATCTCCTTGGCTGCAGCCGCCTGCGGGAGCATCAGCAGCACCGCCAGCATTGTCGCCAGGACGTTCTGCCATACGCGCATACCGCTCGCCTCCTTCTTCATTCCTTGATGCCCGAGGACGCCATGGTTTCAATGATGCTGTTCTGGCAGAACAGGAATACGAGAACCGGAACGCTCACCAGCATCAAGCCAACCACCGCGCCTGCACCTGCCCGGGCGGACCCGCCGTTGGTGATGATGTTATTCATCGCGTAGGGCAATGTCTTCAGCTGCTCCGAGCGGATATAAAAGGAACCAGTGGTATTCCACAGATTCTGAATGCACAGAATCATCAGCGTCAACCATGCGGGCTTCACAATGGGCATAACAATTTGAAAGAAAAGCCGGACCTCCCGCATGCCGTCTATCCGCGCCGCCTCAATCAGCGCATCGGGAATGCCGCCCATAAACTGCTTCATCAGGAACAGCCCCAGGGGCATGCCCACCACCGGAATCAGCACTGCCCAATAGGAATCCATCAGGTGCAACGTATTCATAATCAGCATATTGGGCACCCAGGTAACCACCGAGGAGAACATCAGCGTGCTGGTAATGAAGGCGAAAATCAGCTTTCTGCCGGGGAAGCGATGCTTCTCCAGCACATAGGCGGCCATGGAGGCAAAGATGATATGCAGGAAGGTGCCCACCGCCGTAATGAACAGCGTGTTGAATACGTACCGGGTATAGGGAACCCAGCTGTTCTGCATGAGCACAAACAAGTCGCGGAAGTTTTGCAGGGTGGGGTTTTGCACGAAGAAGGTCGGCGGGAACAGGAAAAATTCATCCAGGGGCTTGAAGGCGCTGACAACCACATACACCAGGGGCAACGCCGTAAACGCGCCCATCAGGCACAGCAGCGCCGCGCTCAGCGCGTTTCCCGCAATGGACCGCCCCAGGCCCACCTGCAGCTTCTGGCGAAAGAAGCGATGGATGCGCGTAAACAATCCCGCCTGTTCGCGTTGTTGATCCATGGTTATTGTCCCACCTTTCTCAGCATGCGTCCCACCAAGCGGTTTGCGCCCATCATCAGCAGGAACAGTACCGTGGAAATGGCGGAGGCATACCCCAGTTCAAAACGCAGATAACCGTAATCATAAAGGTGATTCACCACCGTGTGCACCGCATAATCCGTGGAGGGAAAGCCCATGAGCGCAATGGTGACATCATGAATGGAAAAAGCGGCGGTAATGGACATGATCGCGCCGAACATCAGCTGCGGGCGCATCATGGGCAGAGTAATAAACCATAGCTCCTGCCAGCGGTTGCGCACGCCATCCACCTGGCCAGCCTCGTAATACTGCTTGTCCATGCTGCGAAAGCCGGCCACGAAGGAGAGGAAGCCCGCGCCCATGGAGGTCCACAGCACGCAGATGATGACCACCGTCATCATATAATCCGTATCTGCCAGCCATTGAATGGCTTCCCGGATCAATCCCAGGCGCATCAACAGGCCATTGACATATCCATATTCATCGTTGGCGAACAGCAGCGTCCACACCGTATACACCGAGGTGGTCATGGTTGGCGCATAAAACAGCAGCGTAAAGATGGAACGAAAAGGTTTGGACGGCATTTGATTGATCTGCCAGGCCAACAGGAAAGACATGGCGTATCCCACAGGCCCGGTGATTAATGCCAGCATCAGCGTATTGCGAAGGGCAACGAGAAACACATCATCTCCGGTAAACAGGCGAATGTAATTTTCAAAGCCTACAAATCGCGCAGGATCAAAAAAGTTATTGTACGTCAGGCTGTTCCAGATGGAAATGCCCACAGGGAGCGCCGTAAACACAAAGAACACCACCAGATACGGCGCCAGCATCAAATAGGAACGCCAAGATTTCCGAATTCTCCGCCGAAGCGGCAGGGGCTGCCCACGCATCTTATGGCTCCTTCCCCACCGTCAGCCCAAGCTCCCGGCGCTTGACGGTGATTTCATCGTTGATGACCCGGACATAGTCCAGCATGGCTTCCCGAGGGTCTTCGCCGGAGAGCACCACCGCCCGCAGCGCGTTTTCCACATGCCAGGACGTATAATATCCGCCGGGCACTTCCTCCACCGCACGGACGTACTGCTGCTGCTCCTCCAACCGCTCCAGGTCGCTGGTCCGCCAATTCAGCAGCTTGAGCGCTTCCCGGTTCGCTGTCTGCCGGCGGGCAGCTGCGCCCAGCACGCTTTCCAGCTGCATACTGTAATCCGCCTGAACCTGCGCGCTGGTAAACCACTTGATAAATTCCCAGGCCGCTTCCTTGTGCTCGGAGGCGCTAAGAATCATATCGCCCGACACCACCGCACGTACAGCGCGGTTGATCTCACCATTTTCCTGCTTCACCCCGGGCACAGGCATCATCGCCCACTGGCCCAGGATCTCCGGCGCAGAAACCATCAGGGTGTTATACAGGCTGTAATCCGCAATCACCAGGGGCGCCTCGCCGGAGCGGAAGCGCGTAGCCGTGTTGAAGGAATAGGGCATGCCGTAATTGGTATACAGCTGGGTATAGCGCTTGAAGGCGCTCAGCGCCCCCTCCGTGTCCAGGGCCACGCTGCTGCCATCGGGGGTATAAACGTCGCAGCCCTGCTGGAAAAGGAACATGCTCAGCCCGGTCAACGCGCCGTAGGACTGTCCGCCCACGGTCCCATCCACCAGGAACATCATGTTATTGCGGGAGAGGCGCGGAATCAGTGCGATCATTTCCTCCCAGGTCTGGGGGATCTCCACCTCCAGCTGTTCGAGAATATCCATGCGGCAGAACATCATCATATGGCTCAGCGTCTCCGGCAGCGCATAAACCCCGTCCTCGAACTGAAACGGCACCAACGACTGCTCATGAAACTGCTGGGCGACCTCTTGATAATCATCAAAATTGGTCAGGTCGTAAGCGGCATGGCGGGAGGCATAATTCACCGGGTCCCCCATGGCGGCGCCCAGGAGCACATCCGGCCCCTCGCCGATGCAGATGGATGGGGCCACGTTGTCGCTGACCATTAGCTGCACATTCACACGGATGCCGGTGTTGGGGGTAAAATCCGTGCGAATCAGGTCATTCAGCGCCTGGGCCTGATCCCGGGAGCTGGTGAGCCACACGGTGATCTCCTCTTCCCCTTCGCCGGTGGAGAAGCTGTTATAATCCGTCTGGAAGGAGTCCAGGAACAGGCTTACCTGATAGCTCAGGTTCTCCCACAGATTGGCCTCCGCCCGTGGAGAGGGCGAACCCGGCGCCGCCAGCTCAATCCAGTCGATATCCATCGGCCGCTCCGTTGCCGTCAAAATCCAGTCGCCCAGGGCAGACAGGTTGCTTTTGAAGCTCTCAAACTGCTCGGGAATCAGATAAGGGTCCTGCACGAAGCTTTGCAGCTGTCGGATCAACCGCTCCACAGCCACCAGGTCGTTGCCCTGGGATTCGCCGGTGGTGAGCTGCGCCATGGTTTCCTCCAGGTTAGCCAGGCTTTGACGCATGCTCTCCATGGTATCCGGCAGGTTGCGATCCACGCCATAATCCCGCAAAGGGTCCGGGGACGCGCCGGTGAGCATCATGATTTCCATGTACGCCTGGTTCAGGGTATCCAGGCTGGCCTGTATGGACTGGATTGCCTGTGCCGAATCACCCAGCACGGCTTCCAGGGTGATGGTATGCTTGCCTGCCTCCAGCATCAGCAGATAAGGCGTCTCCTCCCCGCCCAGGGTAACCACTTGCCAGCCATCATCAAAGGCAAAGGAGAGTTCCTGTGCTTCCGCAAAGGGAATCTCCCCATCCACCCGCAGAGTGCGCACCGCGTCAAAGGCCCGGGAAGCGTTTTGACGCACCCGAAGCCGCAGGGCATACAAGCCGGTCTCCGGCGCCTCGATCTCCCAGGTAATGGCGCTGCCCGGCTGGGCAAAGGCATTGCCTCCCACCATGTTCAGGCAGATCTTTGCGCCGCGGTTTGGCTCCGTCAGCGCCGAGGCGCGATCCGTCTGGGGAATGATGGAAAGATCATTGGCATAGAGAAAGGCTTCGCCCTGAACACGCACCGTGCTTTGCGCTTCCTCCCCCGCTGGCCGGGTGTAGGCCGCATACGTTGGTGGAGGCGTTAGGCGCAGGCTGTGCAGGTAAACATCCTCCCGAAGGATGGACAGGGTAATCACGTGTTCCCCCTGGCTCAGAGGAAGCAGCAGCGGTCCCTGCACCATGCCGGAGCTATCCTGCACATAGCACTGCTGTGCCGCCATGTACCGCATTTGCGGCGCACGCAGGTCATTGCCCTGCTCATCCTGGGTGATTTCATGCTCCATGTACCATAGGCGGGGCAAAGTAAAAGCTTCCGCCCCGGCCTCCACCGCTTGGCCATCCACCTCCAACCGGTATTCCGCGGCAGCGTTGCCCGCATCGGTCAAGCTATAGCCAATCTCCAGGGCATACAGCCCATCCTCCGGCACCAATGCGGTATAAGAAGCGCTGGTCTCCTGTGCCAACAGGATTCGTTCCCCCGCGACCAACACAATTTCCGTACTTGCCGGCTGGAACGCCGCCTGCCCCAGGCTTTCTTCCTGCGCCGCTGCACCCATCCATAGGGCACACAGCAGAATAATCGCCAGCAGCAACCGCTTTCCCGCTTTTCCAGTCATGCAGCTATCCCTCCGGAACCACGTTCGTTCAAACTTTATCATTGGCAATAAATAACAGCGGCAGGGGACAAGCAGGTCAAGAACCATTGTCCCCTGCCCAACCAAGAGCAGTATGCGGTGCGTCGACGCCCCGTGGCTGGCTGCCCAGGCCCAAATGCGATGGCGCCAACCAGCGGCGTTTGTGATGCGTTTGCCTACGCTAGAGCGTTATTCGGCATTGGCTTCATCCATGGTCGCCTGGATCGCGGGCTTCTGCTCGGCAATCACAGCCGCGGGCGTATTCACGCCATTGAGGATATCCTGGCTGATCTTCACCAGCGCCTCCCGGTCCACATGGCACTTATCCGGGCAGATAGGCGCTTCGCCCCGCTTGAAGTACAAGTCTCCCATGAACTGGATGGACTCCTCGTCACGGCAATAGCGCATGAACTTGCTCTCGTACAGCTCCTCTTCGCTCAACTCCGGATAGAGGTTGGAGAACACGGCGTCATACACCAGCAGCGCGGCGGTTGCCCGCTCCTTATCCACGCAGGAAGGAATGAAGTAAACGGCCTGGCCGTTGGTGTCATCCTTGAACGTGGTGGCCTGGGGGCCCATGGGGAAGGGCACCAGACCGAAGTCATCCTCCATACCCCAGGCGTTGTAGCACTCAATCACCCATTGGGGTGCATTCAGCATGGCGATTTCACCGGCAATGAACATGTTGGTGGAAGTGGCCCAGTCCGCGCCAGCATCATAGAGGAACACGGACTTGTCCACATTGGCCATGTCATACATCACATTCAGCGCTTCCAACGCATTAGCGGAATCCAGCGCAAAGACGTACTTTCCATCCACATACTCCACAATGCTCGCCTCATTGGCATTGACGAAGGTGTTGGCCAAGGTGCCATAGGGATCATAGGCAGAGAAACCATACTGGGTGGTTACGCCATTGGCGTCGGTCTTCGTGAGAGCCTTAGCATACGCTTGCAGGGTTGCGAAGTTCCACTCCCCTTTTTCAATCAGGTCGTAGGGGCTCTCCAAACCAGCTTCCTCCAGCAGGCGCTTGTTGAAAGCCACCATGGCGTTCACTTCGGGCATTTCCTTGTTCAGGCCATAGTAGTGGCCATCATATTCGCCCACGTTGGTGGCGATGGGGCTGTACTCGCTCAGATCAATGCCCGTTTCCTCAATGATCTCGGTCAGGTCATACGCCGCGCCAGCCTTCATCCAGCCAGGGAAATTGTCCGGGAAGGCAAACATCAGATCTCCGTAGGGTTCGCCTGCCATGATGGTAGCAACCATGTTATCGTAATACTCTTCGGGGCCCTTGCGCATTTCGATCTTTACATTGAACTTTTCTTCGGTTTCCGCAATGCGGGCGATCAAGCGGTCATTCTGGTCGCTCAGGCCCGGCGTCAGGTCCCATCCCCACCAGTTGCAAAAGGAAATGGTCATTCCACCAAAGTCGTAGGTCTTTTCTTCCTCCCCGTGGGCGACTGCCACGCTGCCGCATAGCAGCATCGCGCACATGAGCACAGCCAGGATCCGAGTTAGGGATTTCATGGTGTAAGCCTCCTTTTTTTAAATGGACGAATCCATTTCTATACCATTTTCTGCGATCATCGTCACCAGCTACCCTCGGGGAGACGATCCGCCTTCGTTGCTTGCAGGGCAAGTATAGCATTGTAAATACGCCGTGTCAATAAAAAATCAAA
>DBFBGQ010000102.1:0-3227 GCA_048201975.1 Candidatus Egerieenecus sp. | reverse complement strand
TGTCCAACCTTGCCGGCGGCTTTCTGATTTTGCCCTACGTTTTCCCCCGCGTTACCATTCGCTCACCAGGGGGCGGGGATTCATCCACCACTGCTCGAAATCCTGAGCGTAGCGGGTGAGAAAGGCGTTGAAATCCTTGGGATGGGGGTAGCGCGTCCAGCGCCCATAGGCCGAGACGATCTGCTCCGCCAGGCCGTCCTCAAGGGTTTCGCAAAACCGGCGGCACATTTCCACCATGCCTTCCGGCTTGTCCGCCTGGGCCGCCACCGTTTCCTCCAGGCGGCGGTTGCAGGGGAAGAGCACCCGGTTTTCCTGGAGGATCAGCCGGTAGATGCAGTAGACGATCTCGCTGGCGGTGCGGGCGCGCATATAGCCCTCCGGCGCGCAGCATTTCCAGAAATAGTAGTAATTCAGCTGGAGATCGCTGTAAAAGGAGAGCATTTTATCATCCCGCTCCCGCTCCTGAAACACCGGGATCGCCTCCACCAGCGCGGGGATTTCCGGGTCGCTGGAGAAGAGCACGCGGGATTTTACAAAGGCGTTGCGGGTGGGCTCGCTGCCCTTTTCCGCAGCCAGGCGAAGGAACTCCTTGGTGATGTATTTCACGTCGAAGTAGCCTTCGGGATAGGTGCAGTAGCCGGAAATCGTCTCCACGGTCTGCCCCGCGGCCTGCCGCCGGGCGTAGGCCGCCGGGGTGAGGACCACCATGGCGTCCAGGTCGCTGTCGGGGCGTTCGGTACCCTTGGCCACCGACCCGCCGAAGATCAGGGCAATCACCTCTTCCTGGCCGCGGAAGTAGTCTTCCATCCGGCGCAGGGATGCCTCGTGATGGCTGAGCATGGCGCGCTCCTTTCTGCCAAGCAAGTTTCAGCGCCGGCGGAGCAGAATCTCCTCCCGCTGCTTGCCGGCCTTGCGGCCCAGGCCGTCGGTGCCGTCCAGGTAACGGACCACCCGCAGGGTGTCGGCATCCTCGGCGGAAACCTCACAGTGGCCGTACTTGAGCACCGCGGAGCTCTTGCGCTGGTTCAGCTTTCCGGCCACATACTCCTGCAGGTCCTTGTCCTCCTTCCCCCAGGGGAAGGGACGGCGGCAGAAGGGATCGGGGCAGCCGGTGAGGCCCGCCTCATCCCCGTAATAAATGGTGGGATTCCCGGGCAGCGCGCAGAGAATGTCCACGCACAGCTTGTAGCGCTCCACCGCCAGGGCATACTCCGCCTCGGTCAGGCGCAGCGCCTGCTGTTCCCTTTTGGATAGCTCCAGACCTTCCTTGCCGCACAGCACGTTCAACGTCCGGGCGCGGTCGTGGCTGCCAATGAGGTTCATCAGCGCATAGCGGAACTGGGCAGGATACACCTCCGCCTGGTGATTGATCACCCGTGCCAGGGCGGCGGCGTCATGCTTCCCGGTGACAAAGTCCAGGATAGCCTCCCGCAAGGGATAGTTCATCACGCTGTCCAGGGTATCTCCGGCGCAGTAGTTGCGCATCTCCCCGTAGGAGATCTTGTTGCTGGCGTCCTCCCATACCTCGCCCAGCACCAGCGCGTCCCGACGGGCGCGTTTGGCCGCCGTGCGCAGGTCGCGCAGGAATTCCATGGGCAGCTCATCCGCCACGTCCAGCCGCCAGCCGGAAGCACCGGCATGGAGCCATCGGGGCACGATGCCCTCCTTGGGCTGGAACATGAAGCGCTCGTAGGTGGGATTGGTTTCCCGGACCTCGGGCAGGGAGGGGATGTTCCACCAGCAGGCGTAGTCCGTGGGATAGGTGCGGAAGGTGTACCAGTCGTACCAGGGGGATTCCTTGGACTGATATGCGCCCACGGTGTCGTAGGTGCCGTAGCGGTTGAAGTAGCGGCTGTCCTCTCCGGTGTGGGAGAACACGCCGTCCAGCACCACGCGGATGCCCTTCTCCTCCGCCTTCTGGCACAGGGTTTCAAACTCTTCCTGGGTGCCCAGCAGGGGATCGATCTGCGTATAATCCCCGGTATCGTAGCGGTGATTGCTCCGGGCGCGGAAAATGGGGTTCATGTAGATCACCGTGACCCCCAGCTTTTCCAGGTAGGGCAGCTTTTTCGTAATGCCCGTCAGCGTGCCGCCAAAAAAGTCCAGCGCCTTGTAGTCGCCGCTGCGGGGGTCGCTGTCGCTGAGCAGCTCCTCGTCCCAATCCTTGTGCAGCACCCGGTCCTTGCGGTCATCCACCGCCTTGGTGGGCGCCTTGAAGAAGCGATCGGGGAAAATTTGGTATACGTTCGCCCCCTGGAAGAAACCAGGAGTCTTGTAACCGGGCTTGTACACGGTAATTTGATAGGAGAAGACGGACGCATCCTGGTACACCGCGCCCTCGCCGCCCAGCTGATCATAGGCGTTGCCGTAGCGGATGGAATGGCCGTCCTTCTGGTAAAGGATGAAGTCATACCAGAGCCAGCCGGGCTCCTGGGGCATGGTGATGGTGGCGCTCCAGGCGTTGTCTCCGTCGCAGTGCATCACATAGGTGTTTTCTTCCCCGGTCCAGGTGCGGAGCACGACGGAATCGCTCTCGTCGGAAAGGAAACGAATGGTCACTTCACTGCCTGCGGGAGCAGGACCTGCTGGCGTACGGAAAAATGCCTGATGGGAGTTGTGCAGAAACATACGATCATCCTTGCTGCTTGTTATTTTCAAACCGGAGTGGTTCCGGCGGGAACCCGAAGGGAAGGCAGGCACCCTGAAATGCAAGCGCGCAGGATGCCTTGATGCGGGAGGGAAAACGCCGCCGCGGGAAGCATGCCCCGCGGCGGGCGCGGGTCACTTGCGGCCGCCCAGCGGCTCCAGGTGCCAGATGCGGTCGTTGTATTCCCGGATGGTGCGGTCGGAGGAGAACACACCGGACATGGCCGTGTTGATCACCGCCATTTTCAGCCACTTGTCCCGGTTGGCATAGTCCTCGTTGATCCGGCGCTGGGCCATGGAATAGGAGCCGAAATCCTTCAGGACAAAGTAGCTGTCGGGCATGGAGCCGTAATCCCCCAGGAGCAGGGTATGATACAGGGGCTGGAGCACGGTGGCGCTGTTGCTCAGCAGCGTGCCGTCGATCATCTGCGTCATCGCCTGACGGATCTCCTGGTTGGTCTCGTAAATCTGCATGGGGTTGTAGGTGTGCTCCCGGTACATGTCCTGCACGGTGTTGGCCCGCATGCCGAAGATGTAGATGTTGTCCATGCCCACCTGCTCGCTGATCTCCACGTTGGCGC
>DBFBGQ010000101.1:0-48082 GCA_048201975.1 Candidatus Egerieenecus sp. | reverse complement strand
AATCAAGAGAAAAGCGGCGGCATAGCGTCAAAATGCAACCAGACAAAGCCAAAAGAGGCATAAGAAACCAGGGCTGTCGAAAAACAAACCCGCATGTGGATAGCTTTTCAATTTTTGCGAGCACTACGAAACCAGTTTGAGAGACGCTCGCGTTTTAAGCCGGTTGTGTTCCCGCTTCATCCAGCGCTTTTTCAGGTCAAACGCCAGGGCCAGGAAAAACAGCTCCGTGCGAATATTGCCTTTGCCTTTGGTGAGAAAGCGACGAAACCCAAAGTCGTTTTTTAGCAGTGCAAACGCGCCTTCCACCTGAATAGCGCGGCACGCACGCAGATGCATGCCGCGCTCGGATGAACTATTGCGTGTAGCCTGTTCACGCTTTTCCCAGAAGGTTCTTTGCAAAATCCCGCTGCTGCGGACTTTTGCGTTTGCCGCTTCCGCGCACGAAAAGGATATGCCGCCGTTCTTCCTCCAGCCTGGCGCCGATGGCGGAGGCGCTCTTCAGACCTGTTCGTTTTTCCAGTTCCGCCTTTACCTTCGCAAGATGCTTTTGGATGGGTTTACGCCACACAAAGGTGTACCGGCCAGCAGCGCTTTCCAGCTTTGTTCCGTCGATGTATACCGTTTGGTGGTCTGTTTCGCGCATACCCTCCAGTTTCCGGCTGGAATAGATCCCACACAGATACCCAAGGACCATGACCTTGAACAACACCCGTGGATCCGCTGCGGATTTTCTCCCTCTGGGCGAATATGCTTTGAACAGTTTCCCATACTCCAGTTCCTCAAGCTGTGCGCTTAGCAGGCGGACAGGCGCGTTGAGTGGTATGGTAATTTCCGAGTTCAGCACAAAAACCAATTGACCGTGCCGCTCAAATACCTTATACGGGTCTTGCTTTTTAATAGGTTTTTTCCATACCTTTATCTTAAGCGAAAAGACGAGGTTTGGAGACCCTTTTGGGGTTCCTTGCCTCGTCTTTTTTTGTTGGGGGTGTTTTGCAACGCGGCCCTGGCTTTAGGGGAACTGCACCTCCAGCCCGCCCTGGATCAGGTAAAACAGCGCCGTGCCGTCCACGATCACCGCGTCGTGCAGGGCGTCGTAAGGGGCCAGGGCCAGGGTGTGGGTCTGGCCGGACTGGGTGACAAAGGTCAGCGTGGTATGCACCGGCTCCGTGACCACAAATCCTTCCGGCAGCCAGCCGCTGACCCGCACGGCCCGCAGCTGCTCCCATGCGGCGGAGAAGGCGGTGTAGCTCACCTCCGCGCCGTCCCGTTGGCAGGTAACGTTCCATACCACGTTGCCGCTTGCATCGGTGACCAGCTCGTTGTTGGCGGCCACCTGCTCCTCCCGCGTCAGGGTGTAGGTGACGGTTCCAGTGGCGTCCGTTCGGGTCATGGAAGCCAAGCTGTCCAGCTCCACCATCAGGGGATAGCGGCTGAGGGTGTCCTTCGCCTCCATGCCGGTGAAGATGGCCAGGCTGTAGTGGCTGCACAGGTAAATGGTGTCCTCCACCAGCACGTAGTCCACCGTTTCGCTCTTGGCGCTGCCGATGCGCATTTCAAAGGTGCTTTCCGGCCAGTCCACGGTGGTGTAGACGCCCTCCTCGTCCACGCTGCCGGTGGTCCCCGCCGCCATGTGCAGCGTCAGGATGAAGGTGGGCGCGTCCAGGCCGTAGTCGGCCAGGTTGTCCTGGGTGGCCTGCTCCACATAGGCGCCCAGGCGCAGGTTGGAGAGGTTCTTGCGCAGGTTGGTCATGGCCTCCTCATCAGCAGGATAGCTCCAGGGGAAGGTCATGCGCCAATTGGCGGCGGCGTCGCTGTCCGTGATGTTTCCCTCCAGCGTCCACTGGGCCAGGATCTCCCCATCCGCGCCGGTGAAGGTGATCTCGTCCAGGCGCGCCTGATGGATGGTGGGCTGCGTCACCGGGTGCAGGCGGGAGAGGGAGATGTCCAGGTCTTCCGCCGTGCCCATGTCCAGGGCAAACAGCCGCGGATCCCCGTCCACGGTCATGTAATACCAGGCGTCCTCCTCCAGGGGGCCCTTTTCGCCGATGCGCAGGCAGACGGTTTCGCCGTCCGTGTAGGTGATTTCCACCGTCAGCGGCGCGTCCAGGCCGAATTCGCCGTAATACTGCGCATAGTCGGCGGCGTTGTCCGCCAGGATGTTTTCGTAGGAGACCACGCAGGTGGCCGCGAGCAGCTGGGGCGCGTACAGGTCGGAGACCTGAAAGTTTTCATCCCCCTCCAGGGTGAGCACGCCCTCCGCGCGCTGGAGCAGTGTGTAGCATTCGCCGTCCCGCCGGGTGATGGTCATGGAGGCCACCTCCTGGGCGCTCCGGGACACCAGCTCCCCGTAGGTGATCACGGAGGCGCTTTCCGTGGGCTGCGGGCGGCGCAGCAGCAGCGTACCCCCCACGGCCAGGGCCAGTGCCAGGACCAGCGCGATGAGCCACACCAGGCGGCGCGGCCGGGCGCGGCGCTTCTTCTTGGATACCGGCTCCATGGCTTCCCTCCCTTCTTCAACGATGGCGGCGGGGCAGCAGCACGAACAGGGCTGCGGCCAGCACCGTCAGGGGCACGGCCACCACCAGCGCGATGCCCGGAGCCAGGGAGCCTGTGGAGAGCGCCGGGCGCAGGGCCGCCTTGGCCATGATGTCCAGCTGCACGGGCTGCGCGTTGGATAGATACGTGCATAGCGTCAGGATGAACTCCTGGGCGTCGGTCATGGCGTAGACCTGGCTGGAGGTGAGCACGGTGGAGCACCCCAGCACGAAGGCCTTCGATACGTTGCCCGCCTCCGTCACCCGCTGGGACAGCAGCGCCAGGGCAAAGGGCCCCAGGGGATCGCCGTCCTGCTGGTCGATGGTTTCGGCGCCGTCGGCAAAGTTGCGCAGATACGCCTGATACCCCGAGGAGAGCACCACCTGGGTCACCAGGTTCTGGTCGCCCTCCTCCGGCTGGGCGAAGGCCCGCGCGGCGGTGAGCAGCAGGGTATCCCGGTTCTCCTGCACCAGCTGCATGGTGGCGGCGGTGGACTGCATGTAGGGCAGCAGCGCGATTTGCAGCCCATCATAGTAGGTGCCGTTTTCCTCCGCCCCGGCGATGACCACGCCCTCCAGGGGCTCAAAGCCGTAGGAGCGCAGCAGCGACGCATAGTTGGGCATGTCGGACACGGGGTCGGTGTAGTCGCAGGTAATGAACAGGTTACCGCCCGCGGCGGTAAAGTCGGTAATGGCCTCCAGCTCGGCGGGCATCAGATCCCGCTGGGGGGAGAGAATCAGCAGCAGGTCCTCGGGCTGCAGCACGGTTTCGCCGTCCGTCAGCTCAAAATAGACCACCTCGAAGTTGTTGCTGGCAAGGAAGTCCGCCAGCACGGCGGTGCCGCTTTCGTCCAGCTCGCCATGCCCCTGCAGGATCATCACCCGGGGAATGTCCTCCCGGGTCACGTAGGCGATGGCGGAGGTGATGGCGCTTTCATAGGTAAGCCCGGCGATCTCATACACTCCCGCCTCATAGTCCAGGCTGAAGCTGATGAAGCTGTCCCAGGCCAGGATCTTGTAACGCCCCGTGGCCTCGCAGGAGACGATGAGGGAGTCGTTGGTCAGGGGCTCGTCGCTGGTGCCGCGGAAGCGGGTGGTCAGCGTGGGATTCAGGGTAACGCTGGTCTGCTCCCAGGTGACGCGGTCGCTGGCCGCGGCGTAGCGGTTGAGCAGCTCCATCAGGGGCAGGTCTTCGTTTCCCGGGGTGAACAGGGCGTAGATGTGCACGTCGTAGGGGAGCTCTGCCAGGATGGCCTCGGTGGTTTCGCTCTGGGTGGTGAGCTCGTTGAAGGAGAAGTCCACCCGCCAGCCGTTTTTCTCCTCCAGGGTGTCGCAGAGGGAAACCGCCGCAATGAGCGCCGCGACGCACAGGCACAGAATGACGGTGCTTACGCTGCCATAGCGGAAGCGGGGCTGACGCCAGAAGGGCACGCGCTCCGGGGCGCGGTTTTGCTTTTTCATACGCCGCGATACCTCCTGCTGTCCAGGCGATGGACGGTCAACGCCAGAAACGCCGCAATGAACGCCAGGTCATAGGCGATGCTGGCAAAGGAGAGCTGCCCCATCAGGAAGGGGTTGTACCGCTGGTACAGGCTGAAGAAGTTCAGCACATCCTGAAGCCACGCCTGAGTGACGCCGCTGGCCAGCAGGTCCATCAGCCACAGGGCAAAGTTGACCCCGAAGGCGGTGACGGCCGCGGTCACCTGATTGGCGGCGCAGCCGGAGATGAACAGGTCCAGGGCCAGGAAGGCGCACCCCTGGAGGATGAAGCCCAGGTAGCCCACCATCAGCTCCCCGGGGTACACCGCCCCATACAGGGCCACCACCAGCACGTACACCAGCGTCAGCAGCACCGTGCAGGCCATCACCGTCACCGCCGCCAGGTACTTGCCCAGCACGATGCCCGGCAGGGATACCGGACTGGTGAGCAGCAGCTGGTCGGTGCGCTTTTGCCTTTCCTCCGCCAGCAGGCGCATGGTGAGCACCGGGGAGAGCAGCATCCACAGGTAGCTGATCTGCCCCAGAAATGTCAGCACGTCGCTGGAGCGGGCGTCCAGCACCAGCATGTAGAAAAACAGCCCCGACAGGGACAGAAACACCCCCATGAACACATAGCCCACCGGGGTATAGAAATAGCTTTGAAGCTCCCGCTTCCAAATGGCCAGCAAGGGATCAACTCCTTTGAAATCATAGGCGCCGCGCCTTCGCGCCGCTTCACTCACCGGTGGTGGCCCGCAGGAACACTTCCTCCAGGGTATCCTTGACCACCTGCAGCTGCATCAGCGGCGCGTCCAGCCCCGCCAGCAGGCGGAACAGCTGCGCCTGGGCCGGGCCGCGCCCGGTCTCCCGCAGGCATTCCAGCTCCAGCTCGGTGTAGTCCGCGTCCGGGGTGGGGAGCACCTTGATCCGGCGCACGCACTCCAGGCTGTTCAGCGCGGGCATCAGCAGGCGCTCCTTCATGGCCACGGTGGCGCGCAGGCGCACGTTTTCCCCGTCGCCCTCCGTAAGCTCGGACATATCCGCCTCCCGGATCAGCTTGCCTTTGTGCAGGATCACCACCCGCTGGCACAGCTGCTGGATCTCCGGCAAAAGGTGGGAGGAAAAGATCACCGTGTGCTCCTTGCCCAACTGCCGAATCAGCTCCCGGATCTCCTTGACCTGCCGGGGATCCAGCCCCACGGTGGGCTCGTCCAGCACCAGCACCTTGGGGCTGCCGCACAGGGCCTGGGCCACGCCCACCCGCTGCCGGTAGCCCTTGGAGAGGTTGCCCACACGGCGCTGGGCCACCTCCCGCAGGCCGCAGGTTTCCATGATTTGCCCAATGTGCTTGGCAATGGCTTCCCGCCGCACCTCCTTGAGCTGGCACACAAAGGTCAGGTAGCCCGTCACGGTCATCTCGTCATACAGGGGCGGGCGCTCGGGCAGGTAGCCGATGCAGCGCTTGCAGGCCCGGGGCTGCTGGAGCATATCCATGCCGTCCACCCGCACGCTGCCGCTGGTGGGGGGAAAATATCCGGTGAGCATGTTCAGCGTGGTGGTCTTGCCCGCGCCGTTCTGGCCCAGCAGCCCCACGATCTGCCCTTCCGGGGCCGAAAAGCTCAGCCCGCTCACCGCTTCGGTGGCGCCGTAGCGCTTGGTTACGTTACACAGCTCAATCAATGGTTTCAGTCCTTTCCCAGGGTTCACAAAACATCATACCATGGAAAAGCAGACAGAGTATGAATAAAGTGTTAAGTTTGGCCGGCGCAGGCGGCTCCGTTCAGCTATGGGGGAGCCTAGCTGCGCGTTCGCCTTCTTCAGGGAGCGGACTGCTCCGCAAAAAGGCCAGCGCCGGCATGGCCCGCGGCCCTTCCGCGGTAAAGACAACAATTTACATGTGTAAAGCCGCTGACGGGGCCTGAAAAGATTGTGGAGGCTCAAGATTTCTGCTAGAATGGACGCGGCTGGACGGCTGGACGGCTGGACGGCTGGGAGGCGGCTGATGCATCCGGAATGGTCCGCCGCTGCGGCGTGCGCCAAATGTGAAACCGGGAGAGAAGCAATGAAGAACTTCCTTGCGAAAGTCAGAGCGCCCCAGAAAGGTGCGTCGCTTACAGGGCAAATGGTGGCAACAGCTGGCATCATGCTCTTCGGGTTTGTCCTGGGCGTTGTGCAGAAGTGGCTGGACGGTCCGCAGAGCCAGTTGCTTCCGTCGCTGGTTTACCAGCTTGATATCGGAAACTTCTTCGGCCGCTTTGCCATCTGGATTTTCCTGGGGACATGCATTTCCGTATACGCAAAGTCGCCTTTGCGGGCTGCGGTGAATACCCTTGCGTTCTTCCTAAGCATGCTGGCAGGATATTATCTGTACTGCCATTTGATCCTGGGCTTTTTGCCAAGGGCGTATATGATGATCTAGGTTGCGGCTTCCTTTGCGTCCTTTTTTGCGGCATACGTAGGCTGGTATGCAAAGGGCGAAGGCATGGTGGCAATCGGCGTTTCCGGCGGTATCCTGGGCGTGCTGCTTGCCCAGGCGGTCTCGCTTAAGCAGGGGTTTTCTGTGTTACATGCGCTGGATGCGCTGGTGTGGATCGCCGGCGTGATCGTTTTGTATCGAAAGCCCAAGGAGCTTGCGGTGGAGCTGGGTCTGTCCGTGGCGGTTGCCGCGGCATACCAATGGCTTTTCCCCTATTGGGGATAGCACGGCTTTCCTTCGGCTTTGCGCGCATCTTTGCATATCCAAAAGCCCCGGCGGAAACGGCCGGGGCGGATTGTTGAGTTTGCTTGCAAAATCAATTCCTTACAATTTCGGGCGACCTCTGGTTGGCCGAAGTTGCTTCTTCGAAAAAGTGGGTTTGCCCACTTTTTCGACGCGCTGTGGGGCTGCCTGGAGGCGCCCCTTTTTTTATTCTCCCTTGAACGCCATGGCTGTTACAGCCGTTTTTTTGCGGCGTTTACTCGCCCAGGGCCGTTTGCAGGGTGCGCATGTTCTCCCGCATCACGTCCTCATAGCGGGTGAGGGCGGAATCGTCGGTGGGGCCGGTCACCACGGGGTCCAGGGTGTAGACCGCCGCGCCGGTTTCCTGGGCCAGTGTGCGGGCGGCCAGGTCGTCATACTGGGGCTCCACGAACAGGGGCGGCGCGCCCAGCGCTTCCACGACGCCCACCAGCTCCGCCAGCTGGGCCGGGGAGAGGGCTTCGCCGGGCTCCCGGTTTACCACGTCCACCACGTTGAGCCCATAGGCCCGGGCAAAGTACGGAAACGCCTCATGGAAGGTGATGATGTCCTTGTGGGGGAGGTCGGCCAGCCCGGCGCGGAGCTCCTCGTCCAGCTCCGTCAGGCGCTGGGCATAGGCGGCGCGGTTGGCCTCGATGGCCTGGGCGTGGTCGGGGAAGGCTTGGCACAGCCCGGCGCTCAGGTTGTTCACCATGGCCAGGGCGTTGGCGGCGTCCAGCCACAGGTGCGCGTTGACCGTGTGCTCCTGGCCATCCTCTTCGGCATCGGGCTCGACGTCCTCGTCCAGCAGGGGAATGCCCGTGGAGGCGTCCACCACCGGCAGATCCGGGAAGGCGTCCAACACGTTTTGCAGGTAGCTCTCCATGCCCGCGCCGTTGATCAGGAAAACGTCCGCCTGGGCCAGGGCCTTCATGTCCCCGGTTTGCAGCTGATAGTCATGCAGGCAGCCCGTGTCCGGGGCGGCCAGGTTGTGCACCTCCAGGCCCTCGATGCCCTGGGTCAGGTTGCGGGCGAACAGATAAATGGGGTAAAAGGAGGTGGCCACCGTTTCGCCCAGGGCGGCCAGGGGCAGGGCGAGAAGCAGCAGGGCCAGGAGCAGCGCCAGGATCTTTTTCATGGATACAGTCCTTTCTTGGGTGGGGTTCGCTTAGAAAACGATGCGGAGGCGGAAATGCTTCCCGGCGTCACTTGAGCCAGGCGGCATAGCGTTCCGGGGGGTAGCTGTCCCGGACGATCCGGGCGATGAGCTCCTTTTCCTCCGGGGGCTGAAAGGCGTCGAACTTCTGGTAGAGCACCCGCATGGCGCTTAGGGAGCCGGCGCGCAGGGAGTAGTCCTTCAACTTTTCATAGGTGATGGAATAGACCTGCAGGCTGTCGAAGAGCACGCCCATCACGTCGTCGGCCAGCCGGGGCAGCTCCCGCATGCGAATGCGCCGCAGCTCCCCGCTGTCTGTAAGCACGGTCATGTCGTCCCCCAGAAAGCCGTACAGTGTGTCGAACAGATAGCTTTCCAACCGCTGGGCCAGCTCCGCGTAGGTCTCCCGATAGGGGGCGAAACGCAGCAGCAGCCGCGCGGCGCCTTGGCACAGATCGGTCTGCTCCAGCACGGCGGAGCCCAGGCTGGGGCGCAGCGCTTCCCGAACCGCCTCCGCGGTGATATAGCCGGGCATGGGCTCCGCTCCCCCCTTCCTTTAGGTTGCATATGCATTCGACACAAAGGGGCAAAACTCCTTGCGGACGGCAACATTCCTGCGGCGCGGACTTCACACAGAATTCACAGAACCTCCATGGGACCGTCAGGCGGCCTATGAGGCGTTTTCAAGCAGAAAGCCTATGCTTGGTACGGTTTTCCGTCCATGGGAAAAAATTGGAGCGCGGAGCGCGAAGGGAGCATGGCATGGGACGCGGAAGGAGCCGGGCATGGCAATGGATCAAGCGGGTAGCGCTGCTGGTGGTGGCGGCGGCGGTCTGCCTGGCGGGCTATGGTTATATTTATCCCCTGGCGGCGGGGGCGGAGAAAACGGTCTACGCCAGCTACACCGCCCAGACCGGGGACATCGTCACCACCATGAGCTTTGACGCGCAGATCAGCGCCCTGTACACCGAAACGCTGCAAAACAGCGGCGAAGCCACGGTGACCAACATCTATGTGACCCAGGGCCAGGCGGTGGAGGCCGGGGACAAGATCCTGGACCTCTCCGACGGGGAGACGCTCAAGGCGGGCATCGACGGCACGGTGAACGAGATCTCCGTGGCCAAGGGCGATTTGCTCCGCCGCAGCCAGGGCCTGGTGCAAATTGTGGATTTTACCCAGCTGCAGGTATCCCTGAGCGTGGATGAATACGACGTGCAGAAGGTGCGCAAGGGCCAGCAATGCACGGTGACCATCATCTCCCTGGGCCTGGAGCTGGAGACGGAGATCGACCATATCAACCTGGTTTCGGGGTCCATGGGCAATGTGGCCAGCTATTCGGCCACCGCGCGGCTGACCGACGCCCCCGACACGGTGCTGCCGGGCATGGCGGCCACCGTCAGCATTCCGGACGAGGAGGCCATGGGCGTCACCACCCTGGAAATGGCGGCCCTGGGCTTCCAGGAGGACGGCACGCCCTATGTGCTCATCCCCGATGAGGACGGCGGCTACAACCAGCGCCAGGTGGATACCGGCCTGAGCGACGGCATGCGGGTGGAGATCCTCTCCGGCGTGGAGCCCGGGGAAACCGTGTGGGCCGTTGCCGGCACGGAGGCCGCGGAAAGCTTCTCCCTGGGCAAGCTGTACGCCTCCGTGGTGGGGCAAACGGTGGTGATCCAGGAAGGGGAGCGCAGCCGGAACACCGCCTCCCGGGATTTCTCCCAGGGCGGCGAGCTTCCCGAGGGCTTTGAAATGCCGGAGGATGGCGAGTTTCCCGAGGGCTTCGAAATGCCGGAGGGCGGCGAGCTCCCCGAGGGCTTTGAGGCATCCCAGGGCGGCGGGTTCTCCCAGGGCTTCTCTCAGGAAGGCGGCGCGGACGCCCCGCAGGGCACGCCCACGGATCTAACGCCGCCCGCCGGGCAGGAAGACGGGCAGGGCGGCGCGGACTTACCACAGGATCGGCAGCGGGACGGCCAGGAGCAGTCCCCGGCGCAAACAGGAGGATATGAACCATGAAGTGCAAGCGATGGGCCGCGTGGCTGGCGGCGCTGCTGTTGCTCCCGGGCGGGGCTGCAGCCCAGGAGACATTTGACGGCACGGTGATTGCCGGGGAGACCGTGGCGATCACCGCGCCCTTCGGCGGCACGGTGGCGGACCTGGAGATCCGGGAGGGCCAGCTGCTGGAGGTCGGGGAAGAGGTGCTCACCCTGAGCGCCACCAAGGTGTGGGCCACCCTGGATGGCACCGTGGAGGGCGTGTTCGCCCAGGAGGGGGACGGCGCCGAGGGCACGGTGCTCTACATCGCCCCCGTGAATCGCTACACACTTTCCTGTACCCTGACCAAGGCCAACGAGGACGTGGATACCCTGTATGTGCGCCTGGGGGAAAAGGTGTATATCCAGTGCACCAAGGACGGCAGCCATAAGGCGGAGGGCATTGTCACCGCGGTGAACGGCTCCTCCTATACGGTGCAGACCACCGCCGGGGAGATGTACCTGCAGGAATCCGCCTACATTTACCGCACCGCGGATTACAGCACGGACAGCCGCCTGGGCACCGGCGTGGTGCAGCGCACCGCGGAGGTGGTCGTCAGCGGCTCCGGCAGCATCGTGAAGCTGTACGTCAGCGACGGCGACACCGTGGAGCGGGGCCAGCTGCTGTTTGAAACGGTGTCCGGTTCCCTGGCGGGGCTGGACGCCGCCAGCAGCACGGTGACCGCGCAGGCCGCAGGGGTGGTAACCCAGGTGCAGGCCGCCCTGGGGCAGCAGGTGCAGCAGGGCGCTACCCTGGCGACCCTGGCCCCGCGCAGCGGCTATCAGGTGGCCTTCAGCATCCCCGAAGACCTGCTCAGCCAGGTGGCGGTGGGCGACACCGTGGAGATCTATTTCAACTGGAACGACGATAAATCCCAGCCGGCGGCGGGGGTGATCACAGCCATCTCCTACGTCAGCGATGCGGAGGCGCAGGACGGCGCCTCCTCCGAAGCCATGTACACGGGTTACGCCGAGTTTACCCCCGGGGACGATGTGCGCCTGGGCATGACGGTGACGGTGGTTTCCCATAGCGACCAGACGGAATAAAGGAGGTGCGCGACTTTGATGAAGCGATTGATTGCCGGTGGGCTGGCGCTGCTGCTGGCCCTGACCCTCGCCCTGTCCGGCACGGCGACCCTGGCGGAGCAAATGGGCACGCCTTCAGATATCGGCGGCATGCAGGAGGAAAGCGCAGCCACCCCCGTCCCTGAGGGGGAAAGCACGGCCACCCCCGTTCCTGAGTGGGAAAGCACGGCCACGCCTGTTCCCGAGGGGGAGAGCGCGGCCACCCCCGTCCCAGAAGGTGAGAGCACGGACACGCCCGTCCCAGAAGGTGAGAGCGCGGCCACGCCCGTCCCTGAGGGGGAGAGCACGGCCACGCCCGTCCCGGAAGAGGAGAGCACGGCTACCCCCGTTCCGGAAGCGACTGCGGAGCCGGCGCTTCCCACCAGCGGACCCGCCTACTTCTGGCAGGGGGATGTCCAGCGCTTCGGGGAGCTGGCGGAGCTGATTCCCCTGGCGCAGGACCATCCCGTGTATCTGGCGTCCAAGGAAGTGTATGAGCTGCCGGACTACACCCTGGAGCAGGCGCGCAGCCTGCGCCTGGCCCTGGACCCTACGGTCTTCCCGGAAGAGGAGGACTGGGTGGTGATGGTTTCACAGACCAACCCGCTGGGGGAAAGCGCGGAGAACACGGTCTATCTGTGGGCCAGTTTGCAGCTTTCCCTGGAAGGCGGCAGCCAGGAGGTCTCCGAGAGCATTCTGGAGATGGAAGTCCAGGTGAGTTCCCAGGATTATGACGCGCAAGCGCCCTGCACGCCCACCTTTACCCTGACGGCGATTCCTGCACTGGAGGCGGGGCAGTGCTACGGCGTAGAGCTGGATGAAGGCGCGCCCGTGGCCCTGGAGGGGGACACGTGCACGCCCACGGCCTCCGGCAGCTACCGCTTCGTGGTGCTGAACCAGGCGGGCGAAGTGCTGGCTCGTTCCCGGGCATGGACGGTGACACTGGCGGAAAAGACCGCGGAGGGATCCGCCGCCACGCCGGAAGCGCCTGCGGAGGCGACAGCTACGCCGGAGGCGCCGGTCAACGGCATGCTGGCGGCATCGGCCGGTTCCACGGCCACGCCGGAGGCGCCTGCGGAGGCGACGGCCACGCCGGAAGCGCCGGTGGAGGCCACCGCTGCGCCGGAGGTTACGGCGCTGCCCGCTCCCACGGCGGTCCTGGAGCCTGAGCTGCTGGTGACCGCTGTGGACTACACCCCCGATAGCCTTTCCGACGCCGCGCCCACCTTCCAGCTCAGCGGGAAAACCAGCGAGGACTGGTACTATGCTGTGAGCGTGGATGACGGCGCGCCTCTGGCCCTGGTGGGGGACCGGTATACCGCCACCGCCTCCGGGGAATATACCCTGCGGTTTTTCCTGATGGATGGCGAAGGGCAGGTGCTGGCAACCTCCGCACCCTATCCGGTGCGGCTGGACTTCACCACGGAGTCGTCCATTCGCAAGCAGGCATGGATGGAAAACCCGGACGGCAGCGGCCAGCGGATCTACGGCACCCTGGAGGGGTTGCTGGCCACGGCCGGGGAGGGTTCGCAGATCTATCTGCTCACCGGGGATATCATCGTGCTTTCCGGGAGCGCGTCCCAGCTTAGCGGGGTGCTGCTGGCCCCGGATCCCGGCGTGTTCTCCACGGGGAACTATACGGTGCGGGCCGCCACGGTGAGCCCCCTGGATGGCAGCGCGGGCCTGTTCGTCTACGTGGACCTGGTGACCGAGGCGGGGGAGACCCAGCCGCTGACCGTTTCGGCCCAGTGCGACCAGACGCTGGACGGCAGCTGGCTCACGGTTGCGCCCACATTCGCCCTTTCCTGTGCCGAGGGCCTGCCCGAGGGGTACTCCTGGGCCGTGCGCTATGACGGCGGCGCGCCCGTGACCATTCCCGGAGATACCTTCACCGCCGGGGAGGAGGGGGATTACATCCTGACCTTCGTGGTGCTGGACGGGGCGGGGCAGATCGCCGCCGCCACCGGGGACTACCGCCTGCGGCTGGATACCACCGCGCCCCTGGTCCAGGCGGTTGCCGGGGAGAGCCTGACACTGACCGTTACCGCCTCGGATGGCGTCAGCGGCGTGGACGGCCTGTCCCTGGACGGAGGCGCCAGCTGGTATCCGCCCACGGACCTGGGGGACGGCGTATGGGGGCTGACCTTTACGGCCGCTGAAGCGTACACCTTCGCCCCCGGAACCATCCTGGCGCGGGACGGCGCGGGGAACCTGGCCGCCTATCAGCAGGAGGTGACCCTGCGGGGATCGCCGCAGGGCAACCGGGGCGGCTTCTCCGGCGGCTACGGCGGAAGCTCAACCTCCACCGTGGCGACCACCCACGCCTCCTCCGACGTGACCACGGTGGTGGCCTATGACGGGGTGGAGCTGGTGGTGGCCGACGAGGTGATGAGCACGCTGGTCATGGGCGAGACGGAGCTGGAGCTGTGGCTGCGGCCTGGGGAAGAGCTGACGGACCGGCTGGGCGAGGATTATCAGCCCGCCTTCACCGCGTCCCTGGTCAGCTGGGTCCAGGGCGGCGAGACGGATACCCTGGTGCTGGCGGTGACCGGCGAGGACCTGGCCCAGGCCACCCAGGCCGCCGGGGAGGACGGACTTGACGCCGCCTTTACCTGGGACTTCAACGGCGCGGCCTACAAAACCCTGGCGGCCAGCGGCATTGATTATCTGGTGCTCCAGGTGGGGGACCAGGTGACGGCCCTGTCCACCGCGGGCTTTGCGGCGGGGGTGCGCTACACCATGTATCGCGCCCAGGGGCTGAGCAGCCAGGCCTTTGACTACCACGTTTCCATGACGGAGACGGGCGAGACCGAGCTGTCGGTCACCGTGGCCGGGGAAACCTGGACACTGACCCAGGAGCAGGACGGGGAGTTCTATTATTACGACGTCTACACCGGCACCGTGGAGGAGCTGGCGCAGGCGAGGAAAGGGTAAGGTGGACGGCAATGGCGAAGCCGAAAAAGAAGCGCCGCTGGTTGCGGCGGCTGATCACCTGGCTGGTGTTGCTGGCGCTGGCAGCGGGAGCGTTCGCGCTGTTTGTGCTGCCTGCCTGGCAGGCGGAAGCAACCACCACCTATGTGAAATATACCGCTTCCCGCGGGACCATCACCAACGCTCTGAGCTTTTCCGGCTCGGTGAGCGTGGTGAACAACGAAACCCTCACCGCCGGGGCGGCGGGCACGGTGCGCGCCCTCTACGTGGCGGAGGGGGACCAGGTGGAGAGCGGGGATAAGCTCCTGCGCCTCTCCAACGGCGAAACCCTCAAGGCCAGCTTTGACGGCACGGTGAACGAGCTGAGCGTGGAGGAGGGCGACGAAGTCGCCGCCGGCGCCAGCCTGATCCAGATTGTGGACTTTGCCCACATGAAGGTCGCCATGCGGGTGGATGAATATCAAATTTCCCAGGTGCAGGAGGGGCTGGCCTGCCGCATCATCGTCACCGCGCTGGGGGAAACCTTTGACAGCGAAATTACCCACATCAACCGCATCAGCGCCTCCCAGGGCTCCACGGCCTACTATACCGTGACCTGCGAGATGGAGGTCACCGAGGACGTGCTCCCCGGCATGGCGGTTACCGTGACCATTCCCCAGGAGGAGGCCGTGGACGCGGTGCTCCTGGCCAAGGACGCCCTCTCCTTCGACGTGGACAACAGCGCCTATGTGCTGGTGCAGACCGCCGAGGGCGTGATGGAAAAGCAGGCCGTGGAGGTGGGCGTGGATAACGACAACTACGTGGAGATCGTTTCGGGGCTGGAGGAGGGCGACGAGGTCTACGCCCAGGAAACCACCTCCGTCAGCGCCTCCACGGGGTTGAGCAGCCTGATGTCCCTGTTTGGCGGGGGCGCGAGCATGCCTGGCGGCGGTCAGAACAGCCGGCAGAACTTCGGCAGCATGGACTTTAGCAACATGGACTTTGGCGGCGGTGGCGGCGGCAGAGACTTTGGCGGCAGCTCGGGCGGCTTTGGCGGCGGCATGCGGTAAAGGGGGAGAGCAACGTGAGCGAGGAGCGCATCTTCTTCCGCATGCGCGATATTGCCAAGAACTACACCCTGGGGGATGAGGAAGTGCCCATCCTCAAGGGCATCGACCTGGATGTGGAGCAGGGGGAGTACCTTTCGGTGCTGGGCCCCTCGGGCAGCGGCAAGAGCACGCTGATGAACATCATCGGCTGCCTGGATCAGGCCACCGGCGGGGAGTACATCCTGCAGGATCAGCGCATTGCCGAGCTGGACGAAAAGGAGCTCAGCCGCATCCGCAGCCGGGAGATCGGCTTCATCTTTCAGAATTCCCAGCTTCTGCCGCGGATGGACGCGGTGAAAAACGTGGAGCTGCCCCTGATCTACGCCGGCGTGCGCCCCGGGAGCGGACGCGCCGGGCCGAGGAGATGCTGGTGAAGGTGGGCCTCAAGGAACGGCTGCATCACGCCCCCAACCAGCTCTCCGGCGGCCAGCAGCAGCGGGTGGCCATCGCCCGGGCGCTGGTGACCCATCCCAGCATTCTGCTGGCGGACGAACCCACCGGCGCGCTGGACCAGCATACCGGCCGGCAGATCATGGACCTGTTTGAGGAGCTCAACGAGGAGGGCAACACCATTTTGATGATTACCCATGACCTGAACGTAGCCAAGCAGGCCCGCCGGGTGGTGCACATCATCGACGGGGAGCTTACCGAGGCCAAGGAGGCGACCTTCGCGTGAAAACCTTGCTGCGGTACGTTACCACCGCCCTGACCACCCTGGTGGAGAGCGTGCGCATGTCCGTGAGCAACATCCGGCAAAACCGCATGCGCTCCTTTCTGACCATTCTGGGCATTATGATCGGCGTCACGGCGGTCATTGCGCTGATCACCACCATCTCGGGGGTGTCCACCTCCATTTCGGATTCCTTCACCTCCATGGGCGCGGGCACGTTGACACTTTCCACGCCGGGGAGCGACCTGAAGGGCGGCCTCACCGCCGAGGACATGGACAGCCTGGCGGCGCTGGACCACGTGGACGGCGTGTCGCCCACGGTCAGCCTGTCGGCCACCGCCGCCCGGGACAACGGCTATGAATCCTCCGTGTCCATCGCCGGGCGCAACGCCTACTATTTTACGGTGAATCCGGGCCTGGTGGAGCAGGGCCGGGCCATCAACGCCATTGACGTGGAGCAGTCCAGCCGGGTCTGCCTGATCTCCGCCGAGCTGGTGGAAACCTTCTTTTATGGGGTGGCGCCCGTGGGGCAGACCATCTACCTGGGCGGGCAGAGCTTCACCGTGGTGGGCACCCTGGCCGAGGAGGGCGACAGCTCCATCTCCAGCATGATGTCCGGCAGCAGCGACGTGCTGATTCCCTACACCACCGCGCTGAAAATGAACGGCGAAAGCCTGGTGACCAACCTCACCGTGTACATCGACAGCGCGGAAAACTCCGACGCCATCGTGGCGGAGATGGAGCCCCTGCTGGACAGCCTGTTCAGCTATGAGGACGATACCTATTCCATCACCACCATGGACGCCATTGAGGATACCATGTCCAGCATGCTGTCCATGATGTCCATGCTCCTGGGCGGCATCGCTTCCATCGCGCTGCTGGTGGGCGGCATCGGCATCATGAACATGATGCTCACCAGCGTCACCGAGCGCACGGTGGAAATCGGCTTGAAAAAGGCCATCGGCGCGGAGCCCGTGCAGATTCAGCTGCAGTTCCTCATCGAGTCCTTCCTGCTGTCCATGGTGGGCGGACTGATCGGCGTGGTGCTGGGCATAAGCCTGTCGGCCATCCTGTGCTCGGTCATGGGGACGTCCTTCACGATCTCCTACGGGGCCATCGCCCTGGGGGTGGGCTTCTCCGCCGCCGTGGGCATCGTGTTTGGCTGGTCCCCGGCGCGCAAGGCCAGCCGGCTCAGCCCCATCGAGGCGCTGCGGCGGATGTAATCCCCGGGCGCAAACGCATTAAAATTCATAAGGAGGCAATGCCCATGCAACCCAAACGGATTCTTTCCCTGCTGGCGGCGGGAATGCTGCTGCTTCCCCTGGGAGCGCAGGCGGAAATCACCTTTGACGGCACGGTGGTGGCCGGGGAATCGGTCAGCGTCTCGGCGCCCTTTGGCGGCACGGTCAGCGACGTGGCCATCAAGGCGGGCTCGGAAATCGCCCTGGGGGACGCCATTTGCACCATTGAGACCACCAAGGTCTACGCGCCCGAGGCGGGGACCGTGTGCGGGCTGTTTGGGCAGCCCGGCGACGCGGTGGAAAACGTGACCCAGCGCTACGGCGCGGTGCTCTACCTGAGCCCGGCGGAGAAGTATACCATCTCCGCCTCCATCAACAAGGCCTACAACAGCAGCGAAACCCGCTACGTCACCATCGGCGAAAGGGTGTACATCGCCTGCACCGCCGACGGCAAGCACACCGCCACGGGCATTGTCACCGGGGCGGAAGGAACCAACTACACCGTGGAAACCACCTCCGGGGAGCTGCTCATGGAGGAGACGGTGTACATTTACCGCTCGCCGGAGATGGAGAGCTCCAGCCGCCTGGGCCAGGGCACCGTCTCCCGCACCGCGGAGACCGCCGTCACCGGCAGCGGCAGCATCCTGCGCATCCACGTGAGCGAGGGCGAGCAGGTGGAACGCGGGCAGCTGCTCTTTGAAACCGTCACCGGCAGCCTGGACGGCCTCTACGCCACGGATAATCAGGTGCTTTCCCAGGTCAGCGGCATCGTGGCGCAGCTCAACGCCTCCGTGGGCGGCACGGTGAACAAGGGCGACACCCTCCTCACCGTCTATCCCCGGAAAAGCCTGCAGGTGGAAATTTCCGTCAACGAGTACGACCTGGCGGAGCTGGCCGAGGGGGACACGGTGCGCCTGAGCTTCACCTGGGACGAGGATGAGGCGGAGACCGTGGAGGGCACCGTGGCGATGATCTCCCACGTAAGCTCCTCCGACAGCGGCGAGGCGGCTTACAAGGCGTACATCACCTTCGACCCGCCCCAGGAGACCCGCTTGGGCATGACCGTCATGGTCATCGCCGGGGAAGAGGAACAAACGGAGTAAACAAATGTGCCGCGGCTGGAATTCCGGTCGCGGCGCGTTTTTTTTATTTTCGCGGAGGAATCAGCGCCAATAGCTCCCGCAGGAACGCGCCGCAGTCCGCCACGATGCCTTCGTCCGCCTGGGCGAAGATGGGGGCGTCGGGGTCCGCGTTCACAGCGATGAGCTTTTCCGCCTGAACCCCGGCCAGGTGCTGGATGGCCCCGGAGATGCCCAGGGCCAGGTAAACCTTGGGCGCCACGGTTTTGCCGGTCTGCCCCACCTGGTGGGGATAGGGCACCCGGCCCGCGTCCACCAGGGGGCGGGAGGCGGCCAGGCCGCCGTCCAGGCGGCGGGCCAGCTCCCGGGCCATGGCCAGGTTTTCATCCCCGCCGATGCCGTTGCCCACCGCCACCAGCATGTCCGCGTCCAGCCGGGCGTCCCCGCCGGGAGCGGGCAGCTCTGCCAGGCAGCGCACAGCAGCATCCGGAAGGGACAGGCTTTCCCGCTCCACTGGTCCGGTTCTGCGCACGTCGGGAATGGGCAGGGGGAACACCTTGGGCCGCACGGTGGCCATCTGCGGGCGGCGCTCCGGGCAAAGGATGGTGGCCAGCAGGTTCCCGCCAAAGGCCGGCCGGGTCTGCAGCAGCAGGCCGTTTTCGTCCAAGTCCAGGCGAGTGCAGTCGGCGGTGAGGCCCGTGCGCAGCAGTGCCGCGGTACGCGGGGCCAGGGAGCGCCCAACCCCCGTGGCGCCCAGCAGCAGCATGTCCGGGCGGTGGCGGCGGCACAGCTCCGCCAGGGCCTGCGCCTGCAGGCCGTCCTCCGCCTGGGGCGGCAGACCCTCCCCCAGCAGCACCGCGTCCGCTCCCGCGGCAAACAGCGCCTGGGCGTCGCAATCCGCCAGGGCCACGGCGGTCACCCGGCCGCCGCATTGGGCGGCCAATGGGGCCGCCTTGCCCAGCAGCTCCAGGGTCACCGGGCGAATGCCCGCCGGGCCGGACTCCACATAAACCCACAGCTCAGTCATGGGATTCCGCCTCCTCTCCGCGCAGGGTTCGGGCCACTGTCCGGGCCATTTCCTCCAGAGAACCCTCCAGGCGGCGGCAGGCGCCGCGCAGCGGGGGCCGGCTGGTGGCGGTGACCCGGGTGGCGGAGCCCTTCAGCCCCACCTGGGCCGGGTCCACGCCCAGCTCCTGAGCGGTGAGGCGGAGCACCTCCCCCGCCTCCCCCCGCAATACCCCCGCAATGGAGGGCAGCCGGGGCACGTTGATTTCCTTGACCACGGTGAACAGGGCGGGCAGGCAGGTTTCAACGCGCTGGTAGCCGTCATCGGTGAGGCGGAGCAGCCGGGCGGACCGGGCGGAGATCTCCTCCACCGCGGCCACGTCGGTGACGCAGGGCAGCCCCAGCATGGTGGCCAGCATGGGCCCCACCTGCGCCGTGTCCCCGTCAGAGGCCATGCGCCCGCACAGGATCAGCCCGGCGCCGCCCAGATGGCGCACGGCGGCGGACAGGGCCGTGGCCGTGGCCAGTGTGTCCGAGCCGGCGAAGGCGCGGTCCGTGAGCAGCACGGCCCGGTCCACGCCCAGGGCCAGCACGTCCCGAAGCATGCGTTCGGCGGCGGGGACGCCCATGCTCAGGGCGGTGATTTGCCCGCCCAGCCGCTGGCGCAGCCGCAGGGCCTCCTCCACCGCGTAGGCGTCAAAGGGGTTCAAAATGGCCGCTCCGTCCCGCAGGATGGTGTGCGTCACCGGGTCCAGCCGGGTCTCGTTGGAGGCGGGCACCTGCTTTACGCAAACGATGATGTTCATGCTTCCACCTCCGTGAGCACATTGCCGGGCCCCAGCAGGTTCTGGGGGTCCAGCTGCCGCTTCAGCGCCCAGAGCTGCGCCATCTTCTCCGGACCCAGCATGATGGCCTCCAGCTTGCGCTTAATCTTTCCCGCGCCGTGCTCCGCGGTGATGGTGCCGCCCATGGACGCCACCAGCGCCGCCCACTCCTCAAACAGGCGGTGGCCGCGCTCCCACTCGCCGCGGTTGCGCGCCAGCAGATTGGGGTGCACGTGGTTTTCTCCAATGTGCCCAAAGAGCAGGCAGGGCATGCCGCAGGCGTCCAGGTCCCGCTCGTAGCGGTGGAACAGGGCTTCAAAGTGCTGGTCGTCCACGGCCATGTCCGTGGAGAGGATGGTGATGCAGGGATCGTTTTTGCGGTTCTTTTCCACAATCAGGTCGATGGTTTCCGGCACGCTGTGGCGGAAAAATAGCAGCTTCTCCAGCTCGCGCTCATCCCTGGCCACCCAAGTGCGCTCCGGGTCGCCCCCCAGGCGGCGCAGGGTGTCCGCCAGGGCGGAGAGGGTGGGCAGGAACAGGGCAGTGTCCCGGGGATTGAACTCCGCGTACACGGCGCAGGCGTAGTTTTCCGGGAGCTCCTGCAGCTGGCGGAAGGCGGGGGTCTCCGCCTTTTGTTCCTCCACCAGGCGCAGGGCCCGCCGGTCAAAAAACTCAATGGCCGCGGGCCGGTCGGGCAGGGACGCCCCCTCCTGCCCCTTCAGGGCGCGGACGTAGCGCAGAGCGGTCTGGTGATCCGGCAGAAAGGCGGTGACGCCCCAGAGCATCGCCGGGGCGGGGGTCAGCTCCAGCTCCAGCTCGTTGATGATGCCGAACAGCCCCTGACTGCCCATAAACAGATCTACCAGGTCCATGTCCCGGCGCAGGAAGAAGCCCGCGTCCTTGATGGGCGGGGTTTCAAAGGCCGGCAGCAGCACCGTGCGGACGCCGCCGCCAACCAGGGGCAGTTCAGCCTCCCGGCCGCGGGCCCGGTGCACGCCCCGCTCCAGTGCGGTGACGCTGCCGTCGGCCAGGACTGCCCGCAGGGCGTGGATCTTTGTGCGCGTGGCCCCGTAGAGATAGGAGCGCGCGCCGCTGGCGTTGCAGGAGGCCATGCCCCCGATGCTGGCGGTGCTCTCCGTGGGGTCGGGGGAGAAGAACGCCTCTCCGGGCCGGAATTCCCGCAGCGCGGCCACGGATTCCGCGTCCCAGGAGGCGATCTGGAAGCTCTTTTCCTTCAGGGCCTTGCGCACCTGCAACAGCCGCACCCCCGGCTGCACCCGCAGCAGCCACCGGCCCGCCGCGTCCCGGCGCAGGCCCAGGATGCGGTCCATCCGGGAGAGGTTCAGGGCCAGGCCGCCCTGGGGGCTGGCGCCGCCGGCCAGGCCGGTCATGCCGCCCTGGGCGGTGACGGGCACGCCCCGCTGGCTGCACCAGCGCAGCACCTGGACGATCTCCTCCTCGCTGCGAGGAAAGGCGATGGACTCCGCCTGCCCCTGGGTACGGGATTCATCGCTGAGATAGGCCGAAAATGCCTCGGTCATGGGTTCAATCAGTGGCATGGTCATGCCCTCCTTTCGTGGGGGATCGGGACGCGGGGAAACCGGCTCAGGCGGAAGCCTCCGCCGCTTTTTCGCGGTTCCATACGCCCTTGAAATAGAAGGTGGCGGAGATGGCCGTGGCCACAATCCAGCCCACGGGCCAGGCCAGCCAGATGCCCGTGCTGCTGCCCAGCATGCCGCTGAAAATCTTGGCCAGCACCACACGAAGCACCAGGTCGGTGAAGGTGGAGATCATAAAATAGCGCATCACCCCCGCGCCGCGCAGCACGCCGTCGCTGACCAGCTTCACCGCCAGCACCGGGAAGAAGGGGGAAACAATCAGCAGGAAGCGCATGCCTTCCTCCAGGGTGGGGCCGGCGGGCGCCTCCAGAAAGACGCCCACCAGCAGGGCGCGCAGCGCCACGTACAGCGCCGCCAGCGCTGCCGAAATGCTCAGGCCAATGGCCATGCCCGCGCGCCCACCGGCCTTGACGCGGGGAATTTTCCCTGCGCCCACGTTCTGCGCGGTGTAGGTGGACATGGCGTTGCCCAGGGTGTTCAGGGAGGTGACGGCGAAGTTGTTGATCTTCACCGCCGCGGCGTAGCCGGCAATGGTGGTGGTGCCGAAGCTGTTCACAATGCCCTGAATGAAGATGTTTCCCACCGAGACGAAGCTCTGCTGCAATATGCTGGGAATGGCGATGAGGCTGATCTTCTCCAGCAGGCGGAGGGAGAACAGCTTGTGGGGGGCGTGGGGCAGCCTTTTCAGCCGGCGGAGCACCGCGGCCATGGCGCACAGGCAGCTGATCCCCTGGCAGAGGAAGGTGGCCCAGGCCACGCCCTCCACGCCCATGCCTCCCGCGGTGACAAACAGGATGTCCACCCCGATGTTGCTCAGGGAGGAAACCATCAGGAACAGAAAGGGCGTGCGGGAATCCCCCATGGCGGAGAAGATGCCCGTGGCGATGTTGTAGAAGAACAGGAACAGCAGCCCGCCCGTATAGATGTAGAGATAGGTCTCCGTGTCCGCCATCAGCTCCGGCGGGGTATGGATGGCCGTCAGCAGCGCCGGGGTAAACAGGAAGCCCAGCAGCATCAGCACCAGGCACAGCGCGCCGCTGGCAATCAAGGTGGTGTTCACCGCCGTGCGCAGGTCGCCGTATTCCTTGGCGCCGAACAGCAGGGACAGCACCACGTTGCACCCCACGTTGCACCCGAAGGCAAAGGCCAGATAGATCAGCGTTACTTCATAGGCGTTGCCCACCGCGGCCAGCGCCGCGTCCCCCAGGAACTTGCCGGCCACAAAGCTGTCCGCCAGGTTGTACAGCTGCTGGAACACGATGCTCCCCAGCAGCGGCAGCGAAAAGCGCACCAGCACCTGACTTGGCTTGCCCACGGTTAAATCCCGATTCATGGGACCGTCTCCTTTCAGCATTGCATTCCTGTGCAGTATAGCGCCACTTTCCCGGCTGTGTAAAGAGCAAAATGCGACAAAACGCGGCGGAAATTTCCCTGGGGGATGCAGCGGCCGTTTCGAAGGGCGCGGTTTTGCGCTGTTCCCCTTTCCAAGGGGCGAAAGCTGTGGTAAAATAGGCGTGTTGCCGGGACGTTTGTTCGCGTTTGCGGCGCGGAAAAATTTTTTTCGGAGCAGGAGCATTGATGAAAGTTGGCATGATCTCCCTGGGGTGCACCAAGAACCTGGTGGATACGGAAACGGCCCTGGGACTTTTCCAGGAGGCGGGCTACGCCTTCACCGAGGACCCCGCCCAGGCGGATATCCTGATGGTGAACACCTGCGGCTTTATCAACCCCGCCAAGGAGGAATCCATCGACGCCATTCTGGAAATGGCCCAGTACAAGCAGCGCGGACGGTGCCGGCTGCTGGTGGTCACCGGCTGCCTGGCCCAGCGCTATGAAAAGGATCTGATGGCGGAGATTCCCGAGATTGACCTGATGCTGGGGGTCAACCAGTATGATCAGCTGATTCCCGCGGTGGAGCGGGCGCTGCGCGGGCAGGGGCGGGAGTCCCTGTGCGGGGAGAAGTACACCTTTCTGGAGCACGCGCGGGTGCTGACCACCCCGGCCTATACCGCCTATACCCGCATTGGGGACGGTTGCAGCAACCGCTGCGCCTATTGCGCTATTCCGCTGATCCGCGGACCTTACCGCTCCCGCCCCATGGCGGATGTGCTGGGCGAGGTGCGGCGCTTTGCCGGGCAAGGGGTGAAGGAACACATCCTCATCGCCCAGGATACCACCCGCTACGGCACGGACTGGCAGCAGGCGTGCCTGCTCCCCGAGCTGATGGACCAGGCGGCGCAGATCCCCGGGGTGGAGTGGCTCCGGGTGCTCTACGCCTACCCCGACGAGGCCAACGACCGCCTGCTGGAGGTCATGGCCAGCCATGACAACATCTGCCAATATCTGGACCTGCCCATCCAGCACATCAACGATGAGCTGCTGCGGCGGATGAACCGCCGGGGCGCCGCCGCGGATATCCGCCGGATCATGAAAAAGGCGCGGGACATGGGCTTCACCCTGCGCACCAGCCTGATCGTGGGCTTCCCCGGGGAAACTGAGGCGCAGTTCCAGGAGCTGATGGATTTTGTGCGGGAGGCGCGGTTCGACCGCATGGGCGCCTTTGCCTTCTCCCCGGAGGAAAATACCCCCGCCGCGGAAATGCCCGGCCAGGTGCCCGAGGAGGTCAAGCAGGATCGCCTGGACCGGCTGATGCGCCTGCAGGCGGAAATCTCCCTGGCGAACAACCAGGCGCGGGTGGGCACGGTGGAGAAGGTGCTGGTCACCGACGCCCAGGACGGGCAGTTCCTGGGCCGCTCCCAGCGGGAGGCCCCGGACGCGGACGGCGCCATCGTGTTCACTGCCGCACAGGCCCCGGAGGTGGGCAGCTTTGTGCAGGTGCGCATCACCGGCGCGGAAACCTATGACCTGAAGGGGGAGCGCCTATGAACCTGCCCAACCGCCTGACCATCGCCCGGGTGGCGCTGATTCCCGTGATGGTGATCCTCATGTGCGTGGAGGGCGCGGCCTGCAACCTGCTGGCTGCGGCGGTGTTCACCCTGGCTGCCTTCACCGATTTCCTGGACGGGCACATCGCCCGCAGCCAGGGCATCGTCACGGACCTGGGCAAGTTTCTGGATCCGGTGGCGGACAAGCTGCTTACCCTGAGCGCCTTTATTATGCTGATTCAGCAGGGGCTGATGCCCGCCTGGGCCACGGTGATCATCCTGGCCCGGGAGCTGTGCGTGGACGGCCTGCGTCTGGCCGCAGTGACACGGGGGCAGGTCATTGCCGCGGGCAAGCTGGGCAAGATCAAAACCGTGAGCCAGATCGTGCTGATCCTGTGGCTGATGCTGCTGCGCCAGCCGGTGACGGCCAGCCCGGTGAGCGGCGCGCTGTGCCTGGCGGCGGTGGGCATGACGCTGTGGAGCGGCGTGGATTACTTTGTCAAAAACCGCGGCGTACTGATGGAAAAGGATGCGAAATGACATGATCGCGGAAATTCTCTGCGTGGGCACCGAGCTGCTCATGGGCCAGGTGCTCAACACCAACGCCCAGTTTCTCTCCCGGCGGCTTTCCGCCCTGGGGGTGAGCCAGTATCATCAAACGGTGGTGGGGGACAACGCCCAGCGCCTGGAGGAGGCCTACCGCCTGGCGCTGAGCCGGGCGGATGTGGTCATCACCTCCGGGGGGCTGGGGCCCACGGTGGACGACATCACCAAGCGGGTGGCCGCCAAGGTGGCCGACAAGGAGCTGGTGCTCTTTCCCGAGGCGGAGGCCATGGTCCGTGAGCGCTTCGCCCAGTATCACAAGGATATGCAGCTCAACAACCTGAGCCAGGCCATGTTCACCCCGGACTCCCGCCTGCTGCTCAATCCCAACGGCACCGCCCCAGGGGCCATTGTGCCCATGGGCGGGGGCAAGGTGGTCATTCATCTGCCCGGACCGCCGGTGGAGCTGGAGCCCATGTTCCTCCAGCAGGTGGAGCCGTATTTGCAGGCGCGCTCCGGCCAGGTGCTGGCCAGCCGTTACCTGCGCATTTTCGGCATGGGAGAGAGCGAGGTGGACACCCGCCTGCGGGACCTGGAGCTGGGGGAGAACCCCTCCTTGAGCCCCTATTGCTCCCTGGGCGAGGTGCAGCTGCGGGCTACCGCCCGGGCGGCGGACGTGGAGGCGGCGGAGGCGATGCTGGTTCCCCTGGTGGCGGAGGTTCGCCGCCGCCTGGGGGAGGTGGTCTACGCGGAATCCTCCCAGGATGACGGCTCCCTGGCACTGAGCGCCGTGCAGGCCCTGAAGGCCCGCAATTGGACGGTCGCCACCGCCGAGAGCCTCACCGGCGGCATGATCGCCTCCACGCTGGTGGAGGTGCCGGGGGCGTCCCAGGTGGTGAAGGGCGGCTTTGTGACCTACCAGAGCGTTGCCAAATCCATGCTGCTGGGCGTGCCCGCGGAGATGATCGACCGTTACGACGTGGTCAGCGCGCCGGTGGCACGGGCCATGGCCCAGGGCGCCCGGGAGCGGCTGGGGGTGGACATTGCCGTGAGCGCCACGGGCCTGGCCGGTCCCGACGGCGGCACCCCGGAGCGCCCGGTGGGCACCGTGTTCCTGGGCGTGGCCACCGCCGAAGGGGTCTATGAGATTCCACTGCGCCTCACCGGCAACCGGGCCCGCATCCGTACCCTGACCATGAAGCACGCGCTCAACGCCCTGCGCCTGGAGGCGGAGAAGGGCATGCAGGCAACGCCCTGACTGCGCCGCGCCTTCCTGTGAAAGTGCGCGCGAACCAATAGACGGAAAGGTGGAAAGCGAATATGGCTACAAAAAAGGTTGCGCCCGCCAAAAAGGACGCATCGACCGTCGCCCAGAGCACCCAGGAGGAAAAGCTCAAGGCCCTGGAGCATGCCCTGGCGGACCTGGATAAGCAATATGGCAAAGGCGCCGTGATGAAGCTGGGGGAGCAGGCCAGCCAGAGCGTGGAGGTCATCTCCACGGGCAATCTGGAGCTGGACCTGGCCCTGGGGGTGGGCGGCGTGCCCAAGGGCCGGGTCATCGAGATCTACGGCCCCGAATCCTCCGGTAAGACCACGGTGGCGCTGCACATCGTGGCCGAGGCGCAGAAGAAGGGCGGCATCTGCGCCTTTGTGGATGCGGAGCATGCCCTGGACCCCGCCTACGCCAAGAAGCTGGGGGTCAACATCGACGAGCTGTACATCTCCCAGCCGGATACCGGGGAGCAGGCCCTGGAAATTGCCGAGGCGCTGGTGCGCTCCGGCGCGCTGGACGTGGTGGTGGTGGACTCCGTGGCCGCCCTGGTGCCCAAGGCGGAGATCGACGGCGAAATGGGCGACAGCTTCGTGGGCCTGCAGGCCCGGTTGATGTCCCAGGCCCTGCGTAAGCTCACCGGCATCGTCAGCAAGACGGGCACCATCGCCATCTTCATCAACCAGCTGCGGGAAAAGGTGGGCGTGATGTACGGCAACCCGGAGACCACCCCCGGCGGCCGGGCGCTGAAGTTCTACGCCTCCGTGCGTCTGGACGTGCGCCGGGGCGAGCAGCTGAAAAACGGCAGCGACGTGGTAGGCAACCGCACCAAGGTCAAGGTGGTCAAAAACAAGGTGGCTCCGCCCTTCCGGGTGGCGGAGTTCGACATCATCTACGGTCAGGGCATCAGCCGGGAGGGCACGCTCCTGGACATGGCCGTGGCCCGGGACCTGATCCACAAGAGCGGCGCCTGGTTCTCCTACAAGGATCAGCGCATCGGCCAGGGCCGGGAGAATACCCGGCAGTACCTCAAGGATAACCCTGAGGTGGCCGCGGAGATCGACGCGGAGATTCGCCGGGAGTTCTTTGAAAAGGGCGAGCCCGCGCCCGAGCATCCCGAGGGTGAGGAAGCCGCCCTGGAGGAAGAGGACGATCTGGCGCTGCTGGAAGAGGACGGCCTGGAGGACGGAGAGTGATCTCCGCGCCTCAAGGCGGCGATGCCCTGCCTTTCCCCCTGGACGCCTTCGGGTCCCATACGTGTTGAAACCTTTGCAAGCTCGGGAGCCATCAGTTTCATGCTTTTATGCTGGTGTGAAAAATCATACCTTTTTTCGCAGTCCGCCCTGCTCCGAACCGGGGCGGGCTTTTTTGCTGGCCTGCGGAGCCGCGCGCATCTGATCTGTCAATTTCTACCATGAATGAATCGCAAAGGGTTGCCGGCGCAAGGCATACCGGCGCGAGGGTTGGCATATCCTTCCAAAACGGTCGAGAAACGTCCCTGATTGGCGGCTTTTGGCAGGGGGGAGCCGCATGAAGGGCCGGATACGGGCCGTTTGTAGTGGTGAAAGCGCCCGGGAAACGGGGCTTGAAACAACAAAGGAGGAACCAACCATGAAGAACAACCAATGGAAGTCCCTGACCCGTCGGGCATTGGGCACCGCGGCAGTGGCCAGCCTGTGCCTGGCGCCGGCGCTATCCCAGGCGGAAACCGCCCAGAGCGCCCTGGTGGTGGGCGGGGCGCTGAATCTGCGCCAGACCGCTTCCCTGGAGGCGAAGGTGCTGGGGCAGTATCCCACCGGTACCCTGGTGGAGATTGAGGAAAAAGGCGACGAATGGTGCAAGGTCACCGTCAATGGCAAGAGCGGCTACATGATGACCCGTTACCTGAGCCAGGCGGAGAAGAACCTCACCGCCACCGTGCGCACCAACACGGGCATCGGCCTGAACATGCGCGAGGAGCCCAGCCTCAGCGGCACGATCATCACCTCCTACAAGCCCGGCACCAAGGTGACCGTGCTGCAGAAGGGCATCAGCTGGAGCCGCGTGCAGATGGACGGCCGGGAAGGCTTCATGTCCACCACCTATTTGAACTTCGGCGGTTCCAGCTCCGGCTCCGGTTCGGGTTCCGGTTCCAGCTCCGGCTCCGAGTCCACCGCCATGGCGGGCAAGGTGGCCGTGGTGAACAACCCCAAGTCCACCCAGGTGCTGAACCTGCGTGACAGCGCCAGCCTGGACGCCCGGGTGGTGGACTACTACCGCAACGGCGTGAAGGTGACCATCCTCTCCGGCAACAATACCTGGTACCGCGTGCAGGTGGAGGACGGCAAGGTGGGCTACATGATGGCCAAGTACCTGAAGGTCACCGACGAGACCGGCAGCTCCACCCAGACCCCCCACACCGCCAAGCTGATCAACATCAACGGCGGCTCGGTGGTGAATTTCCGCAAGGAGCCGGGCATGAACACCACCATCATCCGCACCTATCCCGTGGGCACGCAGGTGACCGTGCTGGAGACCGGCGTCAACTGGTCCAAGGTGGAGATCGACGGCGTGACCGGCTACGTGAGCTCCTACTTCCTGAAGTAATTCCATGCGCACCAAAGACGCGGGCAGCCTGAACGGCGGCCCCCGGAATTCCCAAAGAGACGGCAAACCCCTCCCGCCCGGCAATCATGGCCGGGATGGGAGGGGGTGTTTTGATATACGGGCGGCAGGGGCGCGGCCGGCTTAAAGCCTCGCCAGCAGTTCTGTCTTTTTCTGCTGAAATTCATCGTCCGTCAGGATGCCCTGGGCATGCAGCCTGCCCAGCTGCTCGATCAGGCTCGGGATGCTGTCCTGGAGCGCATACGGTTCGCCGTTTTGCGCATCCTTCGCCGGGGCAGGCGCTTCCTCCCGCAGGGGCCTGTTGCAGGCAAAACAGCATTGGTTTGTCTCCCGGTTGGAGGCGCCGCAGTGCGGGCAGACGATCTTCCGAACGACGGTAGAGGCATTGCGCTCCCGCCGACAGCTGAGGCAATAATCCAGGGAGTCGGGGTTCTTTGCCCCGCAAACGCATTCCCACTGGGGCTTGGGCTCCGATGGCGCAGCGGAACGCGCCATGGAATCGTCCATGGTAGCGGCCTGGGTGAGATTTGGCCGAAACCCTACCACCAGAAGCCCCACGATGCCCAGAAAAAATCCCCAGGCAAAGCCGTTGCTGTAGCCCTTTGTGGATGCCACATAGGAACAGATGGCCCCGAAGATGATTCCCTGAAGGATGTAAGCCAACAGAAAGGAAATCAAGCTGCTCCGCCTCCAGTGACTGATGATGAATTGCCTTAAGCATATCGGTTTCCACGGCAAATGTCAAGCCGAAAAGGCGCTCCCTCCGCGGACGCGAAAAAACTCTCCTTCCGCCCACGGCGAAAGGAGAGAAAATGTTGATCCTGTGCGGCGCAGCGGCATCGCGCGCGCCGCGAGGGCTGTACATTTTGTTTGGGGAACCGCGCCTTGAGGCGCAGCGCCTTACTTCAGCTCAGCGAAGTACTTGATGGTGCGGACCATCTGGCTGGTGTAGCTGTTCTCGTTGTCGTACCAGGAGACCACCTGCACCTGATAGGTGTCGTCGTCGATCTTGGCGACCATGGTCTGGGTGGCATCGAACAGGGAGCCGTACTTCATGCCGATGACGTCGGAGGACACAATCTGCTCCTCGTTGTAGCCGAAGCTCTCGGAAGCGGCGGCCTTCATGGCGGCGTTGATGGATTCCTTGGTCACGTCGGTGCCCTTGACCACAGCCACCAGGATGGTGGTGGAGCCGGTGCACACGGGCACGCGCTGGGCGGAACCGATGAGCTTCTTGTTCAGCTCGGGGATGACCAGGCCGATGGCCTTGGCGGCGCCGGTGGAGTTGGGCACGATGTTCTGGGCGCCGGCACGGGCACGGCGGAGGTCGCCCTTACGATGGGGGCCGTCCAGGATCATCTGATCGCCGGTGTAGGCGTGCACGGTGGTCATGATGCCGCTCTGCACGGGATAAGCGTCATTCAGGGCCTTGGCCATGGGGGCCAGGCAGTTGGTGGTGCAGCTGGCGGCGGAAATGATCTGATCCTCGGGGGTCAGGGTCTTCTCGTTTACGGAGAACACAATGGTCTTCAGGTCGTTGCCCGCGGGCGCGGAGATGACGACCTTCTTGGCGCCGGCGTTGATGTGGGCCATGGACTTGTCCTTGGAGCAGTAGAAGCCGGTGCACTCCAGCACCACGTCCACGTCCAGCTTGCCCCAGGGGCAATTGTTGGCGTCCTTTTCGGCGTAGATCTTGATTTCCTTGCCATCCACCACGATGCTGTCCTCGGTGGCGGAAACGGTGTGCTTATTCTCGCCGATATGGCCGCAGTAGGAGCCCTGGGCGGTGTCGTACTTGAGCAGGTGCGCCAGCATGGCGGGGCTGGTCAGGTCGTTGATGGCCACCACTTCGTAGCCCTCAGCGCCGAACATCTGCCGGAAAGCCAGACGGCCAATACGGCCGAAACCATTGATCGCAACTTTTACGGACATTGGAAAAACCTCCTTGCTTTGTGCGTTTATCCCAACACATATTGTACTCAATTTCGTGTGGATTTGCAAGCCCAAAACGGCGTTTTCCCCCACGGGATTGTGATTTCTTTCGCAATTCGCGGGCGGGGCTTACAGCGCCTTGCGCAGGTAGGCGCGAATGCGCCCGTCGTAGGCGTTGCGCAGGGCGACCCGCGTCCAGCCCGCCTTTTCAAAGCTGCGCAGGCTGGGCAGGTTTTCCGGGTCCACGGTGGCGTATAGCGCGGTCATGCCCGCCTGGCGGGCCTGGCGCTCGTACAGCGCCAGGAAATGGCTGTGCATTCCCCTGCGGCGGTAGCGGGGGGAAACGATGATGTCCTGAAAGTCCAGGCTGTCGGGCTCGTCCCGGCCCAGTATGGCGGCGTAGGAGCGGGGGTTGTCCCGGGCGGGGCAGGCAATGGCGAAGGCGGCCAGCTCGCCGTTCACCCGCAGGCCCAGCACCCGTCCGGCGCGAAGCTCCTGGGCGAACTCCTCCGCCTGGGAGGTGAAGTACCACCGGGGAGAGGGCAGCGCCGCGGCCATCTCCGCCTGCAGGGCCATCATTTCGGGCAGGTCCGCCTCCGTCAGGGTCTGCTGGTAGTCCGCCCAGGCGCGGGTTTGCGCCGTGCCGTCCAGAATTTCGGGAAGCTCCAAAGGGGATTTCACCGCGGGGAAGCGGCCGTCCGCCCGCGCCCCCGGCTCAGCCAGGGATTGGATGCCCCGCATACCCGCCTGCTCGGCGCCCAGCAGGTTGCAGGGCCGGTCGTCCACGAACCAGCAGGCTTCCCCCGGCAGCCCCAGCTGCTTCAGCGCGTCCTGATACAGGGCCGGGTCCGGCTTGAAAACGCCCAGGGAAAAGCTGAAGGTACGGGCCGACAGCAGGTGGTCGATGCCATAGGCGGGCAGCTGCAGCTCCACCGAGGGCCAGGTGTCGGAGATCACGCCCAGGGTGTAGCCCTGGCGGCAAAGCGTCTCCAGCAGGTTCTGGACGCCGGGGAGCAGGGCGTGGTTGCCGGTTACGTTGTAGGTATGGTCTTCGGCCAGGGCGGCGGCCTTGGCGGGGGTCATGCCCAGGGCGGGCAGGGCCTCCCCCAGCAGGGTATACCAGCGGGTCATCTGGGCGACCTCCTGGGCCAGGGTGGAAAGGCGGTGGTGATCCGCCAGGTAGGCGGCCGGGCGGGCCTGGGCCAGCGCCATCTCCCGGGGGGAGATGGTTTCCCGCCAGCTGGGAAAGAGCTGCTGAAACAGGGGCGTCAGCATCCAGTCCCCGCTGCGGGGCACGGCCAGCGTCCAGCCCAGGTCAAAGAGAATGGCATTTCGTTGCAAGGGAAGGCCTCCTTCACGGCGCTATCGGGTGGTTTTCCGGCAAATTAGCCGGGGAACAAGCAGTGTCTCCCGGGGAGCGTCCCGGCCCGCCAGCACGTCCATCATGGTGTCCACGCACCGGCGGCACATCTCCTGGGCGCAGGTATCCACGGTGGTCAGCGCCGGCGTGCAGGCCAGGGACAGGTCCGTGTTGTCATACCCCACGGCCTGCACCTGGCCGGGCACGTCCACCCCCCTAGCGGTGAGCGCCTTCACCGCCGCCACCGCCAGCGCGTCCGAAGAGGCCGCCAGTCCGTCGAAGGCGATCCCCCGCCGGGTCAGCGCCGCCAGCTTCTCCGCTACGCTGTCCAGCAGCGCTTCCCCGGTGAGGCCCTCCAGGCAGAGCAGGATCCGCTCCTCCTCCACCGCCATGCCCCGCCGGGCATGGGCTTCCCGGTAGCCGGCCAGCTTGCGCCGCCCGGCATAGGTCAGGGCGTGGCAGAGGTACAGCACCCGGCGGCTGCCATGGTCCAGCAGCAGGCCCGTGGCCCGGCAGGCGGCGTCCTGGTCGTCGGGAAGCAGGCTGTAGACCCCCGGCGCGTCCAGCGCGCCGATGAGCAGCATCACCGGCATCTGCTCCGCCGCCCGCAGGATGTAGCCGTTGTCCTCCGGCCGCTCTTCCACAAAGTGGGAGCCGCACAGGATCATGGCGTCCACCCGCTTGCTGAGCATCAGCTCCATGTATTTCTGCCGCACCTCCAGGTCGTCCTCGGTGCACAGCAGCATGCAGTCGTACCCCGCCTGGCGCAGAAAGCGCTGCAGGAAGAACACCGCGCGGGCAATGGGCGGGTCGGACACGTTGGCGCACAGCAGCCCCACGGTTTTCATGGTGTTCAGCCCCAGCCCCCGGGCGAAGATGTTGGGGGTGTAGCCGCACTCCTGCATCACCGCCAGCACCCGCTGCCGGGTCCTGGCGCTCACCAGGTCGCTGCCGTTGAGCACACGGGACACCGTGGCGATGGATACCCCCGCCCGCTTGGATATATCGTAGATGGTCAGCGGCAAGGCGTGACGCCTCCTCTCTCGCCTGCGGGGCGCCGCGCCCCGTCAGGTGCAGGCATTGCTGCGGAAGAAGTTCTCTCCGCCCAGCTTTTCCGCGGTCAGGCGGAAGATCACGCAGCCGTCCGGGCAGACGATTTGCTTGGTATACCGGCCGTCCCCGCCCAGGTTTTCCAGGTCGCCGCCGCTGCGTATCGCCTCCATGAGGGGAAAGAGGATCAGCATGGTCTTGGGGCATATGCCCTGTCCCTGGGCGTTCACCGGGCAGCCGTAGGTGCAGCTATACCGGTCGCCGGTCTCCTCGCCGTTGCGGCAGTAGCCCTCCGTGCGGTCCCCCCGGAGATAGCCGGTGACCTCCACGGTAAAGGCGTATTCCTCATCGTACCATTTTTTCATTGGTTTGCTCCTTCTCCGGGGCGGCGCGCCGCCCGGCCGCGTTTTCACCATTGTACACCAGGCGCGCCGCCTGCGCAAGGCGGGGGGCGAGCCGACAGCCGCGCTTCCGGGATTGCCTTTCCGGGTTTGGGGCGCTATAATAAATCATTCCAACCCTGGAGCAAGGAGGAACGACCATGGAAAACCAGCGGATTCGCCTGAGCAAGACGCTGCTGAAAAACGCCCTGGTGGAACTGCTGCGCGTGAAACGCATCGACAAAATCTCCATCAGCGAGCTATGCGCAGCGGCGCAGATCAATCGCACCACGTTTTATAAATATTATGGCAGCCAGTATGATCTGCTGGGGGAAATGGAACAGGATTTTTTCCATCAGCTGCAGCAGAACTTTCTGGACAAGAACCCCGAGGATATGGAAAACCTCACCGAGCTGATCCGCTACCTGGATGCGGACCAGGACCGGTGGAAGGTGCTCATCAACAGCGTAGGGGACCAGGCCTTCACCGAGAAGCTGTTTGATACCCCCGCCATCCGCGCGCTGTTTCGCCGGCACAACCCCGGCGGGGTCAACCCCCGCACGGAGGAGTACGTCCGCATCTTCTTCTGCCAGGGAGGATACGCGGTGCTCCGCCGCTGGCTCAACGCGGACCCTCGGGAGTCCCCGGAGGAGATCGCGCGCCTGCTGCGGGAGCTGGCCTCCCAGGTCATGGGGGATTGATCCCGCGGTAGAACCCGGCGGCGCAGCAGCATCGTTCAAAAAAACGGCGGAGGGCCGTCTCAAGGACAGCCCTCCGCTCAGACTGCCAACAAACTCCCCAGAGGCTTCGGAGAGGCCACAGGCCTTCCGAAACGCCTGCATATTTGGCGGCCCTGTGGGATGGAGGCTGGGCATGCCGCAGAGCGGAAAATCAGCGGCATGCCCCATTTGTATCTCTTTGGACGGCTGACGGTGGATCAAAGGGGGCGCCTCGAGCATGCTACCACGGCGATGTGAAAAAGGCGGCCTCCCTAAAAGAATATCGCTACGGGGACCATGCCCGCCCTTTCTTTTGGATCCTTTTCGAGTTCCCTGGGAGCATCTCTGCCCAAAGGGCGGCGGTTGTTCCCTTCAGTCCCGATCCTCCGCGGCCAGCATATCCGCAAACACCTGGCCGATCTGGCCGCCCAGGCGCTGCACCTCTCCCAGCACCGTATCCCGCCCCAGGGGGGTGAGAAACCAGTCCTCGGGGTTCAGGCCGGGGCAGGACGCCGGGCAGACAAGCATCCGCGTCCGGGGAAAAGCCGCCTGGTAGTACAGCAGCGCCCGCCGGGCGTGGCAACCCTTGCAGCACAGAATGGCCGTGCGGATGTCCAGCCCCGCGGCGTCGGTCAATTGGCGGGACCTTCGGGCGTTGTCCCAGGTGAAGGTGGCCTGGTCCTCCCGGAGGATGGCCGCCTCCGGCACCCCCGCGTCCATCAGCACCCGGCGCAGGAAGGCCCACTCCGTGTCAAAATCCCCGGGGTAGTCCGCCCGGTAGGGCTCCTCGGGGCCCAGGAAACGCCCCAGCGCCTTGGCGAAGCGCCCGGAGGGCAACACCAGGGGCGCGTACCCCTGCCGGTACAGCTCCGCCGCCCGCAGCGCGTTCTCCGGCTGCCGGGAACCGGGCACAAACAGGATGTCCGCCGGCTCCGGCGGATCGTTCACAAAGAGAAATCCGTTCACCGCCTCAATGAAGGCTCGCGCGCCCTGGATCATGCCTTACCTCCCGTAATACCGCCAGATGTCCAGGCAGGCCTGCCGCTCCGGTTCGGCCAGGGGCCGGAGGGAACGGCGGTAGATCTGCCGGATCTCCTCCCGGGTAAAGACCCGCGGATTGTTGGAGAGCCGCTGCAGGTTCACCGACTGGGTCAGGTCCTCCAGGGCCGCCTCGTCGGGGATGGGGGGCAGGGGCATTTCCAGGTCCTCCAGCATGCCCCGCAGCAGCCGCGGGCCCATGAGCTCGCTGCCCAGGCGCATCTTCTGGGCCAGGTCCATCAGCACGGGGAGGACATCCGTGTCCTCCATCATGGCCGACCACACCGTGGGCAGGGTGAGCATGCAGGCATGGCCGTGGGCCAGCCCGTAGCGGGTGGTGAGCCGGTAGGAAAGCGCATGGGCGGCGGTGGTTCGACTCACGGCGATGGCGCAGCCGCTGCGGTAGGCGGCGAATTGGATCTCCGCCGCCGCGCCCGGATCCCCCGCCAGGTAGGGGCGCAGGTTGTCCAGCACCCCGGTGAAGGCCAGAAAGGCGTCCACCTGGCTATCCTCGGTGGCCTTGCGCGCCCAGTAGGATTCAATGCCCTGGCACAGGGCGTCCAGGGCGCAGGCCTTTTTGTGGTACAGGGGCAGGGTGGCCAGCAGGTCAGGGTCCAGGATGACCCCCTCGGGAAGCAGCGAAGCGTGGTCCAGGGAGTGCTTGCGTCCCTCCACATACATCACGGCGATGGCCGTGGCCTCGCTGCCCGTGCCCGCGGTGGCCGGAATGGCCAGGTGCGGCAGGGGCCGGGCCTCCCACTGCCCGTTCAGGGCGTCGGCATCGCTGGCGGCCAGCAGCAGGGCCTTGATAGCCTTGGCGGTGTCCATGGCGCTGCCGCCGCCCAGGGACACCAGGCCGTCGCAGCCCTGGCTGAGGTAGAGCTCCCGCCCGGCGGCGCAGTCCCGAAAGTCCGGGTTGGCGTGGAAGCCCGAGAAAACCGCGCAGGCGCCGCCCGCCAGGGCCTTGTCCAGGGCGGGGCGCAGGCTGCGGGAGCACACGGCCAGGGGCTTGCGTATCCCCAGCTTTTCCAATGCCTCCGGGAGCTTTGCCAAGGAACCTGCGCCGCGGGTAAGCTGCTGTACCATCATTCAGGAACTCCTCTTCTACTATAATATGTACATGATCAGCATAGCACAGATCCGCGGGCAAAGTCAACGCGCAGGCCGGGCAAATCCGCAGATCAAGGGATGGTAAATCCTACGTCAGAATTGGGAAAAAACGTGGACGCTCCCTTGAAAAACTAGGCAAAACTGATATAATATAAATTGGTTCTTGGTTCAAAAATGAGGATATGGAGGTAGGTTTGCAATGAAAAAGCTACTTGGTCTCCTGCTGGCCGTGGCCATGCTCTTCACCGGGTTCGCCATGGCGGAACAGGCCGAAACGGGCCTGACCCAGGACATTGTGGTGCTTTTCACCAGCGACGTCCACTGCGGCGTGAGCAGCGGCTTCGGCTATGCCGGGCTGGCGGCCGTGCGCGACAACCTGGCGAAGAGCAACCATGTGCTGCTGGTGGATAACGGCGACTCCATCCAGGGCGAGCCCATCGGCACCATGACCACCGGCGAGAGCAACATCGAGCTGATGAACGCCGTGGGCTACGACATCGCCACCATGGGCAACCATGAGTTCGATTATGGCATGGACCGTTTCCTGGAGCTGGCGGAGAAGGCCAACTTCCCCTACATCAGCGCGAACTTCACCCATAACGGCGAGCTGGTTTTCGATCCCTACATCATCAAGGAATTCGACGGCGTGAAGGTGGCCTTTGTGGGCATCACCACCCCCAAGACCATTACGTCTTCCACGCCCAAGTATTTCCAGGACGAGGAAGGCAACTTCGTTTACACCTTCTGCCAGGATGACACCGGCGAAAAGCTCTACACCGCCGTGCAGTCCGCCGTGGACGCCGCCCGGGCGGAGGGCGCCGCGTATGTGGTCGGCATGGGCCACCTGGGCATTGAGGCCGAGTGCGCGCCCTGGATGTCCACCGACGTGATCGCCAACACCACGGGCATCGACGCCCTGCTGGACGGCCACAGCCACAGCCTGATCGCCCAGGAAGCGGTCAAGAATAAGGATGGCGAGGACGTGCTGCTGGCTGCCTGCGGCACCAAGCTGCAGGGCATCGGTTACCTGCGCATTGCCCAGGATGGCACCCTGTCCACCGGGCTGTATCAGTGGGACAACGACGTGGCCCTTCCCGACCTGCTGGGCCTGGAGAACGACGCGGCCACCGCGGTGAACGAGGCTGTCGCCGCCCTGGATGACAAGCTCAACGAGGTGGTGGCCAAGACCGCCGTGGACCTGGTCATCAACGATCCGGCAACCGACGTGCGCATCATCCGCAACGCAGAAACCAACCTGGGCGACCTGTGCGCCGACGCCTACCGCGACCAGTCCGGGGCGGACATCGCCTTTGTGAACGGCGGCGGCGTGCGCGTGTCCATCGCCGCGGGGGATATCACCCTCAACGACATCCTGCTGGTGCACCCCTTCGGCAACGCCATGTGCGTGGTGGAGGCCACCGGTCAGCAGATTCTGGATGCCCTGGAGTGGGGCGCCCGGGTGGTTCCCGAGGAAAACGGCGGCTTCCTGCAGGTGTCCGGCCTGACCTATGAGATCCACACCTACATCGAGTCCTCCTGCACCCAGGACGAGAACGGCCTGTTCACCGGCGTGGACGGCGAGTACCGGGTCAAGAACGTGAAGGTGAACGGCGAGGAACTGGACCTGGAGAAGACCTACACCCTGGCCAGCCACAACTACATGCTCAAGAATGCCGGCGACGGCTTCACCATGTTCCAGAACGATCCCATCCTTCAGGATGAAGTCATGCTGGACAACCAGGTGCTGATCAACTACATCACCGGCACGCTGGAAGGCGTTGTGGGCGAAGCCTATGCCGAGCCCTACGGCGACGGCCGCATTGTGGCCGTGACCGAGGCTCCCGCGGAGTAAGCCTGGATACATTTTCGGCGGAGAGCTGTCCTTGGGACGGCCCTCCGCCTTTTCATATGCAGCTCGCGCGCTGGTCACAGCTTGCTTGCGTTCTTGCAGGTGCAGAAGGTCTTGCGCCGAAGGGTCTGCGCCCTTCGGCTTTTTGTGTGAGCGAAACGAAAGTTGGTAAAACCCCGCGAATATGTTATAATGGAGAAAACGCCGCGCTGCGGCGGGAAAGCGGGGATTCGCCAACGATGGATACGACGTCCGCGCTGTGGGAGGCGCGCGCCATGCTGGAGCGCCTGACGCCCTTGCGGTCCGACTGCGGGAGGCGCTGCGGGCGGGCCTGCTGTCAGGCGCAGACCGAGGAGCCCCAGGGAATGCTGCTCTTTCCAGGGGAGGAGGACTTCTACCGGGGCCGGGAGGGATACCGCCTGCTGCCCTGTCCCCAGGGAACGCTGCTGGTGTGCTCAGGGCGGTGCCATCGGGAGGAACGCCCCCTGAGCTGCCGCCTGTTTCCGCTGCTTCCCCTGTGCCGGGGTGAGGGCGTGACGGTGGCGATGGACCGGCGGGGACGCGGCGTTTGCCCGTTGGCGCGCCAGGGCATGGAGGCGCTGGACCCGGCCTTTGTGGCGGCGGTGCAGGCGGCCGGGGAAAGGCTAATGTCGGATGCCCGGCAGGCGGAATTTTTGCGGCGGTTGACGGAAGAGCAGGACGAATGGGAGCGCCTGAGCCGGGCGCTGGGGGCGGACAGATGAACTTTGCAGCGACGAGCGTAAGCCGTGAACGCCACGGCAAAGGGGACCGGGGCATCCTGATGCAGGGGGATGGAAGCCGAGCGGAGCTTTGTGCCGCGTGGGCGGGACAGGCGCAGTGCGTGTATGTGGACCCACCCTTCCAGACCGGGAGCGATTTCCATCGCCGCCAACCCCTGGGGGAGGAGGGCTGGCGCAAGGGCAAGCCGTTCCTGACCCTGGCGGGCTACAGGGATCAATGCAGCCGGGAGGAATATGTGGCGCTGCTGACCGGCCTGGCGGAATGCGGGCGGAGCCTGCTGCAGGATACGGGGGTGTTTTACATGCACCTGGATTGGCGGGGGAGCGCCCTGGGACGCCTGGCCTGCGATCGGGTGTTTGGAGAAGCCGCGTTCATGAACGAGATCATCTGGGCCTACGAGACAGGCGGCCGGGCGCAGCGGCACTTTAGCCGCAAGCATGACACCATCCTGATGTATGCGGCGGGGAAGCGGCCCGCCTTCGACCTGACTCGGGTGCCCATTGGCCGCCGGGGCAACCGGCAGAATCATCTCCGCCGTACCATGGACGAGCAGGGCCGGCCCTGCCGCACCATTCGCAGCGGCGGCAAGCTCTACCGGTATTACGATGACGAGCCGGTGTATCCCACCGACGTGTGGACCGACGTGCCCCACCTGCAGCAGCGGGACCCGGCGCGCACCGGCTGGCCCACGCAAAAACCCATCCGCCTGCTCAGCCGGCTGATTCGCCCGGTGTGCCAGCCGGGGGATCTGGTGGCGGACCTGTGCTGCGGCAGCGGCACCACCCTGGCCGCGGCCCTGGAGGAGGGATGCCGCTTCCTGGGGGTGGATCGCAGCGCGGCCGCCTGCGCCCTGGCCCGAAAGCGGCTGCTGGGAACGGACATGACCCTGTGCATCCCCTGCGCGGCGGAGCCTGCCGCGCTTACCGGGGAGGTTCATCCCGCGGGGATTACCCTGAGCGCCTATGTTCCTCCGCCCCATGAGGAGGCTCCGGCCTTGCGGGGGCTGGAGGCGCTGGAGCAGTGGTCCGCCGGGCGCGTTCGGGGGGATTGCTTCTATCCGGCGTATTCCTTTGCGCGTTCGGCGGCCTCGCCCGCGCTGCCGGAGAGTTGCTTCCTTCCCGGCGGGGAGGGGGAGCTGGCGGTGGAGACCATCGACCTGTGGGGTGAAAAGCGGCTGTTTCTGCTGGAGCGGGAAGGGTGAACATTGTCTGAAATCTTCCTGCAAACGCCGGGCATGCCTTGACTTGCCTTGCCCTGGGGGCTTATAATGCATATCATCCCGGGAAGAAAAGGGGGCCTTTCTGATGTTTGACGTCCAAGGTGAGAAAATTGCGCTGGTGACCGATACCTCATGCGATTTGAGCGACGAGCAGCTGGCGCGTTACGATATTTCGATGGTATCTTTGCGGGTGGTGGCCGCCGCGGGCGAATTCCGCGACCGGGTGGAAATCAATCAGGAGGAGATGTACGCCCTGCTGAAAACAGAGCTGCCCAAGACTTCCCTCCCTCTGCCGGAGGATATCACCGCCCTGTACAGCCGCCTACGGGATCAGGGCTGCACCCGGGTGCTGCATATCTCCCTCTCCGCGGGGCTCAGCGGCACGTATAACATGTGCCGCATGCTGGCCGAGGAGGCCGAAGGCATTCGGGTGGATGTGGTGGATAGCCGGACCCTCAGCTGCGGGCTGGGGCTGCTGGTGCTCCTGGCCGCCGAGATGCTGGAGGCGGGCCACACGGTGGAGGAGGTCATCGAGGCCCTGGAGGAAAAACGCAAAACCCAGCTGGGCTGCTTCGTCATCCGCACCCTGGAGTATCTGCGCAAGGGCGGACGCATCGGCATGGTGGAAGGCGTGGTGGGCTCCATTCTGCAAATCAAACCCGTGATCTACGTCAATCCCGACGGGGTGTATCAGACCCTGAACAAAGCCCGGGGCCTGAGCAACGCCATCGAAACCATGTTCATGGAATTTGTCCATCGGTATCAGGACCGGCCGGTTCGTCTGGCGGTGGTCCACGGCAACGCCCTGGCGGACGCGGAAAAGCTGCTGGAAAAACTCAAGGCCAAGCTGGATGTGCGCTCCGCTTTCATTTCCCCGGTGAGCCCGGTGCTGGCCATTCACACCGGCCCCGGCCTGGTGGGGGCCATTGTCCAGGATGCTTGAAGATTGAACGGAGCTGTTGCAAAATAGCCAACCCTAAAAATAATGCACAAAAAACCGACCGCAAAAGAAGTGTTTTGGCTTCTTTTGCGGTCGGTTTTGGTTGTTGGCTTCTGCTTTTTGTGCAGGTTACTATTGCGTTTTCATTTTGCAACAGACCCGTTTTGCATGGCCGGGAAAGTGCGGGGATCAGTCGTCCCATTCCTTCTCCCATTTGAGAATCTCGCCGGTTTGGGCGTCGATCTCGATCTCGTACTCATAGCCGTCGTAGAGGCCTTCCACCTCGTAGATCTGCTGGCCGTGGTCACGCTCCAGCTTGATGCTGGTGATCTGGCCGCCGCCGATCTTCTCCAGGGCAATCTCCATGGCCCGGGCAGTACCGATGCCATCGCCCTCCTGCGTGGAGGAGGAGCGGGCCGGCATGGAGGTGGCGCTGGGCTCGGCGGTGCGCTGGGGGGTTGCGGTGGGATCCAGCAGGCGCTTTTCAATATCAAAGAAGTTCATGGTTTCCGCGTTCAGCTCAAAGGTAACGCGCATGTCGGTACCAGACTCGTTCACAATCACTTCGCCGTCGTAGATCAGCCGGCCGTCGTCCAGCTCCGGGGCCAGGAAGGAGATGCTGCTCCCGGGCCATTGGGCAAGGATGGCCTCCTGGGCGGAGGAAAGGGAGAGGTCGCCCTGGGCAATGTAGTACAGCTCCCGCTTCATCAGCGTACCGGTGGCGGCGTTCACCTCGGCGACGGCTGTAAACTCCGCCGTGGTGAAAACAATCTCGTAGTGGTAGCGCCGGTCGTCAATTTCGGACTTGGTGTAGGCGATGGAGGCGTCCGGGTACACCTCCAGCACCTTGGCCTGGGCCTCGGCCTCTGTCAGGACGATGCTGGAACCTCCCTTGTCGCCCTGCAGCTCAAACTCCGCAAGCACGGGTTGATCCAGGGTGAGGTCATAATAGTTTTCCAGGATTTCATTGCTTCTGGGCAGCCAGAAGGTGTCCTTTCGCATCCCGTCGTCTATCTCCTGGGTGAGCATCTGGGCGCTGCTGTCGCTGTAGGCTGGCGCCAGGGTATCGGAAGTCTGCTCGGCCAGAGCGGGGAAAGCCATCAGGCACAGGAGGGTAACCAGGCATAGCATCTTTTTCATAAGGGGTTTCAGCTCCTTTGTTTTTGTTTGCGAGGTCAGTATAGCGGAGAAAAATGAAAAGCAGATGAAAGATTCACCATTTTTTTCCGCCGGCAAGAATCCGCGGCAAGAAGGCAGGAGGTTGGCCCGCGGGGGGCGAACAACATGAGCATGCGGCCCCGCCGGGGAGCGGGGCGAAGGGAGGCGTTGCATGCGCATATTGATTGCGGAAGATGAGGCTTATTTGAACCGCATTTTGGAAAAGGTGCTGACCAAGGCGGGTTACGCGGTGGACAGCTGCGGGGACGGCCAGGAGGCCCTGGACTATCTGGAGAGCACCGACGCCTACGACGCGGCGATACTGGATATCATGATGCCAAAGGTGGACGGCCTGACGGTGCTGCGGCGGATCCGGGAGCGGGGGAGCGACCTGCCCGTGCTGTTGCTCACCGCCCGGGACGCGGTGGAGAGCCGTGTGGAGGGGCTGGACCTGGGCGCGGACGACTACCTGACCAAGCCCTTTGCCAACCAGGAGCTGCTGGCGCGGCTGCGGGCGCTGCTGCGCCGGGGCGGGGCCAAGCAGGCGGCGGTGCTGGCCCTGGCGGACCTGCGCCTGGATCCCGCCGCCCGCCGGGTTACACGGGGCGGCCGGGAGATCGCGCTCTCCGCCCGGGAGTTTGCCCTGCTGGAATACCTGCTGCGCAACGCGGGTATGCCCCTCACCCGGCAGATGATCGAGGAGCATGTGTGGAACTATGATTATCAGGGCGGCTCCAATGTGGTGGATGTGTATATCCGCACCCTGCGGGGCAAGCTGGAAATCCAGGGGGAGAAGCGCCTGATCCACACGGTGCGGAACGTGGGCTATGTCCTGCGGGAGGAAACATGAAGGGTACGGTATCCATCAAGGCGCGTGTGACCCTGTGGTATACCCTGCTGATGCTGACGGTGACGGTGCTGGTACTGGCGACGCTGATGTGGAGCGTGAGCCGGGCGGCGCTGGCCTACCATGAGGGGCTGCTGCTGCAGGCCATGGCCGATGCGGCCAAGGCGGTGACGGAGGTGGATGGCGTTCCCACCCTGGATACCCGTGATCTGGCGGACTTTGACAAGGTTTCCTTTACCCTGCTGGATCAGCAGGGCGGGCGCTGGCAAGGGAACTGGCCGCCCTTTGAATTGCCGTTTCTGGATGGCGCCGTGCGGCAGGTCACGGGGACTGCCGGCGGGGCATACCTGACCCAGGATCTGCTGCTGCCCCTGCCCCATGGCGCGGTGTGGCTTCGGGGTTACCTGGTGCTGGATACCATGCTGTTTCTGGAGCATGCCACGGTGTACCGCCTGGCGCTGCTGCTGCCCCTGCTGGCGGCGGTCGCCGCCCTGGGCGGGTATCTTTTGACCCGGCGGGCCTTTTGCCCCATCGCCCAGATGACCCGGCAGGCCGAGCAGATTCTGGACGGCCGGGACCTGACCCTGCGCTTCCCGGCGGGAAAGGACGAGGTGGGCCGGCTGGGCGGCAGCTTCAACGCCATGCTGGAGCGCCTTTCGGCCTCCTTCGAGCGGGAGCGGCAATTCACTGACGACGCCTCCCATGAGCTGCGGACTCCCCTGGCGGTGATCACCGCCGCCTGCGACTTTGCCCTGGAGCAGGGGGAGGAGGCGGAATACCGGGAGGCGCTCTCCGCCATTGCCCAGAAGGCGGGGCAGATGAGCGCCATGGTGGAGCAGATGCTGCAAATGGCCCGGATGGAGGGCGGCCGGGTGAGCCTTCGGCGGGAGCGGCTGGATCTTTCCGCCCTGTGCGTCGCCGCCGCCCAGGAGACGGTGCGAGACAAGGCGCTGGATGTGTCCCAGGTGGAGCCGGACGTTTTCCTCCAGGGGGACGAGCTGCTGCTCATGCGCCTGGTGACCCTGCTTACCGACAACGCGGCCCGCTTTGCCCGGACGCGGGTGGTCCTGTCCCTGCGCAGGCAGGGAGCGCAGGCGCTGCTGCGGGTTTCCGACGATGGCCCAGGGATCCCGCCGGAGCTTCGGGAGCGGGTATTCGACCGCTTTTTCCAGGCGGAGCCCCACCGGAGCGGGGCGCACGGCGGCGCGGGGCTGGGGCTGACACTGGCCCGGGGGATCGCACAGCTTCATGGCGGGGAGCTTCGGGTGGAGGACAGCGGCCCCGGCGCTACGCTGCGGTTGACCCTGCCCTGCGATTCCACGGAGGTTGAGCCGCATCATCGGTTGCGCAAAAGCAAAAAATGAGGGTTTTCTCCATCCGCGCGCCATGCTATACTGATCAGGAAGGCCGCTTCCGCGCAACGGCCGCGCTTTACCAAAGCGGGCCGCCGGCCCGGGAAAGGAACTCACCCCCATGACGAACAAGCCTACCCTGCGGGAGAGCATGCAGAAATATTTTGTGGATATATGGAACGTGCCCAACGTGCTGACCATGCTGCGCCTGGCGCTGATCCCCGTGTTTGTGGCGCTTTATTGCGCCGGTCACACCAAGTGGGCCCTGGTGACGTTTTTGGTGGCCAGCTTCACGGACTTTCTGGACGGCTATCTGGCCCGGAAGTATCATCAAATTACCGCCTTTGGCAAGCTGATGGACCCCCTGGCGGACAAGGTGATGGTGGTCACGGCCATGCTGTGCCAGACCATTGCGGGCGTCATTCCCTGGGCGGCGTTCATCATCGTGATGCTCAAGGAGCTGATGATGGTGCTGGGCGGAGCGTTCATGCTCAAGCGGGATGTGGTGGTATACAGCAACATGCTGGGGAAGACCGCGCAGGTGGCCTTCATCGCGGCGCTGGTGCTGAGCTTCTGGCATGGGGAGCTGCAGGCTGCCGGGGCGCAGGTGGACCTGTGGGTGCTGTGGCTGGCGGTGGTCCTGGCCCTGGCCGCCATGGCGGACTACGGCGTGGCCGCCTGGAAGACCCTGCGGGGGCAGAAGCGGTAGGGATAACCTCCTGCAGCCTGCGGGCGGCGGGAGTCATGTCCTGTTGACACAATGAAAAACAACCTTCCGTGATCAATCCAATTGGACTTGTGCGGAAGGTTGTTTTTATTTGGGGGGCTTGCCTGTTCAGTCGCGCTGGCAGATGTGGCGTAGGGTCAAGTCAGCCAGATCCGTCAACGCCACCCGCTCATGCCCCAGTATCTGGGTGCGGATTTGCCCGCACAGGGGTTCCTGCCAGGCGGGATCAATTCCCGACATGCCGTGCATGATCCCCACCAGCGAGCCGACGGTGGCGCCGTTACAGTCGGTGTCGTAGCCTGCACCCACCGCCAGCCCCACCGAACGGGTGAAATCACCCTGCCCATAGAGCAGCGCCACAGCCACGATCATGGCATTGGGAAGAGTGTGTACCCAGTGGTATTCGGAAGTTTCTGCGTATTCCTTGCGGATCTGCGCAAAGCATTCCCCCGCAGAAAGCCCCTGGGAGCGCCAGGCGAATACCTGACGCAGGCAGGCGGCCAGGCGGCTTTGCCGGGGAATCTGCTCCAGGCCGGCTTCCAAAATGGTTTGGGGGTCGGTACAAACGGCTGCCGCTGCAATGCAGGCCGCGGCCCACATGCTGCCGTAAATGCCGTTCTTCACATGGGATATGCAGGCGTCCCGCCAGGCCATGGTCGCGGCGGCCGTAGGGTCCCCTGGGTTGATGTAGCCGTAGTAATCCGCCCGGATCTGCGCGCCGATGAGCTCCCTGTCCGGGTTTTTGTACATGGCGGAAAGGGGCGGCATGATGCCAATGAGGAAGTTCCGGTAGGCCCGGCGCTCGGCGGTACAGTAGGCAATTTTCGGCTGCGCCTCCATCCAGGCTTGGGCCACATCGGCGGGCGTGAAATTCCGTCCGTGCTTTTCCACCACATAATATGCGTTCATCACCGGGTAGTTGATGTCGTCGTCGGGAATGCCCGCGCCCTGAAAGGTATCCGCAAAGCCTGCGGCAGGGCCGTCTAGGCTAGCGGCCTCCTCCTGCGGCAGGGCGTGCAGATCTGCGCGGACAAAGTAGCGGTGAATGGGGAAGTTGTCACAGGCGCGGGACAGCCGGTCCACCAGGGCAAAGCCGCGGCCTTCCACAGGACGGCCCAGCAGACAACCGGCCACACGGCCATGCCATGCGCCCAGAAGCCGGTCACGCAGCGCAGCATCAGCTTGGGGCGGGGTGAACGTGTGGGTGGGCGCCGGGCGCTGGGCCAGGATCTCCTCCAGGGCGCTGGGTTCCACATAGGGCCAGCCGGGCTTGACGCCGCAGGTGGAGACGGCCTGGTACAGGGCGTCGCACAGGCGGTCCTTGATGGGGCTCGCTTCCAGTTTGGCCACGGCCTGGAAAATCTCCGCATAGGGGGCGATGTCCAGGCCTTCATCCTGGCATTGCAGCCATTCGGTTTGGATGGAAGCGGCATAGCTTTCCCAGGGGTGCTGCTTTGCTTGGTCAATCAGGGCTTCCTCCATGAGCATGACGCTTTCCTCCTTTGATCAGATGACCTCCAGGTAATCCTTGTCAGGCAGGGGCGGGAAGGGTGCGGTGGGGAGGGTTTGATACCAGTAGGCCACGGAGGCGATGTCGTCCTGCAGGGGAAGATAGCGGCCGCCATCCCGCCAGCCCAGGGCCTGTATGGTGATCTTCAGTTCCTTTTGAAAATAAATGGGGTCCGTGAGGTGGAAACGGTACATGCCAAAGCGGAACTGGCTGTGATAAAGGGTATCGGGGGTAATGACCTGGGGAAGGCCCGTATAGGGGCCGGAGAAGGTTTTGTATTCCTTGTGGGTGTGGGGGTCCTCAAAGTTATAGGACCCGCAGAAGTAATCCTCTGTGCCCGTGCCGCAGATGCTGGGATACTCCCTGTCGCCGTCCAGGTAGAACTTGATTTCCCCTTCCCCCCACCAGATGTTGTTGTGGACGCCCCAGGCCATATAGGTGCCCACGTAATGGCCGCGCCCCTGCACCTGATCCAGGATGGTGTAAACGCTTTTGTAGGGCAGCGGATTGGTCCGGCGGAACTGCGCGTGAAAATAAGCAATGTCCTCGGGTACCTGAAACAGGGCGTAATCAATCTGGTAATAAATGGCGATGGTTTCCGTGTTTAGATTTTCCAGGGTGATCCGGCAGGAGCGCCGGAAAGGCATTTCCCAGTAACAATTGAAGGCGGAACCCGGGTTGACGCACACGGGTAGAGCGTTGATCTGGGCATATTCGTTCCATCCCATGCAGAAGAAGTCTCCCACCGGGCATTCCACCGAGGGCTGCTCCTGACCATCCCAGTAGATGCGCAGGATGGAGAAGCGCCATTTGCCGGTGGGTGTTAGCCAGATGTGGTTGATTGCGCCGCTGCCGTTAATCCGGGCCAGCTCCACCACTTCGCCCGGGGCGATGTTGATAAAGGGGTTGACCTTCCATCCGGTGCCCAGGTCGCGGGCAGCATGCCGGGCGGTGCCCTCCTCCAGGGGGCACATGGCGCCTTTCCCGGGGGCGCCGGTGGGGTTTTCGGGGCAGATGGAACGGGTGAGCTTGTCCTGATGCCGGCTGAGGTTGGATAAGAGCGACATGGTTGCTTCCTCCTTGTAAATTGTGGGGGATTAGCCCAATAAATCCCGGTAGATGCCCGGGGTGGAGTCGGGGATCAGGGTGGCGCCCGCCGTTTTCTGATAGAAGGGCACGGGGCCTACTCCGCCGATGATGGCATAGGCATAGCCCAGCTCCCGCAGCCCGTGCAGGCAATGGAGCAGCAGTCCCGCACCAATGCCCATGCCCCGCATGTCCTCCAGGACGCCTGTGGGCCCAAAGAAGTTTTTGCAGGTGGCTTCATAGCAGCCAAAGCCCAGAATGTTTTTTTCACGGACGGCTATAAAGCAGGTGATGGGCTGATGGG
>DBFBGQ010000100.1:0-58696 GCA_048201975.1 Candidatus Egerieenecus sp. | reverse complement strand
CTCAAACTGGTTTCGTAGTGCTCGCAAAAATTGAAAAGCTATCCACATGCGGGTTTGTTTTTCGACAGCCCTGGTTTCTTATGCCTCTTTTGGCTTTGTCTGGTTGCATTTTGACGCTATGCCGCCGCTTTTCTCTTGATTTGTTTGCAAAAAGGGCGTGCCGCAGAAGTTGCTTTCTGCAACACGTCCAACCTTGCAGAGGCAAAACCCTCTGCGCTTGCAAGCATGCATGCTATAACTTGCAAAAATTATGAGATCAAATCCTTTGTCAATGGACTGCCCTCCCAAGGGGGGCGTCCTATGCCAAAATCAACGGTAGCACCGCCATCATCAGCCCGCAGAGCGCAAACAGAATCCCGCCAATTTTGGTGCTGATGCGGTACAGGTCGGAGGGTTCGTCTGCCCGATAGGACTTCCATTTTTCCGTCAATGCCCAGACCGCCTGCGGTTTCAAAAAGAGCAAGGCCCCCAGGCCAATCAAGCACACGCCTACAAGCATGGATGCTACCATAACGGATTTCCTTCTTCGCCATCATGCCGCAACACAGTATAGCAAAGGGGCGCCAGGGCTGTCAACCTAGGCGGCGGGCGGATCGATGCGCCGCGGGAACCTTCCGTTCAATAGGCCAGCCACCGGCGCTGGTTTTTCCTTTGCGAGGGGAGCAGGTCGCAGCGCATGCCCCGGCGGAAAAACTCCCGGGTACATTCCCGCATCCGACGGCGGTTGGCAAAATACGCGCGCAGTACGGCAAACATCTTTTTTCCTCCCTTGCGTAGCTTCGTTTCAAGGGTATTATACGAACATTAGTTCGCTATGTCAAGGGGGAAGACAAATTTTGCGATGTTTTCGGACAAAGTTTGCGCGGCGATTCGACAGGCCCGTTTCCAAAGAATGGCTATACTGGGTGGCGTCATGAGGGGGGGGGCGGGCCATGAGCGTCAGCGTGGAACTGTTTGTGAGCGTGCAGGGGCTGAGCGCTTTCTGCCTGCTGACGGCCTTGAGCCGCCTGACCACCCGGGGGCGTCAGCCCTATGGCAGGCTGGCGCTGTTCGCCCTGATTTCGGCGGGGATGACGCTGCTGCTGCTGGCGCGCGGCAGCCCGTTGTCCTGGACGCTGGGGGCGGTGCTGATGGACCTGCTGATTCCCCTGGGCGCGCTGGGACAGGCGCCCCGCCTGCGCCGGGTGCGCGCCGCGGGCGTCTATCTGCTGCTGAACCTGTGCATGGAGGGGGGCGTGCGGGCGCTGCATGGCGCGGGCGTTCCCGCGCTGCCGGGGGTGCTGCTGGCGTCGGCGGGCGCGCTGCTGCTCCCCGGATGGCAACAGCGGATGCGCCCGCTGCCGGTGACCCGTGTGGAGGTCCGCTGGCGGGGCCGAAGCGTATGCCTCAGCGCGCTGGTGGATAGCGGCAACCTGCTGCGGGACGGCATCACCGGATTGCCGGTGGTGGTCTGCTCCCAGGAAGCCCTTTCGCCGCTGCTGCCCCGGATGTTTCCCGGCATGCTGCCGGAGGGCTTTCGATATCTCAGCGTGCGCACCGCCGCCGGGAGCGCGCTGATGCCCTGCTTCCGGCCGGAAAGCCTGCGGCTGCTGGAGCGAGGCGGCTGGGCGCCGGTGGAAGCCCTGGTGGGGCTCACCGTGGACGGATACAGCGGCTTTCAGGCGCTGGTGCCCGCCGTACTGACCCGGGAGGAGGCCTTCCCCGCCCCGTCGCCCGCGCCCGCAGGCATGTGCCGCAGGGAGGGGCTATAAGATGAATCAACAACGCCGGCGACGGCGTGGAAGCAAGGAGGAAACAGCATGGCGTTAACCTTTCGTCTGTACGCCCTTGCACGGAAGCGGCTGGAGGAAATGCTCCAAACCCTCTCCAGCCAGGAGCTGTACTACATCGGCGGGCCGGACCCGTTGCCATCGCCCCTGAGCCATGAGGAGGAGCTGGCCCTGGTGGCGCGTTTGCCCGAGGACGACGGAACCGTCCGTGCCACGCTCATCGAGCGGAACCTGCGCCTGGTGGTGTTCATCGCCCGGAAATTTGAAAATACCGGCATCGCCCTGGAGGACCTGATCTCCATCGGCACCATCGGCCTGATCAAAGCGGTGAACACCTTCGACCCGGCAAAAAAAATCAAGCTGGCCACCTATGCCAGCCGCTGCATTGAAAACGAGGTGCTCATGTTCCTGCGCCGCAACAGCCGCACCAAGCTGGAGGTGAGCCTGGACGAGCCGCTGAAAACCGACTGGGACGGCAACGAGCTGCTCCTCAGCGATGTGCTGGGCACCGACGCGGACATCGTCTACCGCTCCATGGAGGAGAACGCCGAGCGGCAGATGCTCTTCGCGGCGCTGGGCCGCCTTTCGCCCAGGGAGCAGAAGATCATGACACTGCGCTTCGGGCTGGGCGGACGCCGGGAGATGACGCAGAAGGAGGTGGCGGACCAGCTGGGCATATCCCAAAGCTACATCTCCCGGCTGGAAAAGCGCATCCTTTCCCGGCTGCATGTCGATTTGGCGCGGTTTTCCAGTTAGTTTGCCGCCTGTATAACAGGCCGCTTCCGGTGCCATACTTCTCCTGTCAACCGGCAGGAGGTGCATGGCATGAGTTGTGGCAAGGTGGAAATCTGCGGCGTGGATACCTCCACGCTGCCGGTGCTTACCAATGAGCGGATGCGGGAGCTTTTCCCGCTGGTACATGGAGGAGACAAGGCCGCCCGGGAGGAATTCATCCGCGGGAACCTGCGCCTGGTGCTCAGTGTGATCCAGCGCTTTTCCGGCCGCGGAGAAAACGTCGACGATCTGTTCCAGGTGGGGTGCATCGGGTTGATCAAGGCCCTGGACAATTTTGACGTCAGCCAGAACGTGCGCTTCTCCACCTACGCGGTGCCCATGATCATCGGGGAGATCCGCCGCTATCTGCGGGACAACAACCCCATCCGCGTCAGCCGGAGTCTGCGGGATACCGCCTACAAGGCCCTGCAGGCCCGGGACCGCCTCCAATACGCCCTGGGGCGGGAGGCCACCGTGGACGAGATCGCTCAGGAGATGCATCTCCCCGTGGAGGACGTGGTCTTCGCCCTGGAGGCCATTCAGGATCCCGTCTCCCTCTTCGAGCCCATTTATAACGACGGAGGCGACGCACTCTACATTATGGACCAGGTGCGGGATGAAAATACCAAGGATGAAAACTGGCTGGAGGAAATCTCCATCAAGGATGCCCTGCAGCACCTGAACGAGCGGGAAAAAAAGATCCTCCGCCTGCGCTTCTTTGAAGGAAGGACGCAGATGGAGGTGGCCGGAGAGATCGGCATCAGCCAGGCGCAGGTCTCCCGCCTGGAGAAAAACGCGCTCTTGCACATGCGTAAGCATGTGCAGGTGCAATAGCAAAAATACGCCGCCCCGGGGTAAAAATCCCTCCGGGGCGGCGCGCCGTTTTGTCAATGGGTTGTGGAAACGTGGGACAGGTTACTCAGCCAGGGCATAATCCGCGGCGCTGCCGCCAGCCAGGGCGCCCCAAACCAGGCTGCCCGTGTTGCCCACGCCGCCGATGGTGGTGCGGCCGAAGGCGTTGGCCATGCCCACGATTTCGCCCGCCTGGTACAGGCCGGGGATGGGATTGCCGTCCGCATCCACAACCTCGCCCTTGTCCGTCATGGCAGGGCCGCCGGCGGTGATCATGATGTAGGGGGTGGTTTCAAAGATGTAGTAGGTGCCGCCGGTGAATTCCTTCATCAGGCGGGTGCGGCCGAACTCCTCGTCCAGGCCGTTCTTGGCGTAGGTGTTGTACTTCTCGATGGTGGCGGCCAGGTTCTCGGCGTTGATGCCGGCCTTCTCCGCGACTTCCTCGATGGTGGAGCCGCTGAAGAGGATGTTGCCCTTGGCCAGCTGGTCGTCGAAGTTGGTCCAATCCTTATCGCCGGTGATGATGGGCTTCTCCTGAGCCTTCAGGTCGTCCACCATGGCCTGGTCGAGCATGATGTAAACCTTGTTGTCGCCCACCTTCCACCAGGAAGTGATCTCGTCGTAGGAGGAGCCGTCCTCATTGCCCAGCTCGTCCACGAAGCGGTTGCCGTCCTTGTTGACGAAGATGATGTAGGGGAAGTCCTTCACGCGGATGGACAGGGTGCGGGTCAGGCCGCTTTCGGGGGTCTTGAGGCCGCCGGCGTACACGGTGAGGAAGTCCATGTTGGTCAGCACCGCGCCCACCTTTTCAGCCATGAGCATACCATCGCCGGTGGAGAACCAGGAGGAGGTGGTGGTGAAGTTTTCCAGGTTGTAGCGCTTCACCAGCTCTTCGGAGTAGCCGTAGCCGCCGGTGCACAGGATGGTGGCCTTGGCGTAGTACTCGCCGCCGTCTTCCGTCTTGGCGCCGATTACCGCGCCGGACTCATCGGTGATCAGCTCGGTGGCGGGGGTGTTGAACACGATGCAGGCCTGGCCGGCGTCGATGTACTTTTGCAGTTCGCCCATGACCACGTCGGTCAGGGAGCTGCGCTTGCAGCTGGACACCCGGTCCACGCTCAGGGGCTCATAGAGGGTGGGCTGGCTGGGGGTACGGCTGGTGAACTCGATGCCCAGGCTGGTCACCCAGTCCACTTCCTCGCCGCAGTGGTTGGCGAAGTACACGCCCAGGTCCTTGTTCCAGGTGTATTCCACATCGGGGTTGCGGCTCTGGTAGCCCTCGTTCAGGCGCTCAAAGTCGCCGATGAGCAGCTCGGGGTCGTCCTCGATGCCGGCTTCTTCCTGCAGCACGCTGTTTACGCCGATCAGGGTGCCGCCGCCCAGGGTGCCGCCCACACGGTCGGTCTTCTCCAGGATGACCACCTTCGCGCCCTTCTCACAGGCGGCGATGGCGGAACGCATGCCTGCCACGCCCGCGCCGATGATCAGCACGTCGGGATCCTCAATTACGGGCATGGTTTCTTCTTCCTCCGCCTCAATGCCCATGGCCTGGTTCAGCGCATCCTGAACCGCGGCCTTGATGCCCTCGGAGGAGAAGGTGCAGCCGCTCACGCTATCCACATCGGCGCTCTGGGCGTCGATAATGGCCTGGGGCAGCTGGGCAAATGCATTATCGCAAATGCCTGCCGTCTCCTGGTGGGCACCCGGCTCCACAGCGGTAATCTTGCCGCCCTCAATGGTTACCGTCACTTCAATGTCGCCGCCAAAGCCTTTGCCCAGGCCCACATAGACGCCGTCGGTCATTTCCTCTGCCATGGCGCCGGTATACAGCGTGCCAAGCATCAGCATTGCCAACAGCAACGCGACTAGCCTTTTCATGGTTGTATTCCTCTCCTTTTTCCTTTTTCAAGCGTCTCCGCCTGTGCCTTTATCATAACATTGATTGTGAATTATCAATTTGCTTTTCTTGCTTGAAAATTGACGAATCTTGCTGTATGATGATTATGGAATAAAAACGGCCTGCCGGCAGAGGACGGGCCGCCCGCAGAGCGGTGAGGAGGCGGAAACGGTGCGACAAGCGCTGCCCTTTACCTTGCAGGAGATGGATGTGATGCCGGAGGCTCACCGGCAGCTGGCCGGCGAAGGAGCGGCGTGCCTGGTCTTTGCCCTGGAAGGCAGGCTGATGGCGTCGGTGGGGGGATGGCAGGGCATGCTGCGCGCCAACGATTACATGCTGCTGGGGCCGGAGGAGACGGTGCGGCTGACGGTGGCCCGGGAAGAGCGCGCACGAGTGACGCTGCTGCGCATGGAGGCGGCGTTCCTGGCCGGGGCGGGCGCGGAAGAGGACGATCTGCTGGCGGCCTTCGCCCCCGCCCGCCTGGCGGAAAACCGCCTGGTGCCTGCGCAGAACAACAGCAATCTTCTCATCCGCAGCTTTTTTCAAAACCTGCGCCGGGGGCCGGACCTGCCCCTGGGAATCAGCTACTGCAAGCATCTGCTGGCGCTGCTGGCCATTATCGCCGGTCGGTCGGCGGCGGCGCACAAGCCTGCTACCGAGGGCCGGGGCCAGCACACGCTGTCCATCAACGCCGTGTATTATTATGTCCGGGATCATCTGGGGGAAGACCTGAGCCTGGATACCCTGGCGGAAAAGCTCTATTTCAATAAATACTACATCGCCCATGCCTTCAAGCGGGAGACGGGCATGTCCCTGCACCGCTACATTGCTGAAAAGCGCATGGAGCGCGCGGTGGCGCTGCTTTCCCAGGGGATGCCGGTGCACCGGGCGGCCGCGGCCTGCGGCTTTGCCGACGATGCGCACTTTATTCGCGCCTTCAAGCAAAAATTCGGCCTGCCCCCGAAAAAATATTGCCGGCTTCACAGCGGAGAGGGGACGGACGAGCCGTCCCCCACCCGGCCGTGAAGCCGGCTCAGCCTTGAGGGGTCAGGGCTGAAATACTTTGTGGGGATTGAGGATGCCCTTGGGGTCAAAGGCGCGCTTGATGCCCTGCATCAGGGCCAGCGCCGCGGGGGGCAGGCTCTGGCGCAGATAATCCCGCTTGGCGTAGCCGATGCCGTGCTCCCCGGAGACCTGCCCGCCCAGTACCCGGGCCTTGCGGTAGATCTTCTCCATGGTGTCGGCCATGCGCCGCTCCCATTCCTCCTGGGGCAGGCTGTCCTTGAGCAGGTAGGTGTGCAGGTTGCCGTCCCCGGCGTGGCCGAAGCTCTTGATGCGCAGGCCCGCCTCGCCCTCCAGGGAGTGCAGGTAGTCCACCATTTCGTGGATGCGGCTGCGGGGCACCACGCAGTCCACCTCGTCCATCAGGGTGGTGCTGCCCTTGATGGCCTCCAGGAACGCGCCCCGCGCCGTCCAGATGGATTCGTCCCGCTCCTGGGTGTCGGAGATCAGCACGTCCAGCGCGCCGCAGGAAAGGCAGAGACGGGCCACGTCGTCATAGGCCTCCTCGATGGCGGCCAGGGTGTTGCCGTCAAAGCGCAGCAGCAGGTAGGCGGGGGCGCTGTGGTCCGGGAAGCGCTTGCCCAGATAGTTTTCCGCGTCCAGGATGACCTCCTGCTCCATAAACTCGATGGCCTGGGGCGCGGCCTTGCTGCGCACGATGGCGGGCACGGTCTCGATGGCCTGGCGCAGGCTGGGGAAGGGCACCAGCAGCGAAACGGTGCGGGCGGGCAGGGCCAGGAGCTTCAGCGTGGCCTTGGTGATCACGCACAGCGTGCCCTCGGAGCCCACCACCAGATCCTTCAGGGAAAGGCCGCTGGAGTTTTTCACCGTTTCGCCCCCCAGGGAGAGGATCTCCCCCGAGGGCAGCACCACCTCCAGGGCGCGGACGTAGTCCCGGGTAACGCCGTACTTCACCGCGCGCATGCCCCCCGCATTGGTGGAGATGTTGCCGCCGATGGTGGCGCTCTTCTCCCCTGGGTCCGGGGGATAGAAGTAGCCCCGCTCCTCCACGTAGGCGGCCAGCTCCATCAGCAGCACCCCCGGCTCCACGGTGACGCTCAGGTTGTCCTCGTCCAGGGCCAGGATGCGGTTCATGCCGCTCAGGTCCAATAGCACGCCGCCGGCCACCGGCACGCAGGCGCCCACCAGCCCCGTGCCCGCGCCCCGGGGGGTTACCGGGATCTCATGCTCGTTGCAAAAGCGCATCACCGCGGCCACTTGCCCGGTGGTCAGCGCACGGACCACCGCGCCGGGCATGCCGCTGACGCCGCTGAGCTCGTCGTGGGTCCAGTCCGGGCCGATGGCCTCGCCCCACAGCACCTGCCCGGGGGGCAGCAGGGCCTCCAGGGCCGAGAGCTCCTGGGAAGTCAACATGCGTTTCATGGCCTTGCCTCCTTGTCCGCCCGGATGGCCGCGATCAGCGCCGGGACAATCTCATAGAGGTCCCCCACCAGCCCCACATGGGCGGTTTTGAAAATGGGGGCGTTCTCGTCCTTGTTGATGGCGATGATGGTGTCGGCATGGTTCATCCCCGCCACAAACTGGATGGCGCCGCTGACGCCGCAGGTGATGATGATCCGCGGCCGCACCGTGCGCCCGCTGAGCCCCACCTGCCGCCGGGCCTCCACCCAGCCGCACTCCACCAGCGGGCGGGTGCAGGCCAGCTGACCGCCCAGCAGCTCCGCCAGCTCCTCCAACAGCCGCAGGTCGCTCTCCTTGCGCACGCCCCGGCCCGCCGCCACCAGCACATCGGCGTTCTCGATGCCCGCCTCCGCGGGCTTGGGGGTGACGGAGAGCACCGTGACGCCGCTTTGCAGCTTCTCCTCGGGCAGGCTCCGGCTTTCGATCCGGCCGCCGCTTTGCGCCTGCCGGGCCGGGGCGTCCATCACCTTGTAGCGCACGGTGGCCATTTGCGGCCGGTGGTTGGGGGTGACGATTTGCGCCATGATGTTGCCGCCAAAGGCCGGGCGAATCTGCACCAGATCGGTGTTGGGCTGCATTTTGAGCACGGTGCAGTCGGCGGTGAGCCCGGTGCGCAGCCGGGCGGCCACCCGGGGGGCCAGCTGACGGCCCACGGTGGTGGCGCCCACCAGGATGGCCGTGGGGCGCAGGCAGTCCACCGCGTCGGCAAAGGCGGAGGCGTATACGTCCAGGCGGAAATCCCGCAGGGCCGGCTGATCATAGACCAGCACCCGGTCCGCGCCCCAGTGGGTCAGCTCCTCCGCCGCCGCGCCCACGCCCTCGCCCAGCAGCAGGGCGTACACCGGGTGGCCGATTTGCCCGGCCAGCTCCCGGGCCTTGCCCAGCAGCTCGAAGGTGACGGGGTGCAGCGCGCCCTCCACATGATCCGCATACACCAGGATGCCCCGCCAGGCGCTCTTGTCCACCTGGGGCGCGGGAGCGTCCTGGATCATCTCCGCGGCCCCCGGGGGGCCTTTTTTGACGCACAGGCCGCACATCTTGCACCCGGCGGTGGGCGCAAGGCCCTCCCCGGCGATCTCGATGGCGCCAAAGGGGCAAAGCGCCGCAAAGGCCGCCTTGTCCGGAATGTGCTCGGGGTGAAAAATCAGCTTTGCCATTTCAGCGCCCTCCCTGCCACAGCTTCTGTTCCTTCAGCAGGCCGAACAGCCGCCCGGCCAGCTCCGTCCCGCTGCCCGTCCATTTCTCCTGCTTGTGGTTGCTCTCCGGGGGAAAGATGCGCTGCACCTGGGTGGGGGAGCCGCTGAGCCCGTAGTGGGCGGGATCGGTGTCCTCCATGTCCGCCAGGGTCAGGCGATGAATGGGCGCGTCCTTCATGGCCTGCTTGCGCACATAGCTGGGCAGGCGGGGCTGGGCGATGTCCTTCTCCACGGAGAGCAGGCAGGGCAGGGAAACGCGCACGGTTTCGATCTTGTCGGTGAGGTCCATCTCCACGGTGACGGTCTTCTCCCCTGCCTCCAGGATGCGCAGCACCCCCGCCAGGGCCGGCAGGGCAAGCGCCTCGGAGATTTCGCTGCCCACCTGCGCGGTGTCCCCGTCGGTGGTCTGCTTGCCACAAAGGATCAGGTCGAAGGCGCCCGCCCGGCGGATGCCCTGGCTCAGGGTGTAGCTGGTGGCCAGCACGTCCGCGCCGCCGAAGCGCCGGTCGGTGATTAGCCAGCCCTCATCCGCGCCCATGGCGTAGGCCTCGCGAATCACCGCCTCCGCCTGGAGCGGGCCCATGGTGATCACGCTCACCCGGCCGCCCAGCTCCTGGCGCAGGCGCAAGGCGGTTTCCAGGGCATAAAGGTCGTAGGGATTCATTTTGGAGGCGGCGCTGTTGCGGTTGAGCACGCCGGTGACCGGGTCCACCTCCACCTTGTTGCTTTCCGGCACCTGCTTGATGCAAACGAGTATTTCCATGGGGTCTCCTCCCTGCGTTATGCTTTTTCCAGGCGAATGATGCCGCCGAAGGCCAGCTTTGGCAGCCGCGCCCGGCCGTTTTCCACCGGGCAGGCCACCCCCTCCTCGGGCAGTTCCTCCCCGTAGGCCCGGGCGGCGCGAAGGTTTTCCATCTCCAGCACGGCGCCCTCCACGGGACGTTCCGAGGGATCGTAATTGGTGAGCACCGCCCAGGCGGCTTCACGGCCCCGCAGCAGGCGAACGTCCACATCCCCATGGCAGCCCGACAGGCGCAGGGCGGGGCGCAGGCCCTCCAGGTCGCACAGGGCGGAGACGCCGTACTGCTGGGTAACCACCCCATGGGCCACCCGCGGCGTTTCCCGGGCATAGGGGCGGAAGCCCAGCCCCTCATCCAGGTATTCGTAGACATGGCCCCCCGCCGCCTGGAAGGCTTCCACCTGCGCCAGCTCCTCTGCGGGCAGGCCCCGGCGGTAGGGCAGGATCAGCACCCGGGCGCCCAGCGGATTCCCGGCCAGCTCCTGGGGCCGCAGGAAGTCCACCGTCAGCCCCTGCTGGTTTAGCAGCGTGTAGCAGCGCCGCAGGGCCAGGATGCTCCCCTCGTGGCAGGCGGCGGTGTCCATGGCGCCCTGGTTGTCCACCGCGTCGGAGAAGGCGTTGGCCGCGTCGGAGTAGAGCAGCGCCACCCCATCCCGCACCTTTTCCGCCTCCGCCAGCTCCCGGGAAAGGCGGTTGACCAGCCGGTTCATGGTTACGCCCATATCGTAGCAGGAGGCCTTGCGCCCGTCGCTGTACAGCATGCCGAACTGCTCCGGTTCCGGCCCGTCGGGATAGGGCAGGTCCGCCCGCCATTGATAGTAGAAGATCCCCTTGAAGCCCCGGCCCAGGGCGGCGTAGGTTTCCCGCGGCCATTCCTGGGGCGGCATGTCCGTGCGGGCGTTATATTCGATGAGCCAGGCCTTTTTGCCAAAGCAGGCCGCGGCGCTTTCGCAGGCGTCCAGGGTCATGGCCGCCTGATGGAAGGCCGGGCCCCGGTTGACCAGGTAGCAGGTGATGCCCAGGATGTCCATGCCCTGGGCCGTGGTATAGTAGTCCTCCCCGCGGACGGTGGCGCCGGGCACCAGGGGACAGCTCATGTGGCAGGTGAGGGTGGCAGGGGCCGGGTAGCCCGCCTTGGCCTGGGCGGCCATGTCGCACAGGAAGCCGTTGAGCCGCTCCCTCAGGAAGGTCCGCCAGGCAATCCAGCCGGAGGCGTCCTCCTCCGTGCCGGGGCGGAGGCGGGGAGCCTCCTGGGGCGGCAGGCCCCGCTCCGCACGCCAGGCCGCGTAGGCCCGCAGCGTCTCCGGGTGATAGTCGTACAGCCCGCGGTTGGGGTAGGCGGGCTCGTTGTAGATCTGAAAGGAGCACACCGCCGGGAAGGCCGCGAAGTGCGCCGCCGAAGCCCGGGTGCCCAGCCGGTTATCCTCGATGATCCCCGGATGGTTCACGCAGTTGCGGATGAACCAGCTCCAGGCGTTTTCCATGGCCTGCCCGTCCTGGTCCACCATGGTGGCGTTGGGAAAGCCACGAAGGTTCATGCTGTACCCCTGCAGGCGGATCATCGCCCCCAGGTCCAGCTCCTGGCACATGCGGCAGAAGGCGTCCGGCAGGGGAAAATCCACCTGCGCCTGACCCTGGCTATAGGTCACATCCCCCAGGGCCGCCATGCGCACCATGTTGAACCCCGCCTCCCGCATGGCGCGCAGGTCCTTGGCCATTTCGCCCAGTCGGTCCCCCGTGGGCGGCACCGGCACCTTTTGCGGGTGATAGGAAGGGTAATAGCTCTGGCCCAGGGCGATCTGCGCCTGGCCATCGTGGTAGAGTAAGCCATCCCGAATGGTATACGGCATGCTGTCGCTCCCCCTTGTCGCATGATGCATTTGTCTCCTTGTTTCCTGCTTCTACTTTACACCACCGCCCGGCGCCTGTCAAGAACAAGTTCTTTTATTCGGCTTATTTTTATGAACTAGTCTTGACATCCCTGCGCCGCCATGCTATGATGAAGGCACAAAAACAGGGACAAATGCACAGAGAAAGAAGGAGGAACGTCTATGATTCCGTCCATTCGTAAGCCGAGAGCCGGGCTTTTGTTGCTGTCGCCGGAGCGCTTTGCGCAAATCGGCCAGGGCACTCCCCGCGGGAGCTACCAGGAGCGCAAGGAGGCGGAAGCCGCCTGGATGGTCCGGGACTGCGCGGCGAATTTTGACGTGACCTTTCCCGGCATCGTGTGGAACACCCAGGACGTAAAGCGGGCCATGGACGCCTTCACGGCGGCGAAGGTGGATTTCGTGCTGGCGCTGTATCTCTCCTGGGCGGAGGACTACGCCTGGATTCGCTTTTTGCGGGATATGCCCCCCGTGCCGGTGCTCTTTGCCCACCGCATGCGGGAGGAGATCAACCTCAAGGACACCCACGACGACGATGAATTCACCGAATACCTCTGCTGCGGCGGCCTGGTGGGCGCCCAGGAGGCCAGCGGCGACAACGCGGACTATGGCCGGCCCATGCTGGAGACCTGCCTGGGCACCTGGGCGCAGGTGATGGAACGCGCCCGGAGCTTTGGCAACGCGGCCCGGGCCCGGGCGCTGCTCAGGGATGCGAAGGTGGGCCTGCTGGCCTGCTACAACGAGGCCATGTGGAGCACCTACGTCCACCCGGCGGATATCTTCCGCAAGGTGGGGCCGGAGCTGCACTTTTACTCCATCGCCGAGCTGTGCGACGAGATCGACCTGGTCGCCCCGGCGGAGGCGGAGGCCGTCCGGGCGGATATCGCCGCCCGCTACCCCGTCAAGCCCGACGTGGACGGGGAGCAGTTCCTGGCCAGCGTCCGGGCCACCCTGGCCATGGAGCGCCTGGCGGAAAAGCACGACCTGGATCTGCTGGTGCTCAACGACATCGATACCATGCTGTTCAAGAAGGTGGGCCTGCGCCCGGGGTTCTATCCCACGCCCCAGTGCGGCCGGGTGGTCATCGTTCCCGAGGGGGACCTGGGGGGCGGGCTGGCCACCTACATGCTGCGCCTGCTTTCCGGCGGGCATGTGAACTTCATTGAGCCCTTCCACATCGACCTGCCGGGGGAAAACTTCGCCGCGGGCCACGCCGGCCCCAACGATTATACCGACGAGGGCGTCACCCTGGTCAGCCGGGATGTGCGCTTCGCCAAGAGCGCCTGGAAATACGCGGGCGCGCCCTTCGCCTGGCACGTGTTCCCCCAGGGGCGCAAGACCATGCTCCACTGCTCCCAGCGCAAGGGCCGCTTCCTGATGGCGGCCACGCTGCTGGATTGCCTGCCCTGCGAGCCCTTCCTGGCCACGTACAGCCACGGGCTGTTCCGCCCGGTGGGGCAGAGCGCCCCGGAGCTGTTTGACAAGCTGCTGCGCCTGGGCGTCACCCAGCACTACGGCCTGTGCCCCGGGGAATATCTGCCCGAGCTGCAGGACCTGGCCATGATGCTGGACATGGACTTCCGGCAACTGTAATCCCGCACGACAGGAGGAATCGCCATGAGCTTTATGTTTCACCCTTACCCGTATAAGGATCCGGCGGCAGTGAACCCGGTGGCGCCCAGGGACACGGTGGTGGAGGGGGCGCTGCCCGTGGCCCGGCGGATTGCCGCGCTGTTTGGGGAGGGCTGCCGCAAGGTGGGCCTGGACGGCTATGCCGGGGCGGAGTTCCCGGTGCTCTATCAGCTGCTGGCTGCCCAGCTGGCCCCCTTGGGGGTTCGTCTGGTGCGCACGGAGGAGCTGCTCCTGCCCGCGCAGGACATTCGGGAAATGCTCAGGGACTCCCTGCCGGAGGACCGCAGCCTGGACCCCGTGCTGCTCTACGGCGTGCGGATTCCCCGGCGGTATGAGGATTTCTTCCGCCCCCAGGCGCTGGAGGATCTGCGCCAGGCCCTTCAGGGGGAGGAAAAGCTGCTGGTGCTGGGCCGGGGCGCCCTGTGCGAAACCCTGCGCGGCGCCTACGACGCCCGCATCTGGGCGGATATCACCCCCCGCACCGCGGCGCTGAACTACAAGTATGGCAAGGCCCACAATTTCGGGGAGCCCGCGGCCCTGCCCTTCGGGGCCATGATGCGGCGAAACTACTATGTGGACTTCGAATTGGCGGTGGAGCTGCGCTGGACGCTGATCCGCCAGGGGGCGCTGGACTGGTACATGGCCGCGGACGACATGGACAAGCCCTGCCTGCTGCCCTATGGGGAGCTGTGCGGCCTCTTTGACGAGCTGTGCAGCCGTCCCCTGCGCTGCCGGCCCGTGTACCTGGAAGGGGTATGGGGCGGCTTTTACCTCAAGCGCCTGCGCAACCTGCCCCGGGAGATGAAAAACTGCGCCTGGATCTTCGACATGATTCCCATGGAGGTGAGCCTGGCGGCCGCCTGGCCGGGGCATGAGATCGAGGTGCCCTTCTTCACCTTTGTGCAGCGGCAGGGGGAAAAGCTGCTGGGCAAGCCGGCCTACGAGGCCTTCGGGGGCTATTTCCCCGTGCGGTTCAACTATGACGATACCTTCCACTCCAGCGGCAACATGTCCATCCAGTGCCACCCGGACGCGGAATGGGTGGTGAAGCGCCACGGGGAGCTGGGCCGGCAGGACGAAAGCTACTACGTCTGCGTGGCGGGGCAGGACGCCTGCACCTACCTGGGCTTTGAAAAGGAGAACTCCTGCGAGGAATTCTTCGCCGCGGCAGAGCAGGCCCAGGCCACCGGCGAAACCATCGACTACAAGCGCTATGTCCACGCCGTGCCCTCCAAGCCCGGCACCCAGGTGATGATCCCCGCGGGCACCATCCACGCCAGCGGCCACAACCAGGTGATTCTGGAGATCGGCAGCCTGACGGTGGGCTCGTACACCTACAAGCTTTACGACTACCAGCGCATCGACCCGCAGACCGGCCAGCCCCGGCCCATTCATCTGGCGGCGGGGCGCAGGGTCATCCATCCCGAGCGCACGGCCCAATGGGTTACGGAGAACCTGGTGAACCATGGCGGCGTCAAGCGCCAGGGGGAGGGCTATGTGGAGCGGACGGTGGGCGAGCATGAGCTGCTCTACTTCGCCCTGCACACCGAAACCTTTGACCGCGCCATCGAGGACGACACCCGGGACCGCTTCCATGTGCTGGCCCTGACCGAGGGCGAGCAGGTGCGCATCGAGTCCCTGCGGGACCCGTCCCGGCGCTTTGTGGCGAACTATCTGGACGTGATTGTGGTGCCGGCGGAGCTGGGACCCTACCGGATCGTCAACCTGGGCCAGGGCCCGGTGACGGTGCACAAAACCTGTTTGAAGGATTCCTTTGAAGCATGCGCGAAATAATTTTGGCATTGGACGCCGGAGGCACCAGCATCAAAGCGGGAGTCCTCCGGGGAGAAGAAATTCTGGCGGAGCGGAGCTTCCCCTTTGACGGGGAGGAAAAGGAGCGGATGCTGGCGGTGTTCCGGCAGGCGCTCAGCTGGGGCGGGGCCTATCGTCCCGCCTGCCTGGGGGTGGCCTGCCCGGGGCCCTTCGACTTTGCCCGGGGGGTGAGCCACATGCGGCACAAGTGGCGCGGCCTGATGGACGTGCCCCTGCCGCCGGTGTTCCAGCAGGCGCTGCCCGGCGTTCCCCAGCGCTTCCTGCACGACTCCACGGCCTTTCTGCTGGGGGAGGCGTGGCAGGGCGCGGCCCGGGAGATGCGCAGCCCCGCGGGGGTCATGCTGGGCACGGGCTTCGGCTTTGCGGTGATGGCGGACCGGCGGGTGCTGGTGGATGCCAACGGCACCCCGGCGGTGGTGGTGTGGAACGCTCCCCTGGGGGAGGGCACGGTGGAGGACTATGTGAGCCGCCGCGCCCTGCGGGACGCCTATGGTCCCCAGGCTCCCGACGTGCGGGAGCTGGCGGAGCTGGCGCGCCAGGGGGATGAGCGGGCGCAGGACGTTTTCCGCCGCATGGGAGAACGCCTGGGCGAGGCGCTGACCCGCTACCTGCCCCGGGGAACCGACGGGGTGGTGCTGGGCGGGCAGATTGCCCGCTCGGCGGAGCTGTTCCTGCCCTGGGCGCGGACGCCGGTTCCGGTGACGGTGGCCAGGCATATCGGCAGCGCCGCCCTGCGGGGGGCCGCCGTGTTCTGCCAGGGGGAGGCCCATGAATTTACAAGGGAGGCCAAAGCATGAGCGCCTTTACCAAGCTGCGGGAGTGCGACTTTTCCGCCACGGAGAAGCGCATTGCGGAATACATCCTGAAAAACGCCCACAAGCTGCCGGAGATCACCATCAGCACCGTGGCCCGGGACTGCGACACCAGCAAGTCCATGGTGGTGCAGCTGTGCAAAACCGCCGGCTTCAAAGGCTATAAGGATCTGTGCAGCCAGCTGCTGGTGGAGCAGGCGCTCAGCGACCACAAGAGTGAAAGCGCCATGGACTACGACGGCATCCATCCCGGCTGCACCATGGCGCAGATCTGCCAGATTACCCTGCGGGAGGAGATGCGCTCCATCCAGGATACGGCGGAGCTGATGGACGCCGCCGCCATCGAAAAGGCCGTGAAGCTGCTGATGAAGGCCGACCGGATTCAGCTCTACGGCGTGGGCAGCAGCGCCGTGGCGGCGCTGGACATGTATTACAAGCTGTGCCGGGTGGGGCTGAACGCCCGCTTCTCCCAGGATATACACTGCCAGCTGCTGGACTCCGCCTCCCTCACGCCCAGGAGCGTGGCCCTGGTGTTCAGCTTCAACGGCCGCACCAAGGACATGATCGAGGCCTGCGAGCTGTCGCGGGAGATGGGCGCGAAGGTGATTTCCGTCACCCGCTTCGGCAGCAATCCCATTGCGGAGCTCAGCGACGTGCCCCTGCACGTGGCCAGCAACGAATCCCTGCGCCGGGTGACCACCATGAGCTCCCGGCTGAGCACACTGGTCATGGTGGACCTGCTTTTCACCTGCCTGGCCAACAGCATGAGCGACAAGGTGGCCCCGCTGCTGCGGCGCAATACCATGATCGCCAACCGGCGGCGAAAGTAACCAAGGACCGGTACTGTTCCCGAAGCAATTTTGAAACGGCAAGGAGGCAAGCCATATGCGCAGATATCCCGTTCTCAGCGGCGTGGACAGGCTGCACACCGCGGACGACCTGCTCAAGGGTCGCCGGGTGGGCCTGATGACCAATCCCACGGGCATCGACCATCAGCTCAACAGCACCATTGACCTGGTGCATCAGCGTTACCGCCTGACGGCGCTGTTTGCCGTGGAGCACGGCATTCGCGGGGAGGCCCAGGCGGGGGCCAAGGTGGAGACCACCGTGGACCCGGGCACCGGCGTCACCGTGTACAGCGCCTTTGGCGCCAACAGCCACTTCAACCAGGAGATGCTGGACGCCTTTGACGTGCTGGTGTTTGATATCCAGGACGTGGGGGCGCGGTTCTACACCTACCTGTACTCCCTCTCCTACGCCATGGAGGCCTGCGCCCGCGGCGGCAAGGATATGGTGGTGCTGGATCGGGTGAACCCCCTGGGCGGCCTCAAGCGCACGGGCACCATCCTGGACCGGCGGTTCGCCTCCTTCGTGGGGGACTACGAGCTGCCCACCCAGTACGCCTTGACCATCGGCGAATACGCCCGCTACGTCCGGGACTACCTGCAATTGGATGTGAACCTGACCGTGGTGCCCCTCCAGGGATGGAGCCGGGAAATGTACCTGGACGACACGGACCTGCCCTGGGTGGCGCCCTCCCCCAACTGTCCGGACCTGGCCGCGGCGCTGTGCTACACGGGCACCTGCATTTTTGAGGGCTCCAACTGCAGCGAGGGCCGGGGAACCACTCTGCCCTTCCAGGTGATTGGCGCGCCCTACATCGACGGCGCGGCCCTGGAAAAGCGCATGAACGCCCTGGAGCTGCCGGGGCTGCGCTTCCGGCGCACGGCCTTCTGCCCCACCTTCAGCAAGCATCAGGGCGTGGTGTGCCACGGGGTGCAGATGCACGTCACCGACCGGGAGCACTGCGACGCCTTTGCCGGGGGGCTGCTGCTGATGGACGCCATCCGGGAGATGTACCCGGAGGAGTTCGCCTTCATCCGCTGGTCGGACGAAGCGCCCTACGCGGTGGATAAGCTGCTGGGCACGGATGTATACCGCACCGGGGCCATGACCGCCCGGGAGCTCATCCAGAACAGCCGGGAGCCCGTGCGCCGCTTTGGCGAAATGGCGGCCAAGTACTTGCTGTATTGACGGAGGATGCCCATGGAATTTACCATTCACCCCCTGGCCCCTGGGGACGCGGAGGCGGCGCTGGCGCTGCTGGCAGACTGCTCGGCCAAGGGCGAGGTGCTCTACAAGCCCCTGGAGCGGGCGGACTTTCTGGCGCGCTTTTTTGGGGAAAACCGGTGGGGATTCGCCGCCCGGGCCGATGGCCGGCTGATCGGCTGGGCGCACGCGGCGGCGCAGACCCGCTTTCTGCCCGGAGAGACGGCGGCCAACACGCCCCTGTACCTGACGCTGCTGCTGGTGGAGGAGGGCTTCCGCCGGCAGGGCGTGGGCAAGGCGCTCTTGGCGGCTGTCCGCCAGGCGGGCCGGGAGGCGGGCAAAACCCGCCTGACGGTTTCCGGCAACAACCCCGTGCATCTGACCTGGCTGATTCCCGGAGCGGGCGGCCACGACCACAACAACGCCCCCGGCGCCAACGAGGATACCGGCGGTTACGGCTATCTGCTGCATCAGGGCTTCCGGGATGTGTTCCACGAAATTTCCATGTATATGCCCCTGTCCGCCTACCGCTGGGATCCGCAGCTGGACGCGGTCCGGGAGAAGCTGGCGGCGGAGGGCATCTATACGGGCCGCTGGCAGCTGGGCATGGGGGAGGACTACGGCGGCATGTGCGACCGGGTGGGCAGCGAATACTGGCGCAATGTGCTGCGTCAGGAGCTGGCGGCCTGGCACGCGGGCCAGCCCAACGCCGACCCGGAATGCTGGCCGGACGGGACGCCCCCCGCGGGGCCGCGCCCGCTGCTGGTGGCCGTGAAGGGGGAGCAGATCATCGGCTTCACCGGCCCGGTGGACCGCCAGCGCAGCGGCCGGGGATGGTTTACCGGCATCTGCACCGACCCCGCCTGGGGCGGGCGCGGCATCGCCACCGTGCTGTTCAACCTGCTGATGCGGGAGTTTGTGGATGCGGGGGCGGAGTTCTGCTCGCTGTTCACCGGCGCGGACAATCATGCCCAGAAGATTTACCGGCGGGCGGGCCTGCGGGTGACCTCCCGCTGGGCCGTGCTGGAACTGGGGCAGGGGGAAAACTGCCCCCAGGCGTATTTTTGATGGGGACGATCCCCGGCGGGAAAGGAGCGCGCAGCATGCTGATCATTCGCAACGAGCGGCCGGAGGACTACGCCACGGTGGAGGAAGTCACCCGCAAGGCCTTCTACAACATGTACATGCCCGGCTGCACCGAGCACTACCTGGTGCACATCATGCGCGGGCATGAGGATTTTCTGCCCCAGCTGGCCTTCGTAGCGGAGCTGGATGGCCGGGTGATCGGCAGCATTCTGTACACCCGCTCCTGGCTGACGAGCGGGGAGGGCCTCCGAAAGGAAATCGTTACCTTTGGGCCCGTGAGCATTCTCCCGGAGCTTCAGCGCCGAGGCTATGGCAAGCAGCTCATGGAGCGCTCCTTCGCCCGGGCGGCGGAGCTGGGCTACGAGGCCGTGGTGATTTTCGGCAGCCCGGCCAACTATGTGAGCCGGGGATTCGTGAGCTGCAAGAAGCACCGGGTCTCCCTGGAGGATGGCAGCTATCCCGCCGCCATGCTAGTCAAGGAGCTGCGCCCCGGCGCCCTGGATGGCAGAACCTGGGTCTATGCGGATAGCCCCGTGATGCATTTCAGCGAGGAGGAAGCCCTGCGCTACGACAGCGCGCTGGCGCACATGGAAAAGCGCTGGCAGCCCTCCCAGGAGGAATTCTACATTCTGAGCCACGCCTCCCTGAAATAGACCCCGGCGGGCTCGGCACGGGAGGAGTCTGCCTGGCCACAAACTAGTTTAGCGAAAAAAGCGTTTTTGTGCGAACTAGTCTTGACACCGGCCGGCGGTTTTGGTATAATCCATATATACAAAAGGCGCATGGCCGTATTTCCATACAAATATAACCCGCACGGAAGGAAGAGGAGAGCGCGTTCCTTCCTGTCGCTTCAATAATTATGGTTTTCAGCGAATTCCATGGCGAAAAAAGGAGGAATTACGATTGAGCGTTGCCAAAAAGCGTAATGCCGGGATGAAGCGCGAATCCGTCCTTCACTCCGCACGGGCGCGGCGGCTGGTGTGGCTTCGGCTGTACCGCAACCGCTACATATACCTGATGATCCTGCCGGTGATCGTATATTTTATCCTACTCAAGTATGTGCCCATGTGGTTCCTTCGCAGCGCCTTTTACGACTACAAGCTGCGCCTGGGCTTTGAGGGCTCGAAGTTTGTGGGCCTGAAATACTTCGAGCGGCTGTTCACCAACCCGGATCTGCTGGTGTATATCGGCAACACACTGGAATTAAACATCGCGGCGCTGGTGATCCTGTTCCCCATGCCGATGATCTTTGCGCTGATGCTCAACGAGCTGCGCAACGTGCGGTTTATGAAGTTTGTGCAGACCATCTCCTACCTGCCGCACTTCGTGTCCACGGTGGTGCTGGTGTCCATGATTACCACCATCCTCTCCCCCAGCATCGGCTCCCTGGCGAAGCTGACCAAGCTCATGGGCGGAACGCCCATCAACTACCTGAGCATTCCGGAATACTTCGTGCCTGTAAACGTGATCTCCGGCCTGTGGCAAGGGGTGGGCTGGGGCGCGGTGATCTACGTGTCCACCCTGGCGGGCATCGACCGGGTGCTCTATGAGGCGGCCAAGATCGACGGCGCCAACCGCTGGCAGCAAATTTTGCACGTGAGTCTGCCGGGCCTGGCGCAGACCTTCGTGCTGATGCTGATCATGCAGGTGGGCCAGCTGCTCAACGTGAACTTTGAAAAGGTTTACCTGCTGCAAAACACCCTGAACCTCAGCGCGTCGGAGATGCTGCCCACCTTCGTGTACAAGACCGGTATGGAAAGCCACAACTACGGCTACGCCACCGCGGCGGGGCTGTTCAACTCGGTGATCAGCGTGCTGCTGGTGCTGGTGGCCAACACATTCAGCAACCGCATCAGCAAGATCTCGCTATTCTGACGAAAGGGGGAAGGCATCCATGGCACAGACAAGCGCGACAATCGGGCGCAGGAAGCGGCGCAAGGGCGAATACATCCGCCGTACCCGGGGCGAAAAAATCGCCGACGGCATCCTGAACGCGGTGATGATCCTGCTGCTATGCTTCTTTCTGTATCCGCTGCTGAACATGGTCTCCATCTCCCTGAGCGACGAGTTTGCGGTGCTCCGGGCGGATGTGACATTCTATCCCATCGGCTTCAACCCCCAGGCCTACGACCTGATCCTGCAGTCGGAGGATCTGTGGCGCTCCATTTTCAACAGCACCTTCGTGGCGTTGGTGGGCTGCGCCTGCAGCCTCGTGGGGCTGAGCCTGGCGGCGTATCCCCTGGCCTTCGCCCAGTTCTACGGCAAGCGGCTGTATAACCTGCTGATCCTGTTCACCATGTGGTTCCAGGGTGGCATCATCCCCCTGTTCCTGACCATGCAGAGCCTGGGGCTGTACAATAGCCTCTGGTCGCTGATTCTCAACCTGATGCTCAGCGCCTACAACGTGGTCATTGTGCGCAGCTATTTTTCCGGCCTGCCCATTTCCATTGTGGAGAGCGCCCGCATCGACGGCGCCAACGATTTCCGCATCCTCTTCCAGCTGATCATCCCCCTTTCCAAGCCCGTGCTGGCCACGGTGGCCCTGTGGGTGATCGTAGGCCACTGGAACGACTACCTGAATCCCCTGATGTTCCTCTCCGACCGCAAGAACTATACCTTGCAGCTCATCCTCAAGGAGCTGGTGCTCAACGCTGAAAGCTCCATCCACAACATCTCCGTGGCGTCCTCCGGCTCCACGGCGGGCGCGGCGGCCCTGGGCCAGCAGACCCGCAACGCGGTGCTGGTGGTGGCCATGATCCCCATGGTGATCCTCTACCCCTTTGTGCAGCGCTACTTTGTGGGCGGCGTCACCCTGGGCGCGGTGAAGGAATAACCGCGGCGCAGCATGGAATTTCCGCGGGTACGCCCGCGAGAATTTAATCCCCATCAACCAAATAAAGGAGGCAAACACATGAAAAAGGTTCTGGCAATCGTCCTGGCTTTGGCTATGCTGCTGAGCGCCACCGCCGCCCTGGCGGAGGATGTCTCTGCGGAAGTGGCTGAAATGAACACCAAGATGATCGAAGCCGCGAAGGCGCTGGCGCCCAGCGAAAACCTCTACTTTGAGGACGGGCTGAGCATCACGGGCCTGGGCGTGCACTTCAACAACTACCCCACCGAGTTTGACGGCTGCTTCTACTTCCCCGCCATTCAGGCCCTGACCAACGCCACCATCAACATTGACTGGCGCGTGCAGGATAACTACGCCACCCAGGTGGCCACCACCCTGGCTGCCGGTACGCTGCCGGACATCATTACCGCCGGTGACTACGGCGTGATGAACCTGGTCAATGAGGGCGCCGTGGTTGCCCTGGACGAGTACCTGGACCTGATCCCCAACATCGTGGCGGCTGTGGGCGAGGACCGCATGGCGGACTGGCGCCAGGCGGACGGCCACATCTACACCATCCCCACCATCGTGAACGTGCCCGGCTCCCAGTCCGTGATGATCCGTCAGGACTGGCTGGACGCCCTGGAGATGGAAGCTCCCACCACCTGGGACGAGTGGGTGGAGCTGTGGCGCGCCATTAAGGCCAACGACCTCAACGGCAACGGCGACCCCAACGACGAGATCCCCCTGGCCCTGGAGCAGGGCAGCAACGGCGAGCGCAGCATGGCCAGCCTGCTGAACGCCTTCGGCATCCGCGCTTCCAGCGACTGCCAGTTCTGCGTGCTGGACGACGGCACCTACACCATGGTGTATGAGCATCCTCGCTACCGTGAGTTCCTGGAGACGGTGCAGAGCCTGTTTGCCGAAGGGCTGATCGACCCCGAATTCGCCACCCGCACCCAGGCGGAACTCTTCACCGCCATGGACAGCAACCTGGTTGGCACCACCATGACCTGGGCTGAGCGTGCCCGCATCTCCACCAACACCAACGTGGAGGCCGGTGACGAGGACGCCCTGTGGACCTGCGTGGCCCCCATCGTCGGCCCCTATGGCGATCAGATGACCCAGGAGCGCGCGGCTGTGACCAGCGTGTGGTGCATCAGCGCCGACGCGGAGGCCGCGGGCAAGGTGGAGGACATCCTGCGCCTGTTCAACTGGTGCTACTCTGACGAAGGCAAGATGCTGTACAACTACGGCCTGGAGGGCGTGAGCTATGACCTGGTGGACGGCGCGGCCGTGCTCAAGCCCGTGATGGTTGCCAACGGCTTTGTGGACTATCGCTCCCTGGGCTGCGAGTTTGAGCCCTTCGGCGGCGAATGGGAGACCGACGCCTTCATGCAGTGCCTGTTTGCCGGCATGACGGTGGAGGATCTGGATCCTGCCTCCGCTTCCTTCTACAGCGGCCTGGCCATCGTGAACAACGACTACTTCTACGCCATGCCCCAGACCCTGGACACCGAGGAATACGTGGAGTATCGGGCGGAGCTGATCACCACCGGCGTTTGCGTGCTGCGCGACCAGGCCATCGCCGGCCAGATCACCGTGGACGAGTTCTTCACCCAGTATGAGGCCCTGAAGGACCGCGGGCTCCAGGAAGTCATCGACGCCGGCACCGAAGCCTATGCGCTGCTCAGCGGCGCCGCGGCGGAGTAACGCCGGGGAGCAATCCATACCCATCCGGAACAAATGTTGGGGCTGCCGCACATCCATGCGGCAGCCCCTTTGACGCCGCGGCAGCGGCAAGGAGATGATACCATGGCCAATATTACCCTGAGCTTTCATTCATCGGTGCTGGGGCGCACGGTGCCCCTGCGGGCGCTGGTTCCCGTGGAGGACGCAAAGCGCATGCCCCTGCCCGCGCTGTACCTGCTGCACGGCCTCTCCGGCAGCGAGCAGGACTGGTTCCAGTTCACCCGGGTGGCCCTATGGGCCAGGGCGAAAGGGCTGGCGGTGTTCTGCCCCGCGGGGGAGAACGGCTTTTATGTGAACCACGCGGCCACCGGGCAGGAGTTCCTGCGCTATGTGGGGGAGGAACTGCCAGAGTTCACCCGCACGCTGTTTCCCCTGTCGCATCAGCGGAAGGATACCTTCATCGCGGGGCTTTCCATGGGCGGATACGGGGCGCTGAACGCCGCCTTCACCTACCCGGAAACCTTCGGCAAGGCGGCGGCGCTCTCCGCCGGGCTGCGCCCCTGGAAGCGGATGACCCAGCCCCAGGGGGAATTCGTCCGGCGGCCCGCCTATGCCCAGGCGCTCTTCGGAGAGGATCCCACGGAATGGGACACCCTGACCCTGGCCCGGCGGTGCGGCGCGAAAGCACCCGAGCTGTGGCTTTCCTGCGGCGCCCAGGACGCGCTGCTGGGGGAGAACCTGGAGCTGGTGGACGGCCTGCGCCAGGCGGGCATTCCCGCCTATTTCGATCAGCCCCCAGGGGAGCATACCTGGGACTTCTGGGACCGGGAAATCAAGCGGGCCCTGGACTGGATGCTGCCCTGAGAAAGGCTATTGTGGAAAGGCCATCAGGGACTGCACCATATCCAGGGCGACGCTGTAGGCTTCCTCGTCGGATAGATTGACCTCGGTCTGGTAGAGGAGCTGGTTTTCCATGCCTTCGCCGCTCTCGTTGTAGGCCCATACGCGAATTTCCAGCACGTCCTGGTACTCAGTGGTGATCAGCTTGCCGTCGGTGACCTGGATCTCCGTTTTGGGCTGGGAGACCGCCCGGCGGAGCGCCAGCAGGTCCGTGCCGGACCAGGCGTACAGGTAGTTGTCAAACTGCGCATAGCCGTTGTCGGCGTTGGTGGCGACGTAGCGCCCGTCCGGGGAGCAGGTGAAGTTGAAAAAAGCCTCTTCCCCGGACCACAGGCGCTTCACCGGAACATAGGCGTCGCCGCTGCGCAGGAAAAATTCATGCCCGATGTTGGACGCGCCCATGCGGGTGGCCACCGCCAGGTCCGCCAGACCGTCGCCGTTCAGGTCCCTTTCCAGCACCGGGGATTCCGGCTCAATGGAAGCAAAATACAGCAGCTGGCCGTTGGGCGCGGTCAAGCGCTGGATGTACAGGTCACCGGTCTGTCCCACCGGAGCCGTAGTGGGCGCGCCTTCCCCCAGCGCCTGTATGGCGCAGGCCAGCAGCGCGCCAACAGCCCAAAAACATCCCAGGACGTAACGTATCCTTCGTAACATCAACCAACCCTCCCTTTTGCATTTCCGAATGGATGCTCTATCCATGAAACGCGGCATGGCGCGCTTTTCCTGCGCCCTGCCGCGTTTTTTGGCGGGGAGAAGGGCGGCAATGCACGCCTATTTCAACCGGAACCAGCGGCGGTACGCCGCGGCCCTGGAGGCCTCGGCACCATCGCTCCCTCTGCGCTCGCCAGCGCATGAAACAGGCGGTTCGCTTTACGCTTGTGACATACGAACGCGCCCCCCGTGGGCGAGGGGCGCGTCCAGCAATCCTTAGCCGGGGATCAGCCGGCCGTTCTCCTCCCGCAGGGGATAGAAATGCGGCCGCTCTTCCAGGTGGGTGTTGGGGCTGTGCAGCGTCAGGTAGACCTGTCCGTCCAGGGCGCGGAAAACCATGCCGTGGCCGCCGTCCTCTCGGAACAGGGGATCGATCTGGACAAAACAGCCGTCGATTTCGCCGTTGTCCGAGCGGGCCAGGCCCTCGGTGTAGCCGCTTTCGGAGAAGCTGGCCCACAGGCACAGCAGCGCGCCGTCCGCGGTCCGCCACAGGAAGGGGCCGTCGGTGACGCGGCCTTCCTTGCCGCTGGAATGCTGCCGCATCCTGGCCCAGGCGGCGTCGGAGGCGTGGAAGATCAGCCGGGGCTCCCCCGCCGCTGCCCGCAGGTCGCGGGTCAGCGGCATGGCGCACACCTCGCCGTCCCCCACCTGAATCCATTCGTGGCAGAACACCATGTAGGGGTCTCCTGCCTGGCTCACGTAGAAGGTGCCGTCCAGGCATTCCCAATCCGCGGGCGTGACCCGTCCGTCGGAGTGGGGGCGGAAGGGCCCCATGGGCGTGTCCGCGCACAGGATGGCCGTGCCCCGGGGCAGCGTCGCATTTTTGAAGCTGGCGAACATGTAGTATTTGCCCTGCCAGGGGTGTACCTCCGGGGCCCAGTAATCCCGGTCCGCCCAGAAGCTCCCGTCGTTGTGGAAGCATACGTGAGGGCCGTCCCAATGGGTCAGGTCCTCGCTGACGTATACGTCAAAGCCGTCGGCCAGCCCCCAGCAGGTGGCGCCACGGGTGCCGTAGAGGTAGTATTTGCCGCCGTCCACCAGCACAAAGGGATCGCGGATGTTGATTTCATTGCGCAGCATGGGCATCCTCCTTCAAAGCGTCGGTCATGGCGTCCACGCGGGTGTTGCGCACCAGGAAGCGCCCGCCCCCGTCCGTGACCGCCAGGGTGTAAAATGTGTCGTAGGAAAACAGCGCCGTCAGGCGCCGGGTCCCGTCGCGCAGGGTAAAGTCCAGCAGGGCCAGGGGTTCGCCCTCCGCCGCGTCCTGAGGAGCGACGCGGTCAAACTGCAGGGCGATCACCGCGGCGTAGCGCCGGGAGAATTCCTCCTGGGAAAGCGCCGCGCCGTTGCAGGCATAGCCTGCGGCCACTGCCTCGTCTGCGGCGGACCAATCCTGGGTCAGCGCATAGCTGGCCTGCGGCAGCGTCACGGTCAATGCCTGCACCTCCCCCAGGGGAATCAGGGCCACAAAGCGGTCCAGCAGCCCTTCCAGGTTGGCGTTGGCGGCAAAGTCCAGCTGATCGCGGCGGAGAAGGTAAATATCGCCTGTGCTGTCCAGCCGGGCATAGACCATGCCGTCTCCGGCATCCACGCCCACCTGTACATCGCGGATCTCCCCGTCGGAGAAGGCCGCCACCAGCCGCAGGGGATCATTCAGGCCATAGGCCGCCAGGTCCTCCGCGCTGCGCGCGGTGGCCGCATAGGCGTCGGCGTGCAGGGCGCATAGCCCGGATAGAAAGGCCTCGATGCGCTCCGTGCTGCCATCGTGAACGATGGGCGTATCCACCTGCCAGGGCAGCAGGCGGTCCCCGCCGTAGCGGGTGGCGATGATGCGCCCGTCCGCCAGGCCGTCCACGGCGATCTGCACCGCGTCGGAGGCATCCCTGTTGAGAGCGCCGGGCAGGGCGTGCTGCTCCTTCAGGGTGCGGGTCATGATCTCGTGCAGGTCATAGGGCGCCAGATACACCGCGCTATCCCCGGCCAGGCTTACGTAGCAGGAGGTTCCCGAGGCGGTGAGGTTCCCCAGGGAAAGCTCCAGGCTGGTTCCGTCCTCATAGGCGATTTCCAGGCGTGCGGCGGGGCTGGCCAGGCCGCAGGCATCCCGGTCCAGCGCTTCGTAGCGGGCGGTAACGGGGATGTGCTGGGCCAACAGCTGCATCATTTGCCAGGCGCTGGTATCCAGGGCAAAGTCCGGCTGATCGACCACCACCACCGGCTGGCCCAGGCTGTTCTGCACCCCCAGCAGCGTTCCCTCCCGGTAGACCAGGTCGGAGCGCACGGCGTATTGCTCCCCGGAGGCCAGCGTTACCGTCAGGCTGCGGAATTGGGGCAGTTCCCGCTCATAGAGCATCCAGTAGCCGGGAGCGGCCTCCGCCTCCGGGGCGGGAGCCTCCGCCGGGCTGCCGCCCCCCAGCCAGGCCAGCAGCCCGGCCAGGCATGCCGTGACCAGGGCGGCCAGGAGCAGCTTGCTTCCTGGGCGCATCATAAGCGCCTCCTTCGCAGCAGGACCGCCAGCATGATGGCCAGCAGCGCGCAGGGCATGCCGGCCAGGAACAGCGCGCTCACCTGTTGGCGGGTTTGTTCGCTGTCAAAGCGGATCAGCTGGTTGGGCAGCTCCTTGACCCCCGCGTCCAGGGTAGCGCCGCCTTCTATGGCGGTAGCTTCCTCCAGCCAGGCGGCCACCAGGGCCAGGTTTTCGCTGGCGTCCACCACCGGCGTGCCGGAGACATCCGCCTGGTCCCGGAGCATATCGGCGCTGGCCAGCTGCAGAATGCTGCCCTGCTCCAGGCGGAACAGCGCGGCCAGCAGCATCCGGCCGCTCTCATCCCCGGGGGCCGCGGACAGCGCGTCCACGGAGGCGTCGGCGTGCAGCACGGCGCGGGGGGATGTGGTCAACAGCGCGCTGGCGGAGATGCCAGGACGGATGGCGGGAGCTTCCAGGGCGCAGGCCCGGGGCAGCAGCAACCGCCCGGGCAGGCTGTCCAGCAGGCCGTTGTCTTCCGTCAGGGCCGGGGAGAGCCATTCCGGCCGCTCCACATAGGCGGAGGTTTCCCCGGCGTTTTCCACCACCCAGCCGGGGCGGAAGCCCAAGCCGTACACTTGGCACAGCGCCAGCAGCTGGGGCAGGCGGTCCCAGGGGGTGTCGGCCCCGCCGGCCAGCAGCAGGTGTCCGCCCCCGTCCAGAAACTCCGTCAGGGCCAGGGCCTCGTTTTCCGTCAAATCCATTTGGGGATCAATGAGCAGGGCGATATCGCCGGGAGCCATGTCCGCAACCCCCGGCACGCCGCTGCGTACCTCCAGACCCATGGCCCGCATTTGCAGGGTCAGCCGGGAGCAGTCCTCCTGGGCGGCTTCCCCATGGCCGGTGAGAAACCAGGCGGCAGGCGTCTGCGCGGCGGTGGCCCGGTCAATGGCGCCGATGAGCAGGGCCTCCCCGCAGTAGATGGTGTATACCTCCTCCTGGATGCGCTGGGAGAAGAGAAACTCCTCCGCGTCCAGGCGGATGACCCGGGTGCCGTCGGCGTTGCGCACAAAGATGGAGCCCTCCGCCACGCCCTCGGTTTCCCCGGCCAGTGCCAGCAGGCGCTGCGGCTGGGTTACCGGGTCGATGGTTTCCACCTGTACCAGGGGACAGGCAATGGTCATGCGCAGCAGGGTCTCCGTTTGCAGGTCCTTCAGGGAAAGTGTGGAGCCGGCGGAATACACGGGATACAGCGTTACGGGCTCAGCCAGGGCCTCCAGGCGGGAGAGGGTGTAGTCGCTCAGGCTGCCGACCTGCTGGGGGGACACGTCCCACTTGAGATAATAGGTTTCCTCGGCCCGCTCCGCGCACAGGCACAGCAGCAGCGCCGCCGCGGTGACCAGCAGGCACAGCAGCGCCTGATATAGCGTAAAGGGCAACCTGCGGGGATGCTTGTTCATGCGGCGTCACCCCTTTCTCATGCGCCGGCGGTTGAGCGCCTGGCAGGTGTAAAAGAGCATCAGCGCCGTGAATGTTAGGAAATAGACCACATCCGACAGGCTGATGATGCCCTGGGCAAAATCCCCCAGCCGGGCGCTGGAGGGGAGGAAGGCCAGCGCCCTGGTCAAAAAGGAAAAGGACGTGGCGCCCAGCTGGGGCACGGCGTAGTGCTCGCACAGGTAAATGAACAGGTTGGCGCCCAGGGTGGCCATGGCGGCGGTGATCTGGTTCACGCACAGGGCGCTGATCCATACCCCCACCGAGAGCATGGCTATCCCCAGCAGGTAATAGCCCAGATAGACCGCCGCCACCTGGGGCAGGGAAAGCTCCGCCCACCGGGAGATCACCGCCGGAAACAGCGCCGTCAGCCCCATGGCCATGGCCAGCATCACCCCGGCGGCCAGCATTTTCCCCAGCACCACCCAGCCCAGGCGAATGGGCGCGGTGAGCACCAATTGGTCCGTGCGCATGCGCCTTTCCTCCGCGAACAGCCGCATGGTCAGCAACGGCGCGGCCAGCATCAGCGGCAGCTGCATCCCCGAAAGGGTCAAATTCATGCTGGCGCTGCTCTCCTGGCCAATGTTGACAAAGACGTAGATCACCCCGGCCATCAGCGTGTACAGGATGAGAAAGGCGTACCCCGCCGGGGAAACGAAGTATCGCTTGAGCTCGTGCCGGAAAACGGCGATCATGGCCTCTCCTCCTCACTGATCAGGCGCAGGAACGCCTCTTCCAGCCCTTCCCGCTGGGGGATGAGCGCCAGCAGCGCGCCTCCGCGGGCCTGCACGCACCGGGCGGCGTCCTGGGCCAGGGCCGCGCTGTCGGCGCAGCGCAGCGTCACACGCATGCATTCCGCTTCCTCCGCCGCCTGGGACCGGGTCACTCCGGGCAGGGCGGAGAGCGCCTCCGCAACCCCTTCGCCCCCTCGAAAAGCCACTTCCAGCACGCCGCGGGTTGCGGTGAACTCCCCCATGGGGCCATCGTAGCGCAGGCGGCCGGCGTCCAGCACCAGGGCCCGGGCGCACACGTTGGTGACCTCGCTGAGCAGGTGCGAGGAGAGCAGCACCGTGCTGTCCCGGCCCGCCTCCCGGACGACATCCCGCATCTGGGCCAGCTGCACCGGGTCCAGCCCGCTGCCCGGCTCGTCCAGGATCAGCAGGGGCGGGCGGCCCAGCAGGGCCAGCGCCAGGCCAAGGCGCTGGCGGTAGCCCTTGGAGAGGCGGCCGGAGAGCCGCCCCGCATAGGCGCTTAACCCGGTGAGGCCGATGACCCGCTCCAGCTCCCGGCGCTGGTCCCGGCCCGTGACGCCCTTGAGCGCCGCGCCGTAGGCCAGGCATTCCCGCACGGTCAGCTCGGGGTATAGGGGAGGCGTTTCCGGGAGATACCCCACCAGGCGGCGGGCGGCCAGGGGCTCCCGCTGCACGTCGTGGCCGCCCACCAGGGCGCGCCCCGCCGTCATGGCGATGTAGCCGGTGAGGATGTTCATCAGCGTGGTTTTTCCGGCGCCGTTGCGGCCCAGCAGCGCGATCACCTCCCCCCGCTGCGCGGTGAAGGAGACCTCCTGCAGCGCGGTGCGGTGGCCGTATCGCTTGACGATCTGTTCAACTGTCAGCATGGCTTTCGCTCTCCTCCTTGCTGCGGCGGTATTGCAGGGGCGTGACCCCGGTGATTTGCTTGAAGCGCCGGATGAAGCTGGAGGCGTCGTAGTAGCCCACCTCCGCGGCGATCTCCTTGATGGACAGGGAGGTGTCCCACAGCAGCGCCTTGGAGCGCTCCACCCGCAGGAGGGTCAAATACTCCAGGGGGGACATGCGGGTCAGCTCCTTAAAGGCCAGGGAAAGGCGTGCGATGGGCATATCGAAAGCCTCGGCGATGGCGCTGATGGACAGCTCCGGGTCGGTGAAGTGATCCATCATGTAGCGGGTGATCTGATCCATGCCCGGGCGGTCCTCCGCCTCGGCGGCGGTTTCCTTTTCCGCGCTGAGGATGGAGTCGCACAGCCGGCGCAGCAGCTCGTCCAGGTCGTCCACCCGCTGGCAGCTGGAGAGGGAGAAAATGTCGTAGAAGTCCTGCACATCCCGCTTTTCGCTCAGGGCCTGGGTATGCTCCCGCAGCAGCGCGGCGATCACGTCGTTGTAAATCAGGCGGAAGGCAAAGGGGGACATGCTGGTGTGCTTGAGAAAGTGCAGCAGCTCCCCAATTTTGCCCGAGAGCATATCCCGGTTGCGCATGAGCAGCGCCTGGTTGATGCCGTCGGTGATCTTGCGCGCCTTGGGGAGAATGTCCTCGATGCTGGTGGAGATCTCCGCGTAATCCATCAGGCGGGAGTCGTCCATCACGAAGCGGTTCTCATAGGCCGCGGCAGCCTCCAGGTAGGCGCTGGGCGCCTGGGAGAAATCGGTCTGGATGCCGGAGAGGGACACGATGGCGTGCCCGCTGCGCTCCAGCCCCACCTCCCGAATCAGCTCGGCCATGCGGCGCAGCTGCTGCGGCGCATGGGAGAAGATCAGGTACATGTGCGCGCTCAGCGCCACCAGCTCCACGCCGCAGCCAAAGGTTCCCTCCACCTGGTCAAAAGGCGGCAGGCGCAGGTCCAGGGGTTGATCGTTGTGATCCTGAACCCCGGAGAGCACCACCGCGTAGTAGGGCTTGTCAATGGCCAGCCCCACCGCCGCGGCCTCCCGGATGGCCTCCTCCCGGGAGGCGTAGCGGCCCTTCATGAACCGCAGCAGGAAGTCGTGCCGCTGCATGGGCAGGGAGCGCTCCAGGCGGGTGGTCAGGTCGGTGTTGCGGGCGGAGAGCTCCCGAATGCCCGTCTGAATGGTGGAGAGCTCGTCTCCGCCCACGCGCTTGAGGGGCAGCATGCTGGAGATCTCCCGGATGGGCTGCACGTTGCGCCGGGCCAGCAGCAGCGCCGCCAGCACGCCCACCGCCGCCAGGCCCAGCAGCAGCATCATGAGGCGGGTCAGGTCCGTCCACATCAGCCCGGTGAGATCCGCCGTGCGCAGCACGGTGACGTAGCGCATGCCCCAGTCCCGGCTGCCGGTGCACAGCAGCGTATAGTCCACCCCCTGGAGGGAAAAGCTGGCGGTCTCCCCCGGAGCAATGCCGGCGGCCTGGCGGTACACCTCCTCCGCGGGCAGGTCAAAGTCCGTTTCGGAGGCCATGACCTGACCGTCGTGGAAAATATAGGTGTTGTTGGCGTCCTCAATGGCGTCGGAGAACAGCTCCCAGTAGACGCTTTCCTTGACCAGGAAGAGCATGGCGCCTTTGCTGCTGCTTTCGCTGACGCCCAGCGGCATCAGAAAGGTCACCACGCTCACCTGGGTGCCGTCAATCAGCGAGCTCTCCACCCGCTGGGCGGGCAGGATGGTCAGCCGCCCTGGGTCCGCAATCAGCTCGCACAGCTCCTGGGCGGAGACGTGCTCATAGCGCATCAGGCTGGCGAACATGTCCAGGGTCATGGAGGAAGCGGAGGAGTAGATATGGTCATCCCCATGGAAGCTGAGGAAAATCTGGTCGCAGAAGCTGTTGGTCACCGTGTAGGGGGCCATCTGCCGCAGCAGGTCATAGGCGCGGGCAGGCTCCTGGGCATAGCTGAAGGGCTCAATGTAGGGGGAAAGGCCCATTTGCAGCGCGGTGTTGAGCATGGTGTTCATGTAGTCCTCATGCTGGTAGGCGATGCGGCTGAGCCGGTTGATGTGGCTGTCCAGGGCGCGGTCCCGCACCTCCCGCTCCACGTAGCCGTACATATAGCCGAAAAAGCCCACCAGCACCAGTACCAGCAGGCAGATGTAGGACAGGGCAAAACGGGCGAAGGTGGAGCGCCGCAGCCGGGCAAACAGCTTTCTCACGGCGCGCTCGCCTCCTTCTGGGACAGGTAACGGTCATAGGCCGTCTGGTACAGGGCCGTATATTCCGCCGCGCCGGTCTTTTCCAGGGCGGAGAGGAAGGCGGCGTAGGCCTCGTCGGTAACCCCTTCGGTCATGAAGGCCACCAGCGCCGAGTCCACCACGGTTTTCAGTTGGGTGCGCAGTTGGCTGATGCGGGCGGATTCCTCGCTGGTTTTGGGCATCACATAGGTGAGCTCCCGGTGAGAGACCTGTTCCAGCACGCCGGCCTCCTCGTACATGGCGCTGTAGGCGCTCTTTTCCTCCCGGTGGGCGGCAGGCACGTAGACCTGCTCGTAATAGCTCTGGGGGGCGAAAAACTGCCCGCAGATCACCGGCACCTGCTGGTAGAGCACGTTGGTTTCCGGCACGTAGACCACCTCGTAGCGCCCGTCCTCCCGCAGGCGGAGGGTATCGCCCACGGGGCCGTTTTGCGCCACCAGCATGGTTTCCGTTTCCAGCTGCGCATCCAGCCAGCGCAGGGAATCCTCGATGTGCTGGTTTTGCACGGTCAGCGCCGCGCCAAACTCCACCACATCCTCCAGGCGGCCCAGGCAGGCGTCGTATCCCTCCGCGTGGACGGGCAGCATGCATGCGAACTGCTCCGCGACGTCCTGGGTGAGGACGGTGTTGCCCAGCCGCCAGTAGCTGAAATACCCGGCGGTGTCGGTGTTCACCTTGGCGCCCCACAGGTTGGAGCCCTGGGTGATGCATTCCACGTCCAGCAGCTTTTCCTGGCACAGCAGGTGGAGCCACTCCGCGCAGGGGCGGAAGCCGGGCTCCTCCGGGGCGAAATGCACCCGGCCGTCCTCCCCCACAAAGACGAAATCCTCGTTCATGGGGATGCCCCAGGCGCTGAAGGCGTTGTAGATGCCGGTGTTGCAGTCGTCGAAGGTGGCCTGGTAGGGGACCTCGTCCTGCAGGCCGTTGCCGTTGGGGTCCCCGTCCCGGAAGGCCCGCAGCACCTCCGTGAGCTCCGCAATGGTGGTGGGCGTTTCCAGGCCCAGGCGGTCCAGCCAGGCCTGGTTGATGAAGAAGTGCCCGTCGGTGTTGATGTTCTGCGCCAGCAAAAAGCCCACGTAGTAGCTGTGCCCGTCGGAGGAGGGGATGGCGTCCCCGGCGCCATCCAGGTCCAGGCGGCTGGAATAGTTGGGCATGCAGTCCTCCAGGGGCACCAGCAGGCCCTGGGTGACGCCGTATTCCTCGGTGTCCAGGGAGCCCCGCAGGATCATGTCCCGGAAGTTGTTGGAGGCGAACATCAGGCTCAGGCGGGTGGTCCAGTCCTGGTCCTTGACCTCCTCAAACTCCACGTGGACGCCGGTTTCCTCCTCCAGCTGCTGGAAGAACCACATGTTGGCGAAATCGGTGTTTTGGTTTTCCAATTCATATTGCAGGGCGGTGAGGGTTACCCGGGGCGCTTGTTCCTGCTGCTGTTGGCCGCAGCCGCACAGGAGCAGGCACAGGGACAGCAGGGCGCATAGGCCAATCCGCTTTGCAGGGCGCGACATGGGCGATCCCCCCTTCTTGCGTAATGATGCCGGGGCGGAGCCCCGGCGGCAGGTTGATTGTACCATAACCATTCCGGATTCTTCAAGCAGTGTTACGGAAAAGCCGGGCGCCTTCCGCAGAAAGCGCCCGGCCGGGAATGTGTGCGCTTACTTGGCCAGGTAGGCGTCGTAGGCGTTCTGATACAGCTCGATGTAGCGCTCCACGCCGATGCCCTTGGCGGTCTCCAGGAAGGCGTTGTAGCTCTCGTCGGTGACGCCGTTCTTCACGAAGTCGATCACGGATTCCTGCATGAACTTCTTCAGCTCCGTGTAGATCAGGGCGGCCTCGGTGGCGTCCTCGTTGGACATCTTGCTCAGATCCTTGAGGTACTGGAAGGACTTGTATTCCATTACGCCGGCTTCGGCATAGGCCTTGGAGTCCTCGTAGCGTTCCACCCGGTGGGGGGCCATTTCATAGATCTCGGTGTAGTAATCCCCGGGGGCGAAGAACTGGCCCATGGTCACGGGCACGAAGTCGTACAGGCCGTTGTCCTCCGGCACGTCGATGACCTCATACTTGCCCTCGTCGTTGATGATCATCTGCTCGCCCATCTTGCCGTTGGCGGCGACCATCATGGTTTCGGTTTCCAGCTGCGCGTCGATCCAGCGCAGGGAAGCCTCGGGGTTGCTGTTGGTCACGGTGAGGTAAGCGCCGGCAGAGGGAACCTCCAGAATGGCGGACACGCAGGCCTTGTAGCCGTCGGCCGCGGGGGGCAGCATGGACTCGAAGTTGGCGTAGGTCTCGGGGGTCAGGGCGGTGTTGATCAGGCGCAGGTAGCAGAAGGTAGCCACTTCGCCGGCATTGACCTTGTTGGCCCACAGGTTGGAGTCCTGGGTAAGGGATTCGGGATCCATCAGGCCCTCGGCATACAGGGTGTGCAGCCACTCCACGCAATCCCGCCAGCCGGGCATAAAGCCGGTGAACTGGACCTTTTCATTTTCGTCGATGCAGGCGAAGAGATACACGTTTTCCGGCACGCCGAAGGAGGCGAACTGGTTCCACAGGGTTTCGGGGCCGAAGTCGGTGAAGGAGGCGGAGAAGGGATAGGTTACGCCGGCCTCCTTGAAGGCGCGCATCACTTCGGTGTACTCGTCGATGGTGGTGGGCACGGCCAGGCCCAGCTCGTCCAGCAGGGTCTTGTTGATGTACCAGGTGCCGTTGTGGTTGACGTTCTGGGCCACCAGGTAGCCGATGTAGTAGCTCTTGCCGTCGGAGGCGGGGATGGAGTCGCCGGCGTTGTTCAGGTTCAGGCGGCTGACGTAGTTGGGCATGATGTCCTCGGTGAGATACTCATCCAGGGGCAGCAGCAGGCCCTGGGTCACGCCGTACTCCTCCACGTCCACGCCGTTGCGCAGGATCATGTCCGTGTATTCGCCGGAGGCGAACATCAGGTTCAGCTGGGTGGACCAGTCGGCGTCCTTCACCGTCTGGAAGTCCACATGGATGCCGGTCTTTTCCTCCAGCTCCTGGAAAAACCACAGGTTGTTGAAGTCCACGTTCTGGTTTTCCAGGGAGTACTGGAAGGCGGTGAGGCTGATCTTTTCCTCGGCCAGGGCGCCGCCGCACAGGGACAGCGCCAGCACGGCGGCCAGCAGCAGGGCAACGAGTTTTTTCATGGGAAATCTCCTTTCTTGCATTTGATTCACGCGCCGGCAAGGGGCGCGAAAAATCCATGGGAGGCGCTCAGCCCTTCAGGGAGCCGATCATCACGCCCTTGACGAAGTACTTCTGCATGAAGATGTACAGCACCACCGCCGGCACCGTAGCCACCACGATGCAGCAGTACTTGGCCACCTCCGCCTTGCGCATGGCCTCCTGCAGGCCGCCCAGGTTATCCGCATAGGCGGCGAAGAAGGTTTCGCTGGAGCCGGAAATGGACAGGGAAGCCAGGATCTCCCGCAGCACCGTTTGCAGGGGCAGGTAGGCCCGATCCCGCAGGAACACCAGGCCGGTGAAGTAGTCGTTCCAGCGGGCCACGCCATAGTACACGCTGAGCACGGCGATGATGGTGCCGGAAAGGGGCAGCACACACTTGAAGAAATAGACAAAGTGGTTCGCGCCGTCCATCACCGCCGCCTCGTAGAGCTCGTTGGGGATGGAGGACTGGATGTAGGTGCGGGCCACCATCAGGTTCCACACGCTCACCAGGTTGATGAGGATCATCACCGTTCGGGTATTGTACAGCCCCAGGTCCCGCACGTTCAGGAAAATGGGGATCAGGCCGCCGGAGAAGAACATGGTGAAGGTAATCATCAAATTGACCAGCTTCTTGCCGGAGAATTTCCGGGAGAGGGCATAGGCCGCGGCCAGGGTGATGAACACGCTGAGCACCGAGCCCACCACAGTGTAGAAGATGGAATTGGCGTAGCTGGTCCAGATCTCGTTGTACTGGAACACGGCCTCATAGCCCATCAGGGAAAAATCCTTGGGCCACCAAATGACCTCGCCCGCCAGCACCGCGTCCGGATCGGATACCGAGGCGATGAGAATCAGCCACAGCGGATACAGCACCAGGAAGAGCACCACCGCCCAGAAGACCAGGTTGATTCCGTTGAAAATGCGGTCCTGCCGGGTTTCCCGGATGCGGACGCCGCGCATTTCCTTCTTTTCCATTTCGCGTCCCCTCCTTTCTTTAGAACAGGCTGATTTCGCTCACCCGCCGGGAGATGCCGTTGACCAGCATGATGATGGCGAAATTGATCACGTTCAGGCACAGCCCGATGGCGGAGGTGTAGGAATACTGCGCCTTGCCCAGGCCGGTGTTGTACACGTAGACGCCGATGATGTCCGAGGTTTTGATGTTGCCGGAGGTCTGCATCAGCAGCGCCTTGTCCGTGTTGGAGGAAAGCAGGGAGCCGCAGTTGAGGATCAGCATCATCACGGCGATGGGTACCAGGTGGGGAATATCCACGTGCTTGATCTTGTCCCAGCGGGTGGCGCCGTCGATGGTGGCGGCCTCATAGAGCTGGGGATCGATGCTGGTCAGGGTGGCGATGTACAGGATGGTGTTCCAGCCCGCGTTCTGCCAGATGTCCGAGCCCACGAACAGGGGCCGGAACCAGCTCTCCTCAATCATGAAGTAAATGGATTCGCCCCCCAGGGCGGTGATCAGCCGGTTCACAATGCCGTTAGTGGGGGAGAAAAACAGGTAGATCATGCCGGCCAGCACCACCGTGGAAATGAAGTGGGGCACGTAGATGGCCGTTTGGGTAAAGCTCTTGAAATGCTTGCGGTTCAGCTGGTTAAGCATGATGGCCAGCAGAATCGGGATGGGAAAGCCGAACAGCAGGCCGTATACGTTCAACAGCACGGTGTTGGTGAACATCCGCCCGCAGTAGTAGGAATTGAAGAAGGTCTCAAAGTGCTTCAATCCCACCCACTTGCTCCCGGTGATGCCAAAGGCCGCCTTGTAGTCCCGGAAGGCGATCTGTACGCCATACATGGGGAAGTAACAAAACACGATAAAGAAAGCCAGCGCCGGGAGCAGCAGCACCCATAGCTGCCAGTCCCGGGTCAGGGCGCGGCGGAAGCTTGCCGCCGTTCGCGTGGCCAAAGAGCTGCCCGGCGTTTTTTGTATCTGCGTCAAGACGGATTCCCCCATTCTATTGATGTGACGCGCAAACCATGGGCCGCCCGCCGCGCGCCGCGGGCACTGCTATTTCATGTACCCATTGTAGCATGGCGCCTCCTGGGGTTAAAAGGCACAAAAATTTTGTTGATTTTGCTGTAAAACAAGGATTTTCTCACGCTGCGCATATGCAAAAATTTCGTCTATTTCCACGGATTGCCCAATGCACTACAATAAAATGCGGGGTTTTGACCAAAGAATGCTTTTTTGAAGGAGGGGTTCCCCGTGCTGCCGAACACCGGCGTAACCTTCCGGACGGACGACGCCGACCTGCAACGCCTGTTCGACCTGGCCCAGGAGCGCTGCCTGGGAAACCTGCAGTCCTTTGCCGGCAGACAGGTGCTGGTGGAGGGCGGAGGCTATGAAAAGATCTGGCTGGAAACCCAGCCCATGGGCGGGGAGATGTACGCCGCCCGCAACCTGGAGGCGGCGCTGAACAACACGCTCTTTTTCCTGGAGACCCAGCGGGCGGACGGGCGGCTGGCCGGCTCCATCCAGTGCCACCCGGACGGGCGCATTGAGCCGCAGTTCAACAAGTTCCAGGGCTTTTGCTTTCCCTGGCCCGCCCTGAGCCTGTATTACCTCACCGGCCGGGACGGGGATTATCTGGACGCCCTGGCTGCTTGCCTGGAGCGCTTCGACGCCTATCTTTGGAAACACCGGGATTCCGATGGAGACGGCTGCCTGGAATCCTTCTGCGTGTATGATACCGGGGAGGACAACGCCCTGCGCTACGGCGGCGCGCCCGTGTACTGCGAAACGGATGCTCCGCCCCGCAACGCGCCGGTGGTGCCCATGGCCTCCATGGACGTGATGTCCTTTTCCTATGCCGCACGGGATACCTTGGCACGCATCAGCCGCATCCGCGGGGATGGCCGCGGCGCGCAGTGGGAGGCCCGGGCCCAGGAGGTGGCCCGGGCGCTGAAGGCCCGGCTGTGGGACGAGGCCCGAGGCGCCTGCTTCGACCGGGACAACGCCGGCCGCTCCATGCCCATCCTCACCCACAACAACCTGCGCTGCATGTATTGGGGCTCCTTCTCCCGGGAAATGGCGGACCGCTTTGTCCGTGAGCATCTGCTCTGCCCGGAGGAATTCTGGACGCCCCTGCCCCTGCCCTCGGTGGCGGCCAATGATCCCGCCTTCCGCAACGCCCCGGAGAACAACTGGAGCGGCCAGGCGGAGGGCTTGACCTATCAGCGGGCCATTCTGGCCCTGGAGCGCTACGGCTACGAGCCCCTGGTCACCCGGCTGGGGCATAAGCTCATGGACGCGGTGATCCGGGGAGGGTACCTGTTTACCCAGCAGTACGACCCCTTTACCGGCGCGCCCAGCCGGGTGTCCACCCGGACGCATCTGCCCCTGGCCCCTGGGGAGGACGGTCCCCTTCAGGATGCCTACGGTCCCACCCTGCTGGCCGTGCTGGAGTACATGGCCCACATCTGGGGCGTGCGCCGGCAGATGGACGAGCTGTGGTTCAGCCTGGGCAGCGGTATCCGGTATACCTATGAACAGCGGTGGGGGGAGCATACGTACCGGATAGACAGCGACGGGCGGAAGGCCCGGGTGCTGCTGGACGGCCGGGAAGCCTTCGCCTCCCCCTGCGGCGTGCGGATCATTGCCGACGAAGCCGGCGGCCTGCTTCGCGTGCGGCGTATCGAGGACGCGGCGCGATGATATAAGGAAAGGAGCGTTTCATTGATGCAAACGGTTACCATTCGCCTGGACGGTCTTGGCGGCATGCCCATGCCGGAGACCGCGCTGAAGTCCGTCTATGCCTCCGGCATGGACTTTGAGCCCGACGAGCGCCGGCTGCGGATCACCACCGACGGGCAGGTGGAGCTGCAGGTGACCCAGCAGCCCTACCGGATCCATGCCAAGATCACCGTGCCCCTCTATGGGCAGCTGTGGGTCATGGCGGACAATCAGGGTCAAGGCTACACCGGCGACTTTGTGGACTTCGTTTCCGAGGCCGTGCGCACCTATGTGGCCCATGCCCGCCGCCTCAGCGAAGGAATCACCCTATCGGTGGAAACCCAGGGGCACCTGGAGGCGGCCCTGGAGCTGGAGCACCTGGCCAACCGGGGCGCGGACACCCCGGACAACCGCCTCTATGCCCTCTCCCATGCCATCTATGCCGCCGAGGGTGCGCTGGTGGAGCGGGCCCGGCAGCAGGTTTATGCCGCGCCCCGGGAGGACCTGCTTCTGGGCTGCAACTTCACCCGCTTCACCTCCGCCTCCAGCCGCTATGCCAAGTTTTTCGCCAAGGCGTTCAACTTTGCGACCCTGCCCTTTTATCCGGGCCGCACCGTCCCCCGGCGGGATGCGTATGACTACGGCTATGTGGACAAGGCGCTGGGCTATCTGATGGAGCAGCACATCACCCCCAAGGGGCACCCGCTCTTCTTCGGGCACAAGGAGGTCAACCCCGACTGGCTTTTTGGCCTGAGCTATCCCGAGCTGCGCAAGGCCGCGGCGGAAATCGCGCGCCACCATGTCAGCGCCTACGCGGATACCATCCATTACTGGGACGCCATGAACGAGGCCCACGACTGGGCCAACTGCTTTGAGCTGAACCAGGAGCAGCTGCTGGACCTGACCCGGGCCACCACCGGCGCCCTGCGGGAGGCCAGCGACAAGGCCGTGTCCATTGTGAATGTCTGCCTGCCCTTTGCGGAGTATGTGGCCGGGCGGTACAATTGCTACGGCCCGCTGCCCAAGCGCCTGCGCTCCCCGCTGGGCTATCTGCGCGCCGCCCTGGAGGCGGGGATCGACTTTGACGTGGTGGGCATCCAGCTGTATTTCCCCGGCCGGGATATGGTGGCGGTTTCTCTGCTGCTGGATGCCTTCGCCGCCCTGGGCAAGCCCATTCACATCACCGAAATGGGCGTGAACGGCGGCTTCCGGGTCAAGGGCAACGCGGGAAGCAGCTGGTCCCAGCTGGACATGAGCGAGGGCACCTGGCACGGGGGCTGGAACGAGCACACCCAGGCGGACTGGATGGAGCAGTTTTACACCCTGGCCGCCGCCCGGCCGGAGATCAAGGCGCTCACCTGGTGGGATTTCATCGAGCCCAGCTTCTCTGGCAACGGCGCGTTCCTGTACCAAAACGAAAATCCCCGGGAAATGTATTTCCGCTACCTGGCGCTGAAGGACCGCATCCTCCGCAAGGGATGATGGCGAGGACAGGGTTTGCAAAATCCCGCGCTTTGTGCTACCATATCTACCATATGATAGCGCCAGAGAGGAGGGGGAAGCTGTGCGGATCCTGAAATCGTCCGAGGATTATCTGGAAACCATGCTGATCCTGTCGGAGCGGCACGGATATATCCGCTCCATCGATATCGCCGCGGAGCTTGGGGTGACCAAGCCCAGCGTCAGCTATGCCGTCAAGCGCCTGCGGGAAAACGGGTACATCACCATGGAGAAGGACGGGCTGATCACCCTTACGGATAAGGGCATGGAGATTGCCGCGCGCATTTATGAGCGGCACAAGGTGCTCACGCAGATGCTCGTGCGCCTGGGGGTGGACCCTGGAACGGCCCGGCAGGACGCCTGCAAAATGGAGCACGACATCAGCGACGAAACCTTCCAGGCCATCAAGCGCCATCAGGCGCAGACCTCGGATCCAACCTGACCATACGCCTGGGCGGCCGGCGCGTACCGGCCGCCTGAAAGGGCTCCTTCCAGCACGCGCGGAAGGGGCCTTTTCTCCTTCCAACCCACAGGAGGAGCGATGAGCATGCGCATATCGGATATTCTTCGGGACGGCCGGGTGCATTTTTCCTGCGAGGTGTTCCCGCCCAAGGCATTTGCGGACATGGAGCAGGCAGCCGCCGTGGCCAGGGAGATTGCCGCCCTGAAGCCGGACTTCATTTCCGTCACCTACGGTGCGGCGGGGAAAACCCCCGCCCATACCCTGGAGCTGGCCCGAGTGGCCCAGGACTGCGGCGCGACTCCCCTGTGCCACCTGACCTGCGTGCAGTCCACCCGCGCCCAGGTGGAGGAGACCCTGGACCGCATGCGGTCCGCGGGCTTTGAAAACGTGCTGGCCCTGCGGGGGGATCTGCCCAGGGAGGGCGCGGCGGCGGGGGATTTCCCCTATGCGGCAGAGCTGATCCGGCTGATCAAGGCTCGGGGCGGCTTCTGCGTGGGGGCGGCCTGCTACCCCGAGGGACACCCGGAAAGCCCCAGCCGGGACAAGGACCTGGACTACATCAAGGCCAAGGTGGACGCCGGGGCGGATTTCCTGACCACGCAGATGTTCTTTGACAACAATGTGCTCTATCGCTTTCTGTTCCATGCCCTGCGCCGGGGGATCGACGTGCCGGTGGTGGCGGGGGTGATGCCCATCACCGATACGCGGCTGCTCCGGCGGACGGTGCAGCTTTCCGGGGCCACGCTGCCTCCGCGCTTTCTTTCCATGGCGGACCGCTTCCAGGGGCAACCCGCAGCCATGGCCCAGGCGGGGGTGGCCTTTGCCACCGAGCAGATTGTGGACCTGATCGCCAACGGGGTGGAGCATATCCATGTGTACACCATGAACAAGCCCTGGATTGCCCGGGCCATACGCACAAACCTTTCGGAGGTGTTCGGCCATGCCGCCCTTTGACCGGCGGGAAGCCCTGCGCTACATGGGCGCGCCCGGCGCGCCCGCCCCGGAGCTGGAGGCGCTGGTGGAGGAAGCCGCGGCGCTGCTTGCGCCCCAGGCGAGCTTCCGGCTGCTGCTCTGCCGCCTGCCCCTGGATTGGTCCGGCGGCCTGCGCCTGGAGGGCCTCCCCCTGCCCGGGGAGAGCATCCGCCGCTGCCTGCGTGGCTGCGGGGAGGCCGTGCTGCTGGGGGCCACCCTGGGCAGCGCCGTGGATGCCCTCATCCGCCGGGAGATGCTGAGTCGTCCGGCTCTGGCCCTGGCGGTGAACGGATGTGCCGCCGCCATGCTGGAGCGCGCCCTGGACGATGCCTGCGGAGAGCTGGCGGCGCAGGTGGCGCAGGAGGGGCTGAGGCTCACGCCCCGGTTTTCCCCCGGCTATGGGGATCTGCCCCTGGCGCTTCAGCCGGCGCTGCTCAACCGGCTGGGCGCATACCGCATCGGGCTGACGGTGAACGCCGGCGGGCAGCTGCAGCCGGAAAAATCGGTGACGGCGGTGTGCGGGCTTCGGCCTGAGGAGGGAGGCGGAGCATGAAAGGCTTTGTACGGACGGATCTGTGGTTTTCCCTGTGCGGGCTGAACTGCGGGCTGTGCCCCATGCGCCTGGGGGGCCACTGCGGCGGCTGCGGCGCGGGCAACCAGTCCTGTAAAATTGCCCGGTGCGGCATGGAGCACGGCGTGGATTACTGCTACCAGTGCCCGGCGTATCCCTGCGAAACCTATGGGGAGCCGGGTGGGTACGACTCCTTCATCACCGGGCAGAACCGCCTGCGGGACATGGAAAAGGCCCGCGCCATGGGCCCGGAGGCCTATGGCCGGGAGCAGGAAGCGAAGGCGGAGCTGCTGCGCTATCTGCTGGCGCGCTATCAGGACGGGCGGAAGAAAACCCTCTACTGCGTGGCGGTGAACCTGCTGGAGCTGCCGGAGCTGCGCCGGGCCCTGGAGCAGGCGGAGCAGGCTGCGGAGGAGGAGCGTCCGGAGCGTCTGGCACAGGCGCTGCGGCAGGCGGCCCAGGAGCGGGGGCTGGCGCTGAAGCTGCGCCGCAAGCCCGCCGCGCCCCGGAGAACGGGCAAGGAAATGGGAGGGAAAGCATGATGACCATCGAAGCATTGCTGGGCAAGCGGATGGTTTTTGTGGACGGAGGCATGGGCACCATGCTGCAAGCCGCAGGACTGACGGGGGGCGAGGCTCCCGAAGGGTGGAACCTGACCCATCCGGAGCAGGTGCTGGCGGTGCACCGGGCCTATCTGGCGGCGGGCTGCGATATCGTCACCGCCAATACCTTCGGGGCCACCGGAACGCGGTTCGGGGCGGAGCTGCAGGAGGTGATCCACGCGGGGGTCAGGCTGGCATGCCGCGCGGTGCAGGAGGCGGGCCATGGCATGGCTGCCCTGGACATGGGCCCCACGGGCAAGCTGCTGGCCCCCTATGGGGAGCTGCCCTTTGAGGAGGCCGTGGCCCTGTACCGCCAGGCGGCCGCCTGGGGGGCGGAGGCCGGCGCGGAGCTGGTGATCATTGAGACCATGGGCGACCCCTATGAAATGAAGGCGGCGGTGCTGGGCGTGCGGAAAGCCTGCGGCTTGCCCATCCTGGCCACCATGACCGCCGACGCCACGGGGCGGCTGCTCACTGGCGGCACGGTGGAAACCATGGCGGTGCTGCTGGACGGCCTGGGGGTGACGGCTCTGGGGCTGAACTGCGGACTGGGCGGGGAAGAGATGATGCCCCTGCTTCACCGCGTCCGCCAGGTGACGGCCCGGCCGCTGCTGTGCTCCCCCAACGCGGGATTGCCGCGGATGGAGAGCGGGCGCACGGTGTTCCCCGCCGGGCCGGAGGAGTTCGCCCGTACCCAGCGGGCCCTGGGCCAGGCGGGGGCGTGGCTGCTGGGGGGCTGCTGTGGCACCACCCCGGAACACATTCGCGCCATGGTGGCGGCCTGCCGGGACGTGGCGCCCGTGCCGGCGTCCCCGGTGACGGAAACCTGGGTGGCTTCGGGGAGCGAAGCGGTGTGCCTGAACCGCTCGCCGGTGATCATCGGCGAACGGGTGAATCCCACGGGCAAGAAGCGCATGCAGGAAGCCCTGCGCGCCGGGGACGTGAACTACCTGCTCAAGGAGGCCGTTAGCCAGGCTGCGGCCGGGGCGGAGATATTGGATGTGAACGTGGGCCTGGCGGGGGTGGACGAGGCGGCATGGATGGAGCGGGCCGTATCCGGCATTCAGGGGGTATGCGCCTGCCCCCTGCAGCTGGACACCGCCGATCCCCAGGCGCTGGCCCGGGGGCTGCGCCTTTACAACGGCAAGGCGCTGATCAACTCCGTCAGCGGCAAGCGGGCGGTGATGGAGCAGGTGTTTCCCCTGGCCAAACGCTATGGAGGAACGGTGGTGGCGCTGCTGCTGGACGAGGATGGCATTCCCGACACGGCGGAGGGGCGGGTGGCCATTGCCCGGCGGATCATCGCGGAGGCCGCCCGCTACGGTATCGAAAAGCGGGATCTGGTCATGGACGCCCTGACCATGACCGTCTCCACCGGGGAGCGGAACGCCCTGGTCACCCTGGAGACACTGCGCCGCTGCCGGGAGGAGCTGGGGGTGCGCACGGTGCTGGGGGTGTCCAACGTTTCCTTCGGCCTGCCCCGGCGGGAGAAGCTGACGGCGTCCTTCTTGACCATGGCGTTGCAGGCGGGGCTGGACGCGGCCATTTTGAACCCCCTGAGCGAATCCATGGCGGACGCCTGGCAGGCGGCCATGACCCTCTCCGGCCGGGATCCGGGCTGTCGGGCTTACCTGGCGCGCTTCGGGGGCGCCCCGGCGGCTCCTGCGGCGGCTCCGGCGGAGTTCCCCCTGGAGGAGGCCGTTTTCCGCGGGCTGCGGGCGGAGGCGGAACGCGCCGTCCGCCAGCTGCTGGATGCGGGAGCGCCGCCCATGGCGCTGGTGGAGGAGCGCCTGCTTCCCGCGCTGACCCGGGTGGGCGACGCGTATGAGGCGGGAACGCTGTTCCTGCCCCAGCTGCTCATGAGCGCCGAAGCGGCGCAGGGGGCGTTCGCCCTGGTGCAGCAGGCGCTGGGCGCGTCCGGCGGCGGACTTCGCGCCCAGGGCCGCATCGCTCTGGCCACCGTGGAGGGAGATATCCATGACATTGGCAAAAACATTGTCCGGGTGCTGCTGGAGTCCTACGGGTTCGAGGTCATCGACCTGGGCAAAAACGTGAAGCCCCAGCAGGTGCTGGAGGCGGTGCGCCGGGAGAAGCTGCACATGGTGGGGCTTTCCGCGCTGATGACCACCACGGTCCCGGCCATGGAGCGCACCGTAGCGCTGCTGCGCCGGGAGGCCCCCGGCTGCCGGGTGGTGGTGGGCGGCGCAGTGCTCACCTCCGAGCTGGCCCGCGCCATGGGCGCCGACGCCTACGCCCGGGACGCCATGGATACCGTCCGCTTCGCCCAGGAGCATGCGTAAAAAGAGCGCCGGGTACGCCCCGGCGCAAAGGAGAGAAGCAGATGTGCCTCATTTGTGATCGGATTCGGCAGATTCAGGCGGGGGAGAACCCGTATTTTGTCAAGGAAATGCAGACGGGCTACGTGGTGCTGGGGGATCATCAGCATTTTGCGGGATATACGCTGTTCCTTTGCAAGGAGCATGCAACCGAGCTGTTTCACCTGCAACCCGACGTGAAGCTGAAATTCCTGGAGGAAATGTCCCTGGTGGCCGAGGCGGCGGCGAAAGCCTTCGGCGCGGAGAAGATGAACCTGGAGCTGTTGGGCAACGGAGACTCCCACCTGCATTGGCATCTTTTCCCACGCAGGTCCGGGGATCTGGACGGCGGCGGGGACAGGGGCCGGGGCCCGGTATGGTGGTATCCCCGGGAAAAGATGTATGCGGAGGAGGCCCGCCCCTCCCCAGAGGCGTTGGAGCGGATGAAAGCCGCGCTCCGAACGGAGCTGGAGCGGCTTTGCTGACAAAAAAGTCTGTGCCGGAGGCGCATGTCCTCCGGCACAGACTTCCGAGCGTTGACAAAGTATTCTGCTTTATCTGTTTTGCAAGTTATACCATGAATTCTTGCAAGCACAGAGGATTTCGCCTCTGCAAGGTTGACCTTTCTTCGAAAGGTCAAGTCGCAAAGCGACCTTTCGATTCAATCCTTTGGGATTGAATCGAAAGCCTCGAGGCGACCAGGGGGCTTTCCGATCGCCCCCTGGACTCCTTTGGACTCCATACGCGATGAAACTTCTGCAGGTTATGGAGTCGTAAGTTTCATTTCTTCATGCTGGTGTGAAAAAGCATGCCTTTTTCAGCAGTCTGAGCCGGAGGGGCGTTCCCCCTCCGGCCTCATTGTTTACTGCTGATGATAGATGTTGCGCAAAGTCTCCGTCAGCAAACCGTCCTGCTCATAGATAATCAACGGCGGCTCCGGCTGCAATGTGGGCCGGGCATCCTTGACCGCCTCCACCAGCACCAGGTTGGCCGGCTTGTCCACCCGTGGATAAACCAGCCGGAAACGCTTGGGCGTGAGCGCCGCCCGAGCCAGATCGTTCATCAGGGCCAGCATCATGGGCGCGGGATAAATCAGCGCCATGCGCCCCCTCCCCCGCAGCAACCGGTAGGCAGCGGTAAACCAGGGGTTCAGCCCCCGGGCGTCCTGATGGCGGGCTACATCCTTGGCGGGGCCGGGATTGTGCAGTGTCGCGCCCGGCGTCCCATACGGCGGATTGCAGACCACCACGTCCACGCTTCCCGGGGGCAGCAGCAAGGGCGCCTCCTCCACCGAAGCAAGATGGACGTGAATCTGCTCGCTCAGGCCGTTCATGGCGACGCTGCGCCGGGCCATGTCCGCCATGTCCGGCTGAATCTCAAAGGCTTCAAAGCGCTTGCCCTTTCCGCGCCCCCACAATAGCAGCGGCAAGATGCCCGTGCCCGTGCCAAAATCGGCCACCGTGGCAGAGGGCTCCGCCCGGACGAAATCGCTTAGCAGCACCGCGTCCATGCCGAAACGGAACCCCGTGGTCTTCTGCAGGATTTTCAGCCCTGCAAATTGCAAATCATCCAGCCGCTCGTCTTCACTCATGCCGCGCTTCCCTCCGAAAGTATCAGGTAGCGTGTCTCGCAATAGCCTTCCAGGTTTTGGGCCTCCCATCGTACCTTGCACCAGGTATCCCCCTGCTGCAAAACGGTCAGCAGCGTGCCGTCCGGCAGCTGCGTGAGCAAGGGAGACGCCGCATCGCAGGCAACGTACATGCCAATGGTTGCATCCCCCACCGTGGCGGTCAGATTCTCCACCTCCCGCAGCGTGGCATCCATGGCGGGCATGGTGGGCGCGGGGGTAGCCGGCGCCTCCGTGACCGGCGGAGCGGTCACAGGCGCTTCCGTAACCGGCGCGGCAGCGGCAGGCGCTTCCGTGACCGGCGCGGCAGTCACGCTGACCACCCCGCTGACCACATTGGACGGCTCGCTTTCCGTAAGGAACTGGGACTGGACATACCCTGTCCGGCCTTCATAGCGAATATAACTCCACCCATTGGAAGCGCTCACGATTTCCACCTGGGTCAGCCGCGGTATTACGCACAGCACGGCGGCGTTCTGGGACGGGCTCTGCCGCAGGTTCAATCCGCCGGAGGCCGTCCATACCCAGGCTCGGGTCACGGGCACCGGCGCAGGCGTAGGCGTGGGCGCGCTGGGCGTCGCCGTCCCACCAGGATTGAGCAATGTCAAGAAGCTGGACTGCACATACCCCGTTACCCCTTGATACCCCACCCGGCTCCAGGTGGAGCCCCACTGGTAGAGCGTCACCTCCGCCAGGCGTGGAATGGTCCGCAGCACTCGGGCCGAGGTAGACGCGGTCTCTCGAAGGTTCAGGTCCCCCGAGGGCGTCAGCACCCAGGCGGAACCCGCCGCGCCGGCGGTGGGCGTCGCCGTGGCCTGCCCCGGGTCGGTATAGGTCAGGTAATTGCTCTGCACATAGCCGGACACTCCCTGGTAGCTGACCTGGACCCAATTGCCGCTCTGGGCGTAGGCGGTCACCTGGCTCAGCCGGGGAATGACCAGCTTGACCTTGGCGGCGGTGGAAGCGCTCTCCCGAAGGTTCAGGCCGCCGGAGGGCGTCAGCACCCAGGCAACCACCGAGGCGGCGGGCGTAGCCGTAGGCTGCGGAACCGCCGTGCTCTGGTTGGGATTGGTGGTGGTCAGGAACTTGGTCTGCACGTATCCCATGTAGTTTTGATAGCTGACTTGCGACCATTCGCCGGTGCTTTGGTAAACCGTTACCAGCCCCAGCCGGGGGATGGTGCGGAGGATTTTCGCGCTGGTGGAGGGGCTTGCGCGCAGGTTCAGGCTCCCCGAAGGCGTGAGTACCCACGCCGCATAGGAGGAACCGGGAATGTCGGTATCCGTACCCATGGGCGGCGTCGGTGTCGGCGTTACCTCCGGCTGGGCAAAGCTCAGGAACTGCGTCTGCACATAGCCCTGCTGCCCCTGATAGCTCACCTGGCACCATACGCTCCCCTGCTGCAGCACGGTCAGCTCCGCCAGGCGGGGAATGGTGCGCAGGATGCGCGCGCCGGTGGAGGGGCTCTCCCGAAGGTTCAGGCTCCCCGAGGGCGTCCAGACCCATGCGGCGGTGCTGCCTGTTCCCGGAGTAGGCGTCGGGCTGGGCAGGAGCGGATTGGTATAGGTCAAGTAGGTGGACATCACATAGCCCGTGACGCCCTGGTAGCTCACGGTGGACCACTGACTGCCCTGTTGTAGCACGGTCAACTCCGCCAGGCGAGGGATGGTGCGCAGGATGCGCGCGCCGGTGGAAGGACTCTCCCGAAGGTTCAGGCTCCCCGAGGGCGTCCAGACCCATGCGGCCGTGCCGCCCGGAATGGGCGTAGCCGTCGCGCCGGGGGTGGGCGTCGCCGTGCCCTCAAAGCGCAGGAACTGCGTCTGCACATACCCGGTCCAACCGTTCCAGCTCACCTGGCACCACACCGCCCCGGATTGCAGCACCGTCAGCTGCTGCAACCGCGGAATACGCGCCAGCACCTTGGCTCCGGTGCTGGGGCTCTGGCGCAGGTTCAGGCTGCCGGAAACCGTGTAGACCGTGGCTACGCTGCCGGAGGGAGCGCTGCCACGGGAAAGGTACTTGGTCATCACATACCCGGAAAGCCCGTTCCAGGATACCTTGGTCCAAATGCTGCCCTCGTACAGCAGGGTCACCTGGCTATATTCAGGAATCTGCGCCACCACACGGGCTGTGGTGCTGCCGTATTCCCGCAGGTTCAGGCTGCCGCCTCCCGTGACGACGGTGGCCGTGGCGCTGCTGGGCGCGGGGGTGACCGCCGGCGCCGACGTGGGCGCAGGGGTGGTCAGGTCCGTGCCCGTGCCCAGGGACGGCGTAGCGGTTGTTCCCGGCGCCGGGGTAGGCTGGAAAGCCTCAAACACCAGGAATTCATTCATCACATACCCCACGATGCCGTCATAGTTCACCTTGCTCCAGCTGGCGCCCTTCTCCAGCACCGGCAGGCGGGTATTGGGGGCGATGGTGCACAGCACCTGCGCGTTGCGGGAGGGTACCGCCCGCAGATTCAGCGTACCCGAAGGCGTGGTCACCACGGCGTAAAGTGTCCCATCCGCGGAGCCTGCCTGTCCCTCCATGGTGAGGTAGGCGCGCATCACATAGCCCATGCTGGATTCGTAGATCACCCGGCACCATTCGCTCCCCTCCTCCAGCACGCCCACCAGGCTGTTGCGCGGAATGGTGCGCAGAATGCGGCTGCCCGCCTGGGGCAGGGCGCGGAGGTTCAAGCTGCCGGAAGCCGTGGTCACCCGGGCATAGGATTGGATGGTAGCCGCCTGGTCATCCCCGGGGAAATCCAGGGAAGCGGTGGCCACGTAACCTGTCAGCGTGCCATAGCGCGCCTGGGAGAAGGGCGTGGCCCGCTGGGTTACCACGATGCTCTCTCCCCTGGGGATCTGTGCCAGCACCGTGCTGGAGGCGTCCGCGGCGGCAAACAGGGGCAGGGAAGCGTCAATGCACTGCACCACCGCTTCCGTTTCTCCGGGCTGCAGGGGGGAGGTATTCTCCGCCGGAGGCTGCTCCGCCGCGCCGCCATAAGTCAAGTAAGCGGACATAATGTATCCATAGGTCCCGTTGACATAAACCTGGCACCAGGCCCCGTCATCCCGCAGGGCGGTGACCACCGTGCCGTGGGGCAGCCGGGCCAGCACCTGGCCCGAGGTGGACGCGCTGGCCCGCAGGTTCACCGTGCCGCTGCCGGAGGCCAGGGTTACCGTAGCCGCATTCCCGGAGGGATCAGCCACCTGGCCTGGATAGGTGCTGGAAAACACCAAAAAGTCCGTGGAGGCATAGCCGGTCTGCGCGCCGTATTGCACCTTGGCCCAACCGGCAAGCTGCTCAAACACGGGCAGCACCGCGCCATTGGGGATGGTGGTCACCACCCGTGCGGACATGCTGGCGCTCTCCCGCAGGTTCAGCGTGCCGGAGGCGCTCACCGTGGCATACCCCGCGATGGTGGTGACAGCCGTTTCCGCGCCGGTGGGCGGGGTACCCTGGAAGTTCAGCGCCGACGTCTGCACATAGCCCACAATGGCGCCGTACCGCACCTGGGTCCAGCTGTCCCCGCGGCTGACCACAGTCACCAGCGCACCGTTGGCCAGGGAGGTCAGGATCTGCCCGCTCTCGGAAGCGCTGGCCCGAATGGCCAGACGGTCCCCGGTGGAAATCAGCTTGACCGTGGCGGTGGCCTGTCCGCCGCCGGTGATCTCCGCAGGTTCCTCGGTGGAGGTGAGCACATCGTTCCCGCCGCTCTCCACCGGGGAAAGAATGGTATGGGTAAAGGTATACTGCACCCGCACCGAGTTCACATAGTAAAAGCCCAGGATCTGGTCATAGCTGTAGCCCAGGCTGGCCATCTGCATGGCGCCCCGCTGGCTCATGCCCACGCCATGGCCATAGCGCCGGGCCTGGAGAATCCAGTTGCTGCCGGACTCTTTCACGCTCCACAGCTCGTTAGCGGAACCGTTGATCCCCAGCCCCAGCGCCGTTTCCAGCTCGGTAAAAATGTTGCAGGTGAGCGTCAGGGGAACCTCACCCGCGGAGGTCTGGCAGAGCACCCCAAAGTCCACCTTGGTATACAGCCGGCTGGGGCTGGCAAACTTGGGCGTATGCGGCGTTACGCTGGTGATGGTGGCAATGCTACCGCTCAGCCCCTGGGCGCTCAGCGCTGACTGCGCCTTGCTATTGAGCAGGGTCGTCAGGCCCGCCTTCTGTCCCGCGGCATCATAGTCTGCATAGATGGTCGCGGACCGGACGGTGGAGGCGGCGTTCATCAGGTCGAAGGGATCGTCCTTCACCGTAAGGTAGCTGTACCCGCTGCTTCCCCAGGCGTTGCTGGCGCTCTCCGTCTGCCCGCCGTTGGAAGCCGTATAATAGCAGGAAGTCAGCTGTCCGTGGTTGGTCAGCACAATTCCCTTGGTGGCCGTCACGGCGGCGGTGCAGTTGGCGGTGCTGTCCGAGTTGCCGTAGTACACCTGGTCGTTGGTGGTGTCCACCACGTCATACAGGGAACTGGAGCGAATGTTCATCTTGTTCAGCGTATAGGTGCGGGCAGCCACCGCCTGCGCCTTCAGGGCCTCCAGCGGCGCGCTGTCGCCCATTTCGTAGGGCAGTACGCCATTCAGGTAATACTCAATATACACATGAACAATGGGATACAGCCGGTAGCCCGAGCCGCTCTTCTGCGCCTTCAGGTACAGGTCCCCAGGATAGAGGTTGCCGCTCTTGCGCGCCTGAGCGATTTTCAGCCCGCTGCTGCCCGAGGTGGCATGGCGGCGAAAGGCGACCTCCTGCCCCATGGCCGTGGTCTGACCGTTCCTGGTCAGAGAAATCATGCCCGTCTGGGTATCGAAGGTCACCCGGACGGTTTCTCCGCTGCTCATGGCCAGGCTGGTATTGCCCCCCAGGGTATAGCTGCCGGAAACTGTGATGTCCAGCTGCGTTGGGCTTCCCAGGGAGGAAAGATAAACCCGCACCATGCCGTTGGTGGCTGCGCTGCGCACGGTGAGCGGCGCGGCGTCCACATCGGTCGCCCGGGCATCGGACGGCGCGGCCATCACCACCAGGCACAGCGCCATCCATAGGGCCAGCGCGCCCCGAAGAATCCTTGCTTTCATCTCCTCATCCTCCTTGGAAAGGTTACGCACGCATAACGGCAGGCCGCCGCAAAGCCTTAGAAACAAGCGGTTGACCATGCCTGCCAAAATCCGTTCTTCCTTTCAGGAACGTGGCGGCTGTGGCTTTTCCGACCCGCTGAGGTTACGCATGCATAACGGTCTGTTCCATTGTATCACAGCCGTCCCGGGAAACCAAGTCCCCGTTCCCAGCCGCGCTTCATAGTAGACAACGATTGACACGCCCTTTTTCTGCCCGAGAAAAATCTTCCATATTGTAAAAAGCGCCCCCACGCAGCAAAAAAGCCCCGCCCTCCCAGGGAGAGCGGGGCCGTGCAAGCCGGGAAATTACTCCTGGCCAGCCATCTTCTTGTAGTTCTCGCGGCGGATCTTGGCGTCTTCCTCAGAAGCCTCGAACAGCTTCGCAGCCGCATCCGGGAACATCTTCGCCAGGGAGGTGTAGCGCACCTCGCCCTTGAGGAAGTCCTGATAGCTCTCGGTGGGCTCCTTGCTGTCGATGGTCATGGGATTCTCGCCAGCCTCAGCCTTGGCGGGGTTGTAGCGGTACAGGGGCCAGTAGCCGCAGGCCACAGCCTTCTTGATCTCCTCCTGCGCCTTGCCCATGTTGATACCATGGTTGATGCAGGGCGCGTAAGCGATGATCAGGGACGGGCCGTGATAGGCTTCGGCTTCGGTCATGGCCTTGAGCAGCTGCGCAGGATTGGCGCTCATGGCAACCGTGGCCACGTACACATAGCCGTAGCTCATGGCCATCATGCCCAGGTCCTTCTTCTTTGTCCGCTTGCCGGCAGCGGCGAACTTCGCCACGGAGCCGGTGGGGGTGGACTTGGAGGCCTGTCCGCCGGTGTTGGAGTACACCTCGGTATCCAGCACCAGGATATTCACATCCTGATTCTGGGCCAGCACGTGGTCCACGCCGCCGTACCCGATGTCGTAGGCCCAGCCGTCGCCGCCGAAGATCCAGATGGACTTCTTGGTCAGCAGATCGGCGTTGGCAATGACCTCACGGGCCAGGGTGCAGGCTTCGCAGGGGCACTTCTTGCCGTTGGCCAGCCACTCGGCCTCCCACTGGGTGCCGGTGAGATCCACGTCCACGCCTTCCTTGCACAGGGCCAGGAGCTTCTTGCCCGCAGCCTTGGAGCCTTCGGCGTCCTCCATGTTGTCCAGCCATTCCTGGCCGGCCTTCTTGATCTCATCCCAGCAATATTCCACCGCGATGAGCTTGCGGACCGTGTCGGCCAGCTTCGCCCGGCGCTGGGTCACGGCCAGGTTCATGCCGAAGCCGAACTCGGCGTTGTCTTCGAAGAGGCTGTTGGCCCAAGCGGGACCATGGCCTTCGTCGTTGACGGTGTAGGGGCAGGTGGGCGCGGAGCCGCCATAGATGGAGGAGCAGCCCGTGGCGTTGGCGATCATCATCCGGTCGCCGAACAGCTGGGTCACCAGCTTCACATAGGGGGTCTCGCCGCAGCCCGCGCAGGCGCCGGAGAACTCAAATAGGGGCTTCAGGGCCTGGCTGTTCTTCACGCTGGCCTTGTTGGTGATCCGGTCGGCCACCTCGGGCACGGTCATGGCGAACTCCCAGTTCTCCTCTTCCTTACGCTGGGTATCCAGGGGCTGCATCACCAGGGCCTTGGTCTTGGCGGGGCACATCTCCACGCAGTTGCCGCAGCCGGTGCAATCCAGGGGGCTGACCTGCAGGCGATAGAGCATGCCGGCGAACTCCTTGCCGGTGGCCTTCTTGGTCACGAAGCCCGCGGGCACCTGGGCGCCTTCCTCCACATAGATGGGCCGGATGCAGGCATGGGGGCAGACCAGGGAGCAGGTGCCGCACTGCACGCAGTTGTCAGCAATCCACTCGGGGACCTTCACGGCGATGCCGCGCTTCTCAAACTTGGTGGTGCCGGTGGGCACGATGCCGCGGGGATCCATGGCGCTCACGGGCAGCTTGTCGCCTTCCTGAGCCAGCACAGGCGCCACGAAGTTGTCAAAATACTCGGTGGTGCCCTTCACCTTGGCGCCGGTCGCGCCGGTGGTGGCATTGGCCCACTCCGCGGGCACCTTGACCTCCTGCAGGCCGGAGATGGCGATATCGATGGCGTCCCAGTTCTTCTGGACCACCGCGTCGCCCTTCTTGCCGTAGGTCTTCTTGGCATAGGCCTTCATGTATTCGTCGGCCTTCTCGTAGGGGATCACGTCCGCCAGCTTGAAGAAGGCAGCCTGCATGATGGTGTTGATGCGGTTGCCCATGCCCACCTTCGCCGCCAGGTCGATGGCGTCGATGATGTACAGCCGGGCATGCTTCTTGGCCAGCAGCTGCTTCATGGAAGCAGGCAGGTGCTGCTCCAGCTCGTCGGCCTTCCACTGGCAGTTGAGCAGGAACACGCCGCCGTCCTTCAGGGAGGACACCATGTCGTACATGGTCACATAGGCGGGGTTGTGGCAGGCCACGAAGTCCGCCGCGTCGATCTGATAGGGGGACTTGATGGGCGTCTTGCCAAAGCGCAGGTGGCTCACCGTAAGGCCGCCGGACTTCTTGGAGTCGTAGGCGAAGTAAGCCTGCGCGTACATATCGGTATGGTCGCCGATGATCTTGATGGAGTTCTTGTTGGCGCCCACGGTGCCGTCGGAGCCCAGGCCGTAGAACTTGCAGCTGATGGCGCCCTCGGGAGCGGCGTTGAACAGCTCGCCCACGGGCAGGCTGGTGCCGGTCACGTCATCCACGATGCCCACGGTGAAGTGGTTCTTCATTTCGCCGTCCAGGTTGGCGAACACGGCCTTCACATGGGTGGGGGTGAACTCCTTGGAGCCCAGGCCATAGCGGCCGCCCACCACCTTGATGTCCGTGCGTCCGGCCTCGGTGAGCGCGGCGCACACATCCAGGTACAGGGGCTCGCCCAGGGAGCCGGATTCCTTGGTGCGGTCCAGCACGGCGATCTTCTTGCAGCTGGCGGGGATGGCGGCGATGAAGTGCTTCACGGAGAAGGGACGGTACAGATGGCACTTGATCACGCCCACCTTTTCGCCCATGGAGACCATCTTGGTCACAGCCTCGTCGGCCACGTCGCAGCCGGAGCCCATGGCGATGATCACCTTGTCCGCGTCGGGAGCGCCCACATAGTCGAACAGATGGTAGTGGCGGCCGGTGAGCTCGCCCACCTGCGCCATGGTCTCCTCGACGATTTCGGGCACGGCCAGATAATACTTGTTGCCAGCCTCGCGGCCCTGGAAGTAGATATCGGGGTTCTGGGCAGTGCCGGCCTGATGCGGATGATCAGGGTTCAGGCTGCGGGCGCGGAACTCCTCCACCTTGTCCCAAGGCACGATCTTGGCGATCTCGTCGTACTCGGGCGCGTCGATCTTCTGGATCTCGTGGCTGGTACGGAAGCCGTCGAAGAAATGGAGGAAGGGCACGGAGCTCTTCAGGGTAGCCAGGTGAGCCACCAGCGCCATGTCGCAGGCTTCCTGCACGGAATTGCTGGCCAGCATGGCAAAGCCGGTCTGGCGGCAAGCCATGACGTCGCTGTGATCGCCAAAGATGGACAGGGCGTGATAGGCCAGGGCGCGGGCGCTCACATGGAACACCGCGGGGGTCAGCTCACCGGCGATCTTGTACATGTTGGGGATCATCAGCAGCAGACCCTGGGAGGCGGTGAAGGTGGTGGTCAGGGCGCCTGCGGCCAAAGAGCCGTGCACAGCGCCGGCCGCGCCGGCCTCGGACTGCATTTCTGCGATTCTCACGGTTTGTCCGAACAGATTTTTGCGGTTCTGGGCGGACCACTCATCGGCCACTTCCGCCATGGGGGAAGAAGGCGTGATGGGGTAAATGGCTGCCACATCGCTGAACGCATACGCGACATGGCTGACGGCGGTATTGCCGTCGACGGTCATTTTGAGTGCCATGGATGTACCTCCTTGACATTTTCTGGGCTTCTCCGGCCGTCCCGGAAAGCCCTCGGAGTAGCCGCGAGCTTTAGCAGGACACGCCAAAAAACGCGGGAAATCCTCGAACATATCAATTATAAGCGCTCCAGAAGGAAATGTCAATTGCGCCCACAGGGATTTCCTTCATTTTTTGGCCGTCTTTGCCTGGGAAAACGCCATGGCGCGGTTCGGCGTTTTTTCTGGTGGAAGCGCCCGGGAGTGGCAATTCTTTCCCCGGCGTGCTATAATATGGTTTCGCCTCGCTCCGCTTGCGCAGACGCGCGGAGCCGGGCGCGATGAGGAACCGACAGAAAGGATGCGCGCCATGACGCCCACAGTCATCATCGGCGGCGGCCCGGCTGGCATGGCCGCGGCCATCGCCGCCAGCCGCCGGGGGGAGGAAACGCTGCTGCTGGAGCGGCTGGACCGGGTCGGCAAAAAGCTGCTGGCCACCGGCAACGGCCGCTGCAACCTGATGAACCGCTCCGCTCCCGCCTATCCAGGCGGCGAAGCCTTTGCCCGGCGGGTGCTGGAGCGGTGCGGCCAGGGGGAGCTGGAAACCTTCTTTGATTCCCTGGGGCTGCGCCTGCGCACCGAGGACATGGGACGGGTATACCCTGCCAGTGGGCAAGCCGCCTCGGTGCTGGACGCGCTCCGCCTGACCCTGGCGCGCCAGGGCGTCGCGCTGCGCACCCTCGCCCCGGTGGAAGGTTTGACCCGGCAAAAGGGCGGCTTTGCTGTGAAGCTGGCCGGAGAGACGCTTCGGGCCGGGCGGGTGATTGTGGCCGGCGGAGGCAGGGCGCAGCCCAAGCTGGGCAGCGACGGCTCCTGCTACCCGCTGCTTTCCGGCCTGGGACATACCCTGCGCCGCACCTTCCCCGCCCTGACACAGATTGAGACCGATACCGCTCCCCTGCGGGGCCTGTCGGGCATCCGCGTCCGGGCGGAAGCCTGGATCACGCGGCGGGAGCAGACGGTGCGCCGCACGCGGGGGGAAGCCCTGTTTGCGGACTACGGGCTCAGCGGCGTATGCATCATGCAGCTGGCCCGCTTCGCCCAGGGGCAGGATACCTGCCTGCACCTGAACCTGCTGCCCGCCATGGGGTTGCCCGGCGCGGAAGCCTGCGCGGCGGAATTGGCCCGGCGGCGGGCGGCCTGGGGAAGCGTTCCCCTGGAGCAGCTGTTCACCGGGCTGTGCGTCGCCCGCCTGGGCACGGCGCTGCTGCGCTGCGCGGGCGTCGGGCCGCTTTCCCGCCCCATTGCCTCCCTGAGCGGCCATGAAATCAAAGCACTCGCGGCCCTGGCGGCGGATTTCGCCCTGCCAGTGCGCGGCGTCAAAGGCTTTGAGAGCGCCCAGGTCACCGCGGGGGGCGCCGCCTGGGAGGAGTTCTCCCCGGAAAACCTGGAATCCCGCCTGGTTCCCGGGCTGCACGCCGCCGGAGAGGTGCTGGACGTGGACGGGGACTGCGGCGGCTTTAACCTGATGTTTGCCTTCGCCAGCGGCATACTTGCCGGCAGCGACGGACATGTGGAGGAGGTTCTGTGATGACCCTAGTGGAAACCCTATGCCAGGAATTTCAGCTGGCCCCGTGGCAGGTGGAGGCAGTAATCGCGCTGCTGGACGAGGGAAACACCCTGCCCTTTATCGCCCGCTACCGCAAGGAAGCCCACGGTTCCCTGGACGACACGGTGCTGCGGGAGCTCAGCGAGCGCCTTG
>DBFBGQ010000099.1:0-14251 GCA_048201975.1 Candidatus Egerieenecus sp. | reverse complement strand
CTCCAGGCAAAGGGCCTCCAAATTGCTTTCGCACAGGAGAATATCGAAATCCTGGATATGGCTAATCATGGCGGCCACCTTGGGGGTATGATAGGTCTCCCGGAAATAGGAGCGGACGCGGTTTTTCAAATTTACCGCCTTGCCCACGTAAATGATGGTCCCTTCGGCGTCCTTCATCAGATAACAGCCGGGGCTTTCCGGGAGCTTCTGGATTTTCAGCTCCAGCTCGTCATTCCATTTGCCCATGGGAACCTCCTTCCCGCGCCATTTCCAACGCCCGCCGCAGCAGGGCTTCCCGCTGATTGGGCAGCGCTTCCTCCATTACTTCCTCCAGCAGCCGCTCCAGGATCTGCCCCAGCGCCCTACCTGCGGGAATCCCCGCCGACAGCAGGTCCCCGCCGCGGACCGCCAGCTGCCGCAGGGAGACGCAGGCGTCCTCCGCCACCAGCGCGTCCAGCGTCCGGCAACGTTCCCGGGTTGCTTCCTCCACTTCCTCCGGCGCAAGCGTACCCTTTCCCAGGGCGTCGGCGCGTTGGAGCTGGATCAGCATCCGCAGGCGACGCTCCCCCAGCTGATGCAGCCGTCGTTTCATCAGCCGCCTCTCCGACGAAAGCGGCAGGTCGTGCTTCTCCACCAGCAGCGTTACATCCTCCCAGGTGGATCGGTCCATCTTCAGCCGCGCCATGGCGCTTTCCGCTTTCTCCAGGCTGATTTTTCCGTGACCATACGCATGGCCGACGCCGGAAGCATCCAGTGTGAAGGCCTCCGGCTTGCCCGCATCATGAAGCAGCGCGGCCCAGCGCAGGGTTTCCTCCCCGGGAATCGCCGCCAGCACATGCAGCGTGTGTTCCCACACATCGTAGCGGTGATGCGGCGTACGCTGATCGAATCCATACATGGCCGCCGTCTCCGGGAGCACCGTATGCAAAACGTCCGGATACAGCCGAAGAATCTCCGCCGCGGCGCTTCCGCACAGCAGCTTGCCCAGCTCCACGCGGATCCGCTCCGCCGCCACGTGCCGCAGGGTGGGATGCAGCCGGTGAATGGACGCGGAGGTGCCGCCATCAATCCGGAACGCATAGGTCGCGGCAAAGCGCAGCGCCCGCAAAATCCGCAGAGCATCCTCTCCAAAGCGGGTATCGGGTTCCCCCACGCAGCGAATCACGCCCGTCCGAAGATCCTCCTGGCCGCCAAAGGCGTCCACCAGCCCTTCCTCCGGGGACCAGGCCATGGCATTGACCGTAAAGTCCCGCCGGGCCAGATCCTCCCGCACGTCATGGACGAAGCGCACCCGGTCCGGGTGCCGGTGATCGGCATACCCTTCCTCCACGCGGAAGGTGGTCACCTCATAGGGAATATGATCCAGCACCACGGTCAGCGTGCCGTGCTTGAGCCCCGTTTCCACCACATGCGCCCCCGCGAAGACGCGCAGCATTTCCTGGGGCGTGGCAGAGGTGCACAAATCCCAATCCTTCGGCGCGCGGCCCAGCAGCGCGTCGCGGACGCAGCCCCCCACCACATAGGCCGCATACCCGGCCTGCCGGCACTGGCGCAGGAGCCACGCCACGTTCCGGGGAATCGACAGCATAGGCAACCTCCTTTTTGGACGCGCAAGCGCGCCGGGACCATTATACCAAAATCCTCGGTTCGGGGGAAGAGGCGGACAACGGATGTTTTTCATGGCATGGGACGTTTCAGCTTGACACCGTTCAACCTTTTCTACATAATAAATATATCCGCTTGCGCAATCGATGCGGCAAGCCCTGCAAAAGACGCCCTCAATAAAGGAGGAACTCATCCATGCCGGTTTCCGCAATCATCGTTGGCGCGGGGCATCGCGCCATGCTCTATGCTTCCTATGCGCTGGCGCACCCCGAAGCGCTGAACATTGTCGGGGTGGCCGACCCCGATCCCATCCGCCGGAAAAAGGCGGCGCAGCAATTTCATATCCCTGCGGAAATGTGCTTTGAAAGCGCCCAGGAACTGGCCGCACGGCCCCGGCTGGCCGACGCGGTCATCAACGGAACCATGGACACCCAGCACGTGCCCACGGCCATTCCCCTGCTCCGCGCCGGATACGACATGTTGCTGGAGAAACCCTTTGCCGTGAACGAAACGGAAATGTGGGACCTGGTCCGCACGGCCCGGGAAACCGGCCGCCGGGTGATGATCTGTCACGTGCTGCGCTACGCCCCCTTCTATGCGCAGATCAAGGAGCGGCTCATGCACGGAGAGATTGGGGACATCATCAGCATCCAGTGCACGGAGCATGTGAGCTATCACCATCTGGCAGTTTCCTACATTCGCGGCAAGTGGGGCAACGAGGAGGCCTGCGGCGCCTCCATGCTGCTGGCCAAGTGCTGCCACGACATGGATCTGATCATCTGGCTGAAAAGCGGGGTGGCACCGGCGCGGATCTCCAGCTTTGGCGGGGACTTCCAGTTTGCGCCGGAGAAAATGCCCCGTGGGGCAGGCAAGCGCTGCATGGTGGACTGCCCCCTGGAAGCAGACTGCCTCTATTCGGCCAAAAAGCACTACATCGACCACCCCGACCGATGGGCATTCTATGTATGGGACTGTCTGGAAGGCATGGAGCATCCCACCCTCTCGGACAAGATCGCTTCCCTGAAAGGCGACAACGTTCACGGCCGTTGCGTGTGGCAATGCGACCACACCGTGGTGGACCATCAGTCCGTGCTGCTGCAGTTCGCCGACGGCGCCACCGCCACCCTGAACATGATCGGCGGAGCCGCCAAGCCGGAGCGCAACCTGCACATTGTCGGCACCAGGGGCGAGATCAAAGGCGTGTTCGACGATTCCCGCTATGTGGTGCGCACCATCGACACCGCCAGCGAAGCGGGCTGGCGGGAGGAAACCGTCGATCTGGGAATCGGTGGAGACAAGAGCGGAACCAACGGCACCCACGGTGGCGGAGACCTGCGCCTGGTGGAGGATTTCGTACACGTGCTGCAGGGGCAGACGCCCTCCGTCTCCTGCACCTCCATCGAGGATTCGGTGAACGGCCACCTGGCGGTTTTCCGGGCGGAGGAGGCGCGCAAGACCGGCACGGTGGTCTCCATGCCCCCCCGCGAATGAACCGTTCCTCCCACGGGCGTGCATCCCTGAAAAAATCTCCCCGAAAGGCGAAAAAAAAGTTTCAAACGGGGCAAAAAAAGATTTACAATTTCTTGCTTCCGTGCTAGAATGTAATGGTTGCCGAGTAGGTTCGACGGGTGGGCGGCTGCATGTCCTTCCTCAAGGATGTGTTCCACCGGTTGACCATAAGTCTTCTCAATTTTTTGGCAGGCATTGCGCTTAGCGCCTTCCGGCGATGCGTGGTGCCGTCCCGCCTGCATTCACCTCGCGGGACACGAAGCTGCGGAAAAATGCGTTCTTTGCCCGGTAGGGTTGCCTGGCGCGGGACGAATGGCTCCGCTTCTTTCATCGCGGCATGGGCCGCAAGCACAATTTGGAGGTGTATTACACACATGGCACGCATTGCGGGCGTCGACCTGCCCAGAGAAAAGCGCGTGGAAGTCGGCCTGACCTATATCTACGGCATCGGCCTGACGACCTCTCAGAAGATGATTGCGGAGATCGGCATCAATCCCGACACCCGGATCAAGGATCTCTCCGAGACTGAAATCAGCAAGCTGCGTGACTACATCGAGCATCACCTGAAGGTGGAAGGCGACCTGCGCCGGGAAGTTTCCCTGAACGTGAAGCGGCTGATGGAAATCGGCTGCTACCGCGGCGTCCGTCATCGCCGGGGACTGCCGGTGCGCGGTCAGAACACCAAGCAGAATGCCCGTACCCGCAAGGGTCCCAAGAAGACCATTGCCGGCAAGAAGAAGGCCACCAAGTAATCTGGGCCTGACGCAATGATACGCCCCATGAGGGCACGGAGGGATAAAAATGGCACCCACCAAGCAAAAGCTCAAGAAGGTAACGCGCAAGCGCCGTGAGAAGAAGCTCGTAGAGCGCGGCGCCGCCCATATCCGTTCTTCTTTCAATAACACCATCGTGACCATCACCGACACCAATGGCAACGCCCTGTCCTGGGCTTCCTCCGGCGGGTTGGGATTCCGCGGCAGCAAGAAGTCCACGCCCTTTGCGGCGCAGATGGCTGCCGAGACCGCTGCCAAGGCGGCCATGGAATTCGGCCTGAAGACCGTGGAAGTGTATGTGAAGGGACCCGGCTCCGGACGTGAAGCCGCGATCCGCTCCCTGCAGGCCGCGGGCCTGGAAGTGAACATGATCAAGGACGTGACGCCCATTCCCCACAATGGCTGCCGTCCGCCCAAGCGCCGCCGCGTGTAAGGTATTGAAGGAGGACAACATACAATGGCTGTCAATAAGCAACCGATCGCCCGCAAGTGCCGGAGCTTCGATATTTCTCCGGCGGTGATGGGCTACAGCAACAAAAAGTCTACCCGTAATCCCGGCGGCACCCGCCGTAAGAAGGTTTCCGAATACGGCGCGCAGCTGAAGGAAAAGCAGAAGGTCAAGTTTGTCTACGGCATTCTGGAAAAGCAGTTCCACCGTTATTACCTCAAGGCCGCCAACATGAAGGGCATCACCGGCGACAACATGCTCCAGCTGCTGGAGCTGCGCCTGGACAACGTGGTGTACCGCCTGGGCCTGGCCAAGACCCGCCGGATGGCCCGTCAGGTGGTGGGCCATGGCCACATCCGCGTCAACGGCAAGAAGGTGGACATCCCCTCCTACTCCGTGAAGGTGGGCGACGTGATCACCCTGCGTCCCTCTTCCGCTGAGAAGGACATCTTCAAGGCCCTGCGGGAGGGCACTTCCGTGCTGACCCCCAAGTGGCTGACCTTTGACGCTCCCAACCTGACCGGCACCGTGAACGCGCTGCCCGCCCGCGAGGATATCGACCTGCAGCTGCAGGAGAACATGATCGTCGAGTTCTACTCCCGGTAATGATGGGTGCCATGGGAGGGGCAGTCCTGTGGCTGCTCTCCCGACGGCGCTACCCTTCAGGCTTGAACCATTAGAGGAGGGTAAACGAAATGATCGTCGAAATCGAAAAGGCACGCATCGAGTGCGTGGAGGTTGGCCAGAACAACTGCTACGGCAAGTTTGTTGTGGAACCCCTGGAGCGCGGCTTCGGCCACACCCTGGGCAACTCCCTGCGCCGTGTGCTGCTGTCCTCCCTCCCTGGCGTGGCGGTCTCTTCTGTGCACATCGAGGGTGTGCAGCATGAGTTCTCTACTGTACCGGGCGTGAAAGAGGACGTCACCGAGCTGATCCTGAACCTCAAGTGCCTGGCCGTGAAGATGTACTGCGACACACCCAAGCAGGTTACCATCGACGCGCAGGGTCCCTGCGAGGTAACCGCCGCGGACATCCATGTGGATGACGAGGTGGAGATCATCAATCCCGAGCTGCACATCGCCACCCTGAACGAGGACGCGCATCTGCAGATGCAGCTGATCCTGGAAAAGGGCCGCGGCTATGTGAGCGCGGACAAGAACAAAAATCCCAACATGCCCATCGGCGTGATTCCCATGGACAGCATTTTCACCCCCATTCGCAAGGTGAACTACACCGTGGAAGACACCCGTGTGGGGCAGATTACCGACTATGACAAGCTGACGCTGGAGATCTGGACCAATGGCACGCTGATGCCCGACGAGGCCATCAGCGGTGCGGCGAAGATTCTCAGCGAGCATCTGTCCCTGTTTGTGAGCCTGACTGACCAGGTCATGCCCGTCAGCATGGTGCAGCCCGAGGACGACAAGAAAGAAAAGGTCCTCGAAATGACCATTGAGGAGCTGGACCTGTCGGTGCGCGCGTACAACTGCCTGAAGCGGGCCGGCATCAACAGCGTGGCCGAGCTGGTGCAGCGCAACCAGGAAGACATGATGAAGGTTCGCAACCTGGGCCGCAAGAGCCTGGAAGAGGTCGAGCAAAAGCTGGAAGCGCTGGGTCTCGGCCTGCGTCCCAACGAAGAATAAGACGGAGCGGAAGCAGGGGCGGCTATTCCCCTCCCCTGCCCGTAAAGGAGGAACATCCCCATGGCACATCAACGCAAGCTGGGTCGCACGGCCGATCAGCGCAAGGCGCTGCTGCGTAATCAGGTGACCAACCTCATCTGGTACGGCCGCATCGAGACCACCGAGGCGAAGGCCAAGGAAGTGCGCCGCATTGCCGATCGCATGATTACCCTGGCGATCAAGGAATGCGACAATAACGTGCAGACCACCAAGGAAACCCACAACGACAAGGGTCAGCTGATGACCCTGGAGGTTGTGAACGACGCTCCCTCCAAGCTGCATGCTCGCCGTCTGATGATGGCGTACCTGTACGACCTGAAGGAGCAGAAGAAGCCCGACGAGAACAAGCGGGATTACAAGGAGCGCACCAAGGACAACAAGCATCCTGTGGTGGAGAAGCTCTTCCGTGAGATCGGCCCCAAGTACAAGGCCCGCAACGCGGAAAAGAACTGCTCCGGCGGTTACACCCGCATCTACAAGCTGGGACCCCGTCGCGGCGACGCTGCGGAAATGGTCATTCTGGAGCTGGTGTAATTCCTTCCTGGAAGGCAAAAGGGAGAGGCGTTTTCTTATCGCCTCTCTCTTTTTCTATGCGCGTAAAAAAGCGCCCGCGCCGGAAGAGCCGGCGCGGAGCGGTTACTTATTCCATTCCCTGTTTCTGCACCAGAAAGCACTCCGGGGCGCCAGGGCCCGCGTTGAGAAACCTCTGATGCAGCACATTGAACTCCTGGGGGCGAAGGGACGCGAAGAAGGCCGTCAGGCGCTCCCGCTCCTCGTCTCCGGCGGGATGGCCAGGATAGGCGCAGAGGGTCAGCAGGCCTCCGGGGACCAGCAATTCCAAGGCGGCCTGCACCGCCTGGATGGTGGTTTCCCAGCGGGTGGTGATGGATTTATCGCCCCCCGGCAGCCACCCAAGGTTTAACATCACCGCGTCCAGCGGCTCCCCCACGACCTCTGCCAAATGCTCATGCCCCACGCAATGCAATGAGCAGCGTTCCAACAGTCCCCGGGACTTCAGCAGGCAGCGGGTACGCTCCACAGCATCCGCTTGCAGGTCAAAGGCAATGACATGCCCCGTCTCCCCCACCAGTTCCGCCAGAAAGCAGGTATCGTACCCGTTGCCCATGGTGGCGTCCACCACCCTGGCTCCGGGCCGCAGGGCCTGGCGCAGAGCGTCCTGGGCCAAATAACGAGCGCTGCGCAACACGAAGCTCATGCTCACAGCTCCTTTAACCTTTGTACTTCTTCATCGGTCAGGTAACGCCAGCAGCCCCGGCGAAGATCCCCCAGCTGCAGGGGACCGAAGCGCACCCGCTTCAGCGCCACCACTTGATGGCCCACCGCCTCGAACATGCGCCGCACCTGCCGGTTCCGCCCCTCATGGATGCTCACCAGCACGGTGGTGGAGAAGGTTTCCTCCTTAATGACCCGCAGCCGCGCAGGAGAGGTCATCCGCCCATCCAGCATCACGCCTGACCTGAGCCGGGCAAGCTCCTCGGCAGTGAGATGATTGCTAACCTTGGTCAAATAGCTTTTCTCTACCTCGTGGCTGGGGTGCAGCACCCGCTGAATCACATCGCCGTCATTGGTCAGCAGCAGCAGCCCTTCGCTGTCAAAGTCCAGGCGGCCCGCAGGCACCAGGCGAACGGGATAATCCCGGAACTTGTCCAGCACCGTGGGACGCCCTTCGGGGTCCTGCACGGTGGTGACTTCGCCGATGGGCTTGTAATACAGCAGATAGTGTTTCTCCTCCTCCAGATGAACGACCTTTCCATCCACGGCCACCCGGTCATTCTCTTCCACCTGCACGCCCATCTGGGTAATTTTCTCCCCATTCACGGTCACATGGCCCTCGGCAATGAGCTTTTCCGCCGCTCGCCTGGACGCCACGCCGCTTTGGGCCAGATACTTTTGCAAACGCATGGGTTCATCCTCTTTCCGTCATCTTGTAGCACATCAGGGCGCAAGCCCGCAGGGCCAAGGGTTTGTTCCGCTCCTCCGGAAGGCGGCTGTACAGGAAACGGTCCATCCCCTGCACCTGAAAGCCGCTGGCCTCCAAGAACTGGCACATGACCGGGTTTTGATCGCTGACGGTGACCCGCAGGCCATGGAGGCCGCGCCGGACGGCAAACCCTTCGCAGGAAGCCAGCAGCGCCGTGGCGATCCCCTGCCTGCGCCATGCCGCGTCCACCCGAATATCCAGCAGCTCGCCCCAGCCTTGGCCATCCCGGCACACCACGGCCAAGGCGCAGAATTTCTGCTCCTCAAACGCCCCATAAGCGGACGCATCCATCCGCGTAATCAGTTCGGGCAACGGCAGGGGTAACGAAGGCGGAAAATTCCGCCACTCCGCTTTTTCCAGGGGTACATAACCCATCGAAAAGCCGCTACGCCCCATGCGCAGCACCGTTTCATCCCCACACAGGCACGCTGCGGAAAGAGGCGGCAACGTTTCCAGCTCCTCCTGGGTCAGTTTGCGAACCTTCAGCATGCGCCTCCCCGCCCTTTCGCTCACAGCAACCGCCTGCGCAAGCGTTGCCACATCCATGTAAGCATACCAAAAAACGCGGGAAAACACAAGAGCGCGCGAGCGACATCCGCCTGGAAACGTGTGGTCCTTGGTTCATTGGGTAAGCCAGAGGGAGAAATAGTGGCGGAGGCGGTAGGGAAAGTCATCCCGGACCACCGCCTTTCCGGCTACCAGGGGCACCTGCGCAACCGTCTCACCGCGCACCACCATGCGCGCAAGCCCCAACACCTCCCCACGGTCTATGGGCGCTTCCAGTCGCTCCGGCAGCTCCAGCTCCAGGTCCGGCAGGCTGTCCTTGGGCACGGCTGCCCCCAGATCCCCCTGGGCCACAATGGGCAGCGCCGTGCCGTCGCTGACCTCCACCGTCATTTCCCGCACGGTCTCCCCCGCCTCCAGCATGGCGCACCAACCATACTGCTCGAAAGCGGCATCCAGCAATCGAGCGGATTCGTCAAACCAATCCGCACAGTTTAGCACCACGCAAATTAGCTCCATACCGTCCCGCTGCGCGCTGGAAACCAGGCACCGGCCTGCAGCCCGGGTATAGCCCGTCTTGATGCCGGTCGCCCCTGGATACGAGGTCAGCAGCTTGTTTTTGTTGTTCAGGATACGGTCATAGGAGCGGCCCTCCCAGGGAATGGTGGCCCGGGTAGTGGAAACAATCTGGCGGAAGGTTTCATTTTTCATGGCTTCCCGGGCAATCAGCGCCAGATCATAGGCGGTGGTATAATGTCCCTCCTGGGGCAGACCATGGGGCGTCAGAAACACCGTATGCTCACAGCCCAGCTCCCGGGCGCGCGCCGTCATACGCTGGCAGAAGCTCTCCACCGAGCCGTCGATATGCTCGGCGATGGCCACCGCCGCATCATTGCCGCTGGCCAGCATCAGCCCGTAGAGCATATCCTCCATGGTCAGCGTCTCGCCTTCGCTCAAGTAGATGCTAGTGCCCGGCACGCCAAAGGCGTTATGCCCGGCGGTAACCAGCTCGGTCAAGTCACACTCCTCCAGGGCCAGCAGCGCAGTCATCACCTTGGTGGTGGACGCCATGGGGCGCTCCACATCCGCCTGATGGGACAGAAGCACTGTGCCATGCTGGGCCTCGATCACAATGGCGGACGCGGCGGAGCTTGTTACTTCCTGCGCCTGTGCCGCCCCAGGCTGCCACAGCAGCGCCAGGAGCGCAGCCGCCAGCGCCGCCATCCACCGCGCTTTCCCACATGAAAAAGCTCGGGAGGAGCCTTCCCGTTGGAAGCTCTCCTCCCGCATCGCTTGCCTATCCATGCTCATCCCTCCCCATAGGTGGGCGGGCCGCTATGCCTGCGCCCGTCTTTGGAGAAAATGTGTTTCATATCCTCCACCACGCCGGGCAGCAGCTCCACCATCCGATCCGCCACCGTCAGCGGCTGGGCGGGAAGCATGCGCACATCCTCCCCTGAAACCACCAGAAAGCCCACGGGCTGCACCGAAACCCCCGCGCCGCTTCCCCCCACAAAGGGGAAGGCGGAGCTTTCCAGCGGCGGATGCAGCTTCGCCTTCTCCTCACAAGGAAGGTCGCCCCCGCCGGTCACATAGCCGAAGCTGACCTTGCTCACCGGGATGATCGTGGCACCGGTAGCCGCCACCACCGGGTCCCCCACCACGGTATTCACATCCACCATGTCCTTGATGCTGGCCATGGTGCTTTGCATCATCTCCCCAATGGGATGCTCCATTATGTTCCCTCCCTATCGTTCCGATGTTCTCTGCGCTCCGCCGCCCAGGCGCTCAGCAATAGCAACCCCGTCACCGCGAGCGTCCCCAGATGGGTAACCAACCCCAATCGCAGGAAAAAGGCGCTATGCTCCCCCCAGAAATCCGGGGCGACGCGAAGCCGGAGCCGCTGTGGCAACAGTCCGCTGAGGGCGGCCAGCGCTCCCGTAAGCACCGCCGTTTTCGCGGCGTCGCGCATGGCCAGGCGCAACCTGGCATCGCAATGCGTCAGGCGGATGCCGTTCAGCAGCCATTTCCTAGCCCGGTCCGTGCGCAGCAGCGTGCCCAACCAAACCTTTGCGCGGCTTGGAGCAATGGTGGGCGCTTGCCGCTCTCCGGTATGGACCCTACCACCCCGCACCAACAAGCGCAGGCGGTGCTTCTCCCGCTGGGTGCGAAACGCCCAGCGGAGGGGCACCCCCCACACCCACAGCCGCGCCTGCCCGGTCACGCTCTCTCCGGCGCTGAGCACCAGCTGAAGCTCCAGGGGCGTGGCCAGCAGCGCTGCCAGCAATAGCCCCAGCAGCAGCGGGTTCATTGCTCCATCTGTCGGCCTACAATCCCCGCAGCGGTTTCGGCCACTTTTAGCTCTGTGTCCCCCATGCGCGCCCCTTGCTCGCGGCTAAGGAGCAGCACGGCGCCGATGGCCTCCCCATCCGCAATAATGGGCGAAAGCACCTGCGCGGTATAGCCCGAAGGATCCTCTTCGCTGGTAACGGCCACGGTACGGCTTCCATTTTGGCGATTGAGCGCCACTGTCTGCCGGTTGGCAATCGCCGCCTCCAGGTCGTGGCTGATGGGCTTATCCCATAGCTCCTTTTTGCTTACGCCGCTGGCCGCCACCACCTGATCCCGGTCCACGATGCAGGCGATATGCCCCAGGGAACGGAACAAGGATTCGGTATAATCCTTGGCAAACGAGGACATCTCTCCGATGGGAGAGTATTTCTTCAAAATGACCTCGCCATCTCGGTCTGTGTAAATCTCCAGCGGGTCGCCCTCTCGAATACGAAGTGTTCTACGAATCTCCTTGGGTATAACCACCCGTCCCAGTTCGTCAATTCTGCGCACAATGCCCGTCGCTCGCACAAAGCCTGCCTCCTTGCTTTCCTGATTGTCTTTGCATTGGCTAGTATGGGATTTTGAGGAGGTACTATGCGGCGCGCGCCACTGGAAAATCCGGGAAAATTCTCCCGTTGGCGCAAAATCCCGCCGTGCGGACAGTTTTCACGCTTCCGCAGGCTGCAAAAAACGGCGTCTCTCGCGCCCTCGCAGAAGAAACGCCGTTCCGCGCGTGCCGGGCAAAGCATCAGGCTTTCCCCTGCCTGTCCGCCCATTGGCTGGGGGACATACCCAGCTCGCGGTTAAATGCGCGGGTAAGGTTCGCCGCATTCTGATAGCCCAGCTTGGCGGCGATATCCACCAGCTTCTCCCCGGCCAGGAGCATCTGTCCGGCCTCCTCAATGCGCAGATGCTGCATGTACTTGGAAAAGGTCATGCCGGTCTCCTCATGAAAAATGCGGCTGAAATAGCTGTAGCTCAAATTCATGGCGTTGGCCACCACCGCCATGTCCACCTGATCACAAATGTGCTCCCTGGCGAAACGCTTGGCCATGGCCACGATTTGCCGGTCCGTGTGCCGCTCCCCCGCCTGCTGATAAAGCTCGCAGAGCTGATTGCCCGGCCCGCTGATGCCGGACACGCAGGGCGAAGCCTCCAATGCCTGCGCCGCATCCTCCCGGTTGGCATCCAAGAGCATAAAGTCCGCTTGTCCGGGCGCATAGCACCACACACCCTCGGGCGCCTCGGGCCGCATCCCCCGCGCCGTCAGCCGCACCAGGCGCACCTGCTCCGGCGCCTCCATGGCATAATAGCGGAACGTCTCCCCCACCGGGCTGCCGGTTTGTCCCACCGCCGCGCGCAGCGCCTCGTCCAACAGGCGCCGGCGGTGGGGCTGGGAATCCCGCATACGGTTCACCGCCTGCAATGCCTGATCCCGCATTTCCTTGCCGCTGCACGGCTTGACCAGAAATTCATGGACGCCCACGCGGATGGCCTGCTGCGCATATTGAAACTGGTCATAAGCTGTAACCACAATGCAGATAACATACGGCTGCAGGCGCTTCACCGCCTGAATCATCTCCAGGCCACTCAGCCCGTTCATGCGAATATCCGTAAACAGCACATGAATGGTCTTTTGCTGGAAAATGGTCAGGGCTTCCTCACCGGAATAGGCGCAGGTGATGTCCGTGATCTCCGCAATGCCGCTCTTGGCCAGCCGCCTGGCTGTGCCGTCGCATATCATCTGGTCGTCATCCACAATCAATATATTCATCAGGTTGCCTCTTTCCTTCCGCATTTCGGGGGCGGAAGCATAATCATCACCTGGGTCTTCTCCTCCGTGGAGGAAACGGTTATGGAAACTCCATCGCCATAGGAGAGCGTCAGGCGGCGCAGAATGTTGCGCAGGCCTACGCCGCGGGCCGTCTGGTCGTTCTGCGGCTGCCGCAGGTAATCGTTCAGCTCCGCCAGCCGCTCGGGCGGAATCGGTTTGCCGTCGTTGGCGACGGTAATGCGCAGCGCCGCGCAGGCGCTCTCCGCCTGAAAGATCACCCGCAAATGCAGCGGGCTCCCCTTGACAAAGCCGTGCTGAATGGCGTTTTCCAGCAGCGGCTGCAGTGTGAAGCGCGGCACGGTCACGGATTCCAGCGCGGCAGGCAACGCCACATCCAGCGTGATGCAGCTGCCCTTCATGCCGCCCATAAAGCCCACGTATGCCTGGGCCATGTGTTTTTCCTCCGCCAGCGTGGCCGTGAGCTGCTCTTCCAGGTTGTAGTGCAGCACCTGTCCCAGCTGCGCAATGGCGTCGCTCAAATCATCGTCCATGTTCCGGTTTTCCAGCTGGAGCTGAAGCCAGTACAGCGAATTGAACAGAAAGTGAGGGTTCAACTGATACTGCAGGGCCATCTGCTGGGCGTGACGCTTGTCCTTCTCCTCCTGCAACAGGCGATGATAATACTCGTTCACCCGGCTGTTCAGGCGCTTGAATGCCGCCGCCAACTCCCCCGCCTCATCATTCCAGGTATCCGGCAGCAGCGTGGAGAGGTCCGCTCCGTCGGGCAGGTCCACCACTGCCTTGCGTGTCTGCTCCAGGTGACTGAGCATCTTCCGCACCTGATTGTGCGACCCCACCAGCAACGCCAGGCCAATCAGCGAAATCACCGCCATATTGAGCAGCGCGTTGTACAGCGCCTCCCGGCGCAGGGGCTGCATCTCCGTGCGCGTGAGCAGCGTTAGGCCCAAACGCTCCAAGGGCTGGGAAACAAAATAAACGTTGTCTTCCAGCCATGCGCCGGCACTAAGCCGGGAAGGTAGGGCGCGCGCCACACCGTCGCTGGAATAAAGAATTCCCTGCTCCCCGACGACCATCATGTTCTCTACGCCCTGAAACAGCTGAAACAGCTTGTCCTGGCTGATGGTGCACATGATGACCCCAATGCGCTGACGGATGCTGGTATACACCTCATGAAAAAAGGTCAGCGTGCCGGAGGAGCTCTCCGTGCCCAGGCTCCAGCCGGAGATGCCGCCGCTTTCCAGAAAATCCCGGTAGTCCTGCCGGCTGACCATGTAATCGCTGTTCACGCACAGGCCATAGCTCTCGGGCATGGCGTCGTCCAGGCGGATCAGCACCATGTCCGCGTTCAAGCTGCTCAGATGGCTTTCGCTGATCTCCACGCGCTCCTGTGCCTCAAACATCAGCTTGACAATGAAGCTGTTGACCTGCTGCTCCTGCAGCACCTCCATGATATTGGAATCATAGGCCAGCTCCTGGGTGATAATCTCCACCTGCGCCAGGGCGTTGTCGATTTCCTGGCCCATGGAGCGCAGAAGGATCATATTGGTGTTGTAGCAATCGTCCAACTGCCGGTTGATCTCAATGCGAAAGGTATAAATG
>DBFBGQ010000098.1:0-9091 GCA_048201975.1 Candidatus Egerieenecus sp. | reverse complement strand
GCCGAGGCGGGGGCGGTGGAGGGCTGGGACAGGAAGGAGTCGAACCCCATGACCAGCGCCCGGCGCACGCTCTCGGCCCGGGCGGCGGGAAGCAGCAGCATCAGCAGCGCCAGCGTCAGCAGCCCCTGCGCGAGCCGCTTGCCCATGCCGCATCCCTCCCTTTGACTGATGATAACCTATTTTACACCATATTAGACGATTATGGGAGCGGAAATGTTCGGCGAAAAATGAAGAATTTGAAAATTTCGTAAAAGAATCGTCATACGGGCAGGCAAAATAGCCCGTCAAGCGTTTTTTTCATGGCATATACGGTCGGAATCAGAAAAGATTTGACATCGTTGGGGAAAACCGATATGCTAAAGACAGTATACAAATCCGCCGGAAGGGAGGAAGGTCATGAGAGCATATGCGGCTGTGCTTTTTGCGACGCTGTGGTGCCTGTTGCATGCCGCCGCTCCCGCCCGCGCCGCCACCTCCCTGCCCCTGTGCACCACCCAGGAGGAGGTGGAAGCGTTCATCGATTTCGGCATCGAGGAGGAGGACGACGGCATCCCTTCGGCCAAGGAGGCGCAAGCCGGGCGGATCCGCCACATCGCCCAGGACATGGCGGAGGACCCCACCTTTGTGGGCTGGTACTGGCTGGGCGGCGAGGAAGGCGGCCCCCTGGACCTGACCCAGCGCAAGAACGCCTGGGGAGAGGAATACCGGTTTTATTGCGGCAACATGTGTACCCGGGCGGTGTATTCCATGGCGCTGTCCTACCTGGGGGTGGACTGCACCCCGGGGGATATGAGCGCGTTGATAGGCGTGCGCGACCTTTCCGAGCCCTATGATGAGGTGACCCAGACCCTGGGCGGCCTGGAGCGGATGACCTTTAGCACCTTCATCTTTGACCAGATGTACGCCAAGTATGAGGAGGACAGCAGCTACTCCCCGGTGTATCTTTACTGCCGCAAGGCCAACGGCGCGGCCCACGCGCTGCTGATCGTGGCCCGCACGGAGAAGGAGAACGGCTTCTGGGTGATCGACCCCGCGGGCAACAGCCGGGACGGCGGCAAGGTGCACGTTTTCCGCATCCGCTTTAACCCGGTGAAAAAGCGTATCATCGCCTGCACCTTTGAAAAATATGTGGACAGCCGGGTGAGCAGCTTCTGCCAATGGCGGCTCACAGGGGAGTAGGGGCCTTTCCGGGACAAAAAAAGAGCGCCGCCCTTTCGGGGACGCCCGCTCCGCCGCGCTTTCCCGCGGCTTTCCAAACTGTGCTGATGGCGGGACTCGAACCCGCACGCCCTTGTGGGGCAGGGGATTTTCCTGCCGCACCATGTTGCCATGGCCGCGCCGGTGGGCGCGTTGTGGTCTGGACTATGTCTTGACCATGCCCGCAAAGCGGGTGTAGGCCGCCGGTGTATAGTCTCTACACATGGCCAGCGGATGGACCGCTGGTTTAGCTCGGCGTTGCCCCGGTGGGGTTTTCGCCGAATTAGCCGGCATTCATCGGGGCGGTTTCCCTGCCCCGCGCTCCTGCTGCGTTTGCAAAAGTCCCCGGTGTCTGCCATTCCACCACATCAGCACACGCAACTATTATAGCATGCGCAGGCGGAAGAAGTCAATCCTGCGGCCTTCGTTGGCGACGTCGGCGCTGCAGCTGCTGGTTGCCTGCGGGGTGAAGCTGGTCTATACAAGAATCTATTGAAGGGGGAATGGCGATGGATGCGGGCAAGGGCGCGTCCGTCTTTCAGGCGGTGTTCTCCGTGGGCCTGGGGTTGGGCGTATTGGTGTCGCTGAATTTCCGGTATGGCTTCCTGCCGGATGGTCTGGGCGGCTTCCTGACGGGCGTTGCCGCGTGCTGCATCGTGGGCGGAGGAACGCTCAAGCACGTGATGAAGGATCGGGAAAAGCGTAAGGAGCCCTGAGCGGGGCGGCAGAAAGCGCCCATGACAATGGACCGGCGGATGACAGAAGGGTCAGGCCGCCGGTCCATTTTTTACTTGCTTGTTTTCAGCTGCCGGAGGAGCCGCCCCGCGGGGTTATTCCTTGGCCCAGCGCAGGGAGCGCTCCACGGCCTTGTGCCAGCCGGCCAGCAGCTGCGAGCGCTGATGCGCCTCCATCTGCGGCTCAAAGGTGAGGTCTCGCTGCCACACGGCGGCGGTCTCCTCCAGGCTGCCGTAAACGCCCGTGGCCAGGCCTGCCAGCAGCGCCGCGCCCAGCGCGGTGGTCTCCATGACCTGCGGGCGCACCACGTTGATCCCCATGATGTCCGCCTGGAACTGCATCAGGAAGCCGTTGGCACTGGCGCCGCCGTCCACCTGCAGCTGGGTGGGGGTGCGGCCGCAGTCCTTGGCCATGGCCTCCATCAGGTCGGCGGACTGGTAGGCGATGGCTTCCAGGGCTGCCCGCACCACGTGGGCGCGGCCCGTGCCTCGGGTCATGCCGATGAGGGTGCCCCGGCTGTACATGTCCCACCAGGGCGCGCCCAGCCCCGTAAAGGCCGGCACCAGGTATACCCCGCCCGTATCCTTTACGGACTTGGCCATGCCTTCGCTTTCGGCGGCGGTGGCAATGAGCTTCATTTCATCCCGCAGCCATTGGATGGTGGCGCCGCCCATGAACACGCTGCCCTCCAGGGCGTAGGTGGGCTTGCCGCCAATGCGCCAGGCCATGGTGGATAGCAGCCCGCTGCGGCTGGAGATCAGTTCCTCGCCGGTGTTCATCAGCATGAAGCAGCCGGTGCCGTAGGTATTTTTCACCATGCCGGGATGCAGGCACGCCTGGCCGAATAGGGAAGCGTGCTGGTCCCCGGCCATGGCCGCCACGGGGATGGGACGCCCCAGGATCGCCGGGTCCAGGGTGCCGATGACCTGCGCGGTGTCCACCACCTGGGGCAGGCACGCCCGGGGAATGTCCATGATGTTCAGCAGCTCGTCGTCCCAATCCTGGGTTTTCAGGTTGAAGAGCATGGTGCGGCCGGCATTGGTGGCATCGGTGACGTGGGGGCGGCCGGTGACCAGGTGCCAGGCCAGAAAGCTGTCCACCGTGCCGAAGCATAGCTCGCCCCGCTCTGCCCGCTCGTGCAGGTCCAGCCGGTCCAGCAGCCAGGCCAGCTTGGTGCCGGAGAAATAGGCGTCGGGGATCAGCCCGGTCTTTTCCCGAATGGTATCCCCGTGGCCCTGGGCCATGAGCTTTTCCACATAGTGGGCGGTGCGCCGGCATTGCCACACAATGGCGTTATGCACGCATTCGCCGGTTTCCCTGTCCCACAGCAGGGTGGTCTCCCGCTGGTTGGTGATGCCGATGGCGGCAATGTCCGCCACGTCCACGCCGCTGAGCTTCACCGCCTGCCGCAGGGCCGTGGTCTGAGTTTCCAGAATGTCGTGGGGGTCGTGCTCCACCCAGCCGGGCTTGGGGAAAATCTGCGGGAACTCCACCCCGTGGGCGGCCAGCATCCTGCCCGCGGTATCGAAGACCACCGCCCGGGAACTGGTGGTTCCCTGGTCCAGGGCGACCAATACCTTTTGTGCCATAAGTACCTCCTTCAAAAAATGATCCATGATGGGCGGAGGAGGGATTGCCTCCGCGAAAAGGCTGGGAAAAAACCAAAGCGGCGGACGCAGGACGCCGGCGCGGGAGTACCGCCCGGGGAGTCCTGCTCCCGCCGCTTGCTTATGCAGCTGAAATCACCTTACTGCAGGGTAATGCCGTAGATGAAGGAGGTGTTCTTGCCCGTGGTGCCCACCACCATGGTGTCCATGTACACCGCGGGGGAACCCTCGATGTTGCCTTCCACCTTCAGGGTGGAAACCAGGCTGCCCGTCAGGCCGTCCAGCAGGTAGATGTTGCCGTCGTTATCGCACTGGATGATCCGCGCGTCGCCCTCCTCGGTGTAGACGGCCACGGGGCTGGAGTAGGTGTAGGCGCTCAGGGCGTAGGTCCATTCCACCGCGCCGGTCTGCTTGTTCACGGCGATCACCGCGCCGGGGGCGCTGGCCTCCACGGAAATGCCGGGATCGCTGTTCAGCTTGGACAGGGTGAAGATGGCCAGATGATCGATGCTGTTCTCGCCCAGCACCGGGGAAGCCATGGCGCCGGGAATGGCGCTGCCGCCATCCTTGGTGACGCCCACGGAAAGGGTCCAGTCCACTTCGCCGGTCATGGCGTTGTAGCGGCGGATGTCGCAGGTCCCCTTGGAGCGGTTCTGCAGGGTGTTGGCCACATAGACCCACAGGCTGCCATCCGCGTCAAAGTCCAGGGAAACCGCTGCCTGCACCGCGTCGCCCAGATCCACGGCCCACACGGTCTTCATGGTGTCGGTATCCACGCAGTGCAGGATGCCGGTCATGTCGGCGTAGTAGGCGTAGTGGCTGTACATGGCCAGGGAGGAAAGCACCTGTACGGTCTTGCTCTTCTGCCCGGAAGCCTTGGCCACCAGCAGCTGCTCCTTGGGGTCGATATCGATGCTGCCCATCTTGGCGTCGTACTCGGTGTTCAAATCCAGGGTGTAGAGCATGCCGTTGGCGCCTGCGGCTACCAGGCCGTCGTTGGTGCGGTCAAACAGGACGGAGGAATCAAAGGAACCCTCCACGCCCACGGCCCGGTCGTCCAGGCCGTCCAGCAGGTAGATCTGCTTTTGCGTCAGCAGGTTGAAGAACCGCACGCCGATGTCGCCGGTACCAGTGACCATTTTGCGGGCATACTGGCCCACGGCCATCAGGGGCATGCCGTAGGAGCTGACGCTCACGGAGCCCTTCATGGGATAGCCTACGTTGATGGCTTCGCGGGTGGGGGCGCCGTCGGCAAGGTCCAGGAAGTAGATCTTGCCATCCAGGCCCGCCAGGATGACCTCCTTCAGGGCCGTAACGTTGCGCTTTTCCTCCACGATGTTGGTGGTTTCGCGCACTTCCTTGCTCCACTTGATAATGGCGGGCTGACCCGTCCAGCCGATGCCGTAGTAGCTGCGGCTGGAGCCTTCCACGCTGCCGGCCTCCTGGGTCCAGGCCACGGACATGGCGCTGGGCAGCTGGCTGACGTTGCCGCTGGCGGCGTTTTGACGGAAGTTGCTGCCGCGGAAAGTGGTCACGCCAAAGTCCAGCAGCAGGTAATTGCTCTGGTCGCCCATGTTGTAGCGGCTATCCTCGTCCCGGATAAAGTCGCTGGACTTCGAGGCGCCGTCATAGACGGTTTCAGAGGTGAGCAGATTGGAAGCCACGGCGCTCTCTACAGCCTCGGCGGTCAGGTCAGGCAGAGGCGTGGGAGACGGCGTGGGCGAGGGGGAAGGCGTCGCCGTGGGCGTGGGGGAGGGCGACGGCGTAGGCGAAGGCGACGGTGTAGCAGAAGGCGTCGCCGTAGGCTCCAGGGTAGGCGTCGAGGTGGCCGTGGGCGTGGGCGTGAAGGTCACCATCTCAGGCGTGGGGGAAGCGGTAATCACCTCAATGGTCTCTTCAGCCTGGTTGAACACGTCCGTGGCGATGGTCGCCTGGGCGGGCTCGGTGATCTCCAGGGTCTGTGTCCGCCCACTGGGCGTCCACACGCCCTGGTCATCCAGCACCTGCGCTTCCACCGTGCCGGACCAGGCCCCGTCCATGGACATGGTCAGCATCCAGATGCGGGATTCCGCGTTGTCCGAGTAGGGGGTGGTGGTGGCCACCAGGGGATTGCCGTTGGCATCCGCCACGCGGACGCCCATGGCGTATTTGTTGGTGGTCAAGGTGAACACCACGTCCATGGGCGCGGTGCCCTGGGTGGGCGCGGCGGAGAACTCCTGCACCTCCGCCGGGGCGGAAGCGTCATAGCCCAGGAGGGTGGTAACATTGTCCACCACGCCGTTCAGCGCGCCCTGGACCTGCCCCTTCAGGGTGCCCAGGGTGCTGTCGTCATTGGGGAGCAGCAGGAAGGCCAGCACGATCACGCCGATGGCCACCACCACCGCAACCAGGCTGATCAGGCAGCCCCGGCGCCTGCGGCGGGGGGGCTCTTCCTGGGGCTGGGCGGGGGCCCAGTCATCTTCCTCGTAGATGGGCTGCTGGGGCCGCCGCGCGCGGAGCCGGTCGTCCACGGGCGCGGGCCGGGGCTCGTTGGCTGCGGGCCGGGGCTCATTGGCCGCGGGGCGGGCATAGGGGCTCTCCTGCACCGGGGGTTGTTGGGCGTAGTTGGGATCGTTCACCGCCCGCCGGTTGCCCTGCCGGGGCCGCTGCACGGGGCCCGCCGTCTGCACGGATTGCCCCTGGTTGGGCGCGCGCATGAGCGCCGCCGGGCGCGGCACGCCCTGGGAAGGCTGCGGGGCAACCCCGCGCTGGTTGGCGCGGAGCCTTGATTGCGGCTGGAGTTCCTCGGGCTCCTGGAGCACGGGCGGCATCCGGCGCACGCCGGAGGCGCGGCCGGGCGCGGCCGGCTCAGCGGGAGCCGCCGGGGCGGGAGCTTCCTGCTCGGTTTCGTATTGCGCGGCATAACGCGCGGCGCGGCGGTGACGCACGGGCGCGCTGCCGCTCTGGGTGGAGGGCGCTTGGGACGCAACGCGGCCGGCGCCGTTTTCTCCGCCCAGGGAGGGCATCACCCGGGTCGCCTGCTGGTCTTCCATGCCGGGTTGCGTCCCGGCGTTTTGGTAATTATCCCGATCGTACTGATTCAACGCTCTTACTCCTTTGATTCGCACGGGCAGATTAATGCCCGTTTATTATAGCGTAAAATTGGCGGATTCTCAAGCCTTCTGGTGAAAACAATGTAAATCTTGTGCCCTCCCCGTTTTCGCGGCGGCGCGCGGATGGCCCTCGAAGCCTGCCGCGGCTTGACAAACCCCGCCGCACGCCTTACAATAAGTGACTATGATAACCGCCGGAGAAGGATGCGGAGGTACGGAAGCATGGAGCAACCCCTGGTTAGCGTGGTCATCCCCGCGTACAATTGCAGCAGAACCATTCAACGGTGCCTGGACAGCGTGTTGTCCCAGAGCTATCCATGCTTGCAGGTGGTGGCGGTGGACGACGGGAGCACCGACGACACCCTGAAGCGCTTGCAGGCCTATGCCGCCCGGGACCGCCGCCTGGTGGTGGTGCACCAGGAAAACCAGGGCGTTTCCACCGCCAGGAATCAGGCGCTGGCCCACTGCCAGGGGACGTATGTGCAGTTTGTGGACAGCGACGACAGCCTGGCCCCCGAGGCCGTGGCCCACATGGTGCGCCGGGCGGAGCAGGACGACAGCGACCTGGTCATCGGCGCGTTCACCATGTATATTGGAAACATCTCCGAGGTGAAGGACCTGGGCAAGCGGGAGGATACCCTGTCCCTGGAGGATTTTCTGGCTCTGCTCTGCAAGTATCCCAACAGCTTTTATTATGGGGTGGTGTGGAACAAGCTGTTCCGCCGGGAGCTCATCGCCCGCCAGCAGGTGCGCTTCAACAGCCGCCTGGAGTGGGGGGAGGATTTCGACTTCATCACCCGTTATCTGGTGGGGGCGCGCCGGGTATCCTATACCCGACAGCCGGTGTACAACTACGTGCGCAACCCCAAGGGCCTGACCCTGCAGACGCTGGGGTATGTCATGCGCCACCCCTTCCACAGCGTATCCCTCAAGCATGTGATCTACGTCAGCTACCGGGGGCTGTACCGCCAGCGCAAGCTGTATACCCGCCACCGGCGGGAGCTGTGGAAATATATGGTGCGCTTTACGCTGACCGATTGAGAGCAAGGAAATGGAGAAGAGCATGTCCATCAAACCGTTGCAGCTGGCCGGGCGGATTATTATGGAAAACGGCGGCGAAACCTATCGGGTGGAGGAGACCGTCACCCGCATGGGGCGGGCCTTCGGGCTGAAAAACGTGGAGAGCTTCGCGGTGCCCAGCGGCGTGTTCGTCAGCTGCGAAAAGGAGGACGGCACCCACGAGACCGCCGTGCTGCGGGTGCACCGCCAGGGCACCAACCTGAGCCGGGTGGACGCGGTGAACCAGATCTCCCGCCGGGCCGAGGCCGGGGAGATCACCGCCCAGGAGGCCCAGGCCGCCCTGGAAAGGATCGAGCATTCCCTGTCCTTTCAGCCCTGGCAGCTGGGCGTGGCCGCGGCGGTATCCTCCGGCGGGTTCGCGGTGATGTTCGGGGGCGGCGTGGCCGATTTTTTTGTGGGCATGGCCACCGCGGGGCTGGTGCAGGCGCTTTCCTGCCTGCTGGAGCGCTTCCGCCTGGGGGGCATGGTGTCCACCCTGGCAGGGAGCTTCTTTGCCACGCTGCTGCCGCTGTTGTTTTACCATTTCACACACCTGGGCATGGTGGACGCCTGCGTGGCCGGGGCGCTGATGCCCCTCCTGCCGGGCCTGGCCATGACCAACGCCGTGCAGGATACCATGCGCGGGGACATCGTTTCCGGGGTGGCCCATGGCATGAGCGCCATCCTCACCGCCACCCTGATTGCCGGCGGCGCGCTGATCGCCTCGTCGCTGTATCATGTGCTGATGGGAGGCGGCTGATATGCCCGGAAGTTTTCTTACCGCGCTGCTCACCAGCTTTGTGGGCACCCTGGGCTTTGCGGTGCTGCTGCACACCCCCCGCCGGGCCTGGCTCCCGGGCTGTTGCATCGGCGCGGTGGGCTATACGCTTTACTGGGCGCTGATGGTGTGGGCGGGCCTGCCGGAAACGGCGGCGATTTTCATCGGCTCCCTGGTGGCTTCCCTGCTGGCCCAGTACGCCGCCCGGCAGCTGAAGATGATCGCCACCATCTTTGGCACGTTGGCCATCATCGCCTTTGTGCCCGGGTTGGGCCTGTACCGCTGCATGTCCCTGCTGGCCCAGGGGAATACCTCCCTGGGATTGCAGATGGGGGTGTCCGCCATGGCCAACATCGTTATGATCACCTTTGGCCTGGGCATGGGGAGCTTCCTGATGCGCAGGATTTTCGCCGCCAGGGCGGAGAAGAAGCGCGGCTGTGCGTAAGCGGAGCCGCGCTCAGCGTGTCGAAAAAGTGGGCAAGCCCACTTTTTCGAGGAAGCAACTTCGGCCAACCAGAGGTCGTCCGAAGTTGTAAGGAATTGATTTTGCAAGCAAAATCAACCACCCGCCCCGCCGGCAGAGCCGGCGGATACGAATGGAAGTCGAAGGGGCTGCGGCCCCT